>CBFGWW010000197.1:0-6017 GCA_965652625.1 uncultured Agromyces sp.
AGGCCGAGCGCCTTGCCCGCCGACGTGCCGCCGATGGTCTCCCAGTCGCCGAGCGCGAACTGCATATGCGGCACGGGTTCGGGGAGTCGGTCGAGCTCGACGATGCGGTTCCAGGAGGCGGGGCCGGCGATGAGGACGTGGTCGGTCACCCGTCCATTCTGGAGCGCACGCGAACGAGTCCGCGCTCAGCCCGCCGACTCGGCGGACTCAGCCGGCGGTGCCGTAGGGCACCGACGGGCCGTCGGGCGAGCGCTCCGTCCCACAGCGGGCGCAGACGTGGAACGCGTCGCCCGTCTCGGGTTCGTGCCGAATCTCCCACTTGTGCATGCCCAGGCGGCATCGCAGCGGCTTGGCGGCCATGATCCCCTCCCGTCTCCATCGTCAGGGGGAACGTGAGGCACAGGGTACTCCGGTCACGGCGCGGCCGCCCTCGCCGGCCGGGGCGGACTACTCCAGCCACTCCGTCTCGAACGTCGGGTTCGCGTGGATGTTCGTCGAGACGAACGGGTCGGAGCCCACGACGGCGAACTTGTGCGGCGTGAACGCGGGCACCACGAGCACCTGGCCGCCGACCGCCTCGAGCCGCTCGTCGCCGACCGTGAACAGCGCGCGGCCGTGCCGCACGACGAACGTCTCGGTGTACGGATGCCGGTGCAGCCGCGGTCCCGCGCCCTCCCGGGTCGAGTACACCATGATGAGCGACACCTGCGAGCCGATCGTCTCGCCCTCGATGGACTCGTTCCAGCCCACGTCGTCGGTCGCGGCATCCGCTCGCTCATGCACGAGCACCATCGGACCACTTCCCCTCGCGTCGAATGCGCCCGCCACGATAACGCCGCGGGCCGGATGCCGCCACCGGCGCCGCGCGCGCCCGACCTGTCGCTCGGGCCGCCCGGTGTGGTGGGATGACTGCGTGGGGGCGATCGTCGCGAGTGCAACGGGCCTGAGCTCCGCGGAGGTCGCGGAGCGCGTCGCGCGCGGCGAGACCAACGCGTTCGAGAGCCCCACGAGCCGCAGCGCGTGGAGCATCATCCGCGCCAACGTGTTCACGCTCTTCAACGGCATCGTGCTCGCGTGCTTCATGGTGCTGCTGCTCATCGGCCGCTGGCAGGACGCGCTCTTCGGGTTCAGCGCCATCGCGAACACGATCATCGGCTCGGTGCAGGAGTTCCGCGCCAAGCGCTCGCTCGACAGGCTCGCGCTGCTGCACGCGCCGAGCGCGCGAGTCGTCCGCGACGGCGTCGAGGCCCAGGTCGCGATCGCCGACGTCGTGCTCGGCGACCTCATCGTGCTGCGCGCCGGCGACCAGGTGCCCGCGGATGCCGCGGTCGCGACCTCCGAGCGGCTGCAGCTCGACGAGTCGATGCTCACGGGCGAGTCCGACGCGGTCGACAAGCAGCCCGGCGACGCCGTGCTCTCGGGGTCGATCGTGATCGGCGGTGGCGGCACCGCGGTCGTCGACAAGGTCGGCGCCGACTCGTTCGCGAACCGGCTCTCGAGCGAGGCCAAGCAGTTCTCGCTCGTGGCATCCGAGCTGCGCAACTCCATCAACAAGGTGCTGCGCTGGGTGGCGTGGATCATCGGGCCGGTCTTCCTGCTCGTGCTCAACGCGCAGATGATCGTGGCGGGCGGCTGGGTCGAGGCCATCGAGCAGGACGACTGGCAGGATGCCGCGGTCGGCACGATCGCCGCGATCGTCGCGATGGTGCCACTCGGCCTCGTGCTCATGACGAGCATCGCGTTCGCGGTCGGCGCCGTGAAGCTCGCGAACCGCAAGGTGCTCGTGCAGGAGCTGCCCGCCGTCGAGGGGCTCGCGCGCGTCGACCTGATCTGCCTCGACAAGACCGGCACGCTCACCGAGGGCGACATCGTGTTCGACGCGTCGCATGCGCTCGCCGCAGCCCCGCCCGACGGGTGGACCGACGTGCTCGCCTGGTACGGCGCCGAGCCCGACGCGAACGCGACCGCGCGGTGCCTCGTCGAGCCCTATCCCGTGCAGCGCGTGCTCGATCCGGGCGCCCGCATCGCCTTCTCGTCGGCGCGCAAGTGGAGCGCCGTCGGGTTCCCGGGCCGGGGCACGTGGGTGCTCGGCGGCCCCGAGATGGTGTTCGCGGCATCCGGTGACGAGACCAGCACGGATGCCGCGGGGCGCGCCGACCTGCGCAACCGGGCGGCCGAGCTCGCCGCCACGGGCCGGCGCACGCTCGTGCTCGCACACAGCCCCGAGGAGCTCACCGAGGAGCGCGCCGACGCGGAGCGCCTCCCGGGAGCACTGACGCCCGTGTCCCTGCTCACGTTCCGCGAGTCGGTGCGACCCGACGCGAAGGAGACGCTCGAGTTCTTCGCCGAGCAGGGCGTCGCGGTGCGCATCATCTCGGGCGACAACCCGCAGACGGTCGCCGCGATCGCCCGCGAGGTCGGCGTCGACGCGCCGCAGGGCTACGACGCGCGCGACCTGCCGGCCGACCTCGACGAGCTCGGCGAGGTGCTCGAACTGCACAACGTCTTCGGGCGGGTCACCCCGTCGCAGAAGAAGGACATCGTGGTGGCGCTGCAGCAGCGCGGCCACACCGTGGCGATGACCGGCGACGGCGTGAACGACGCGCTCGCCATCAAGGAGGCCGACATCGGCATCGCGATGGAGTCGGGGTCGGCCGCGACGAAGGCGGTCGCCCGGCTCGTGCTGCTCGACGGCCGGTTCTCGCGGCTGCCGGGCGTCGTCGCCGAGGGCCGCCAGGTCATCGCGAACATCGAGCGCGTCTCGATGCTGTTCCTCACGAAGACCGCGTACGCGACCGGACTCGCGCTGCTCTTCGGCGTCATGCTGCTGCCGTTCCCGTTCCTGCCGCGCCAGCTCTCGGTCGTCGACGGGCTCACGATCGGCATCCCGGCCTTCTTCCTCGCCCTGATGCCGAACAGGCGCCGCTACATCCCCGGATTCCTCCGCCGGTCGCTGGGCTTCGCGCTGCCCGCGGGGGCCGTCATCGCGCTCACGCTCGCGCTGTACAGCCAGATGGCGACCGACGCCGGCATCCCCGTGACGGAGCTGCGCACCGGCTCCACGCTGATCCTCGCGATCGTCGGCCTCTGGGTGCTCATCGTGCTCTCGCGACCGATCGACGGCTGGAAGATCCTCATCATCGGCGCCATGATGATCGGCCTCGTGCTCGTCTACGCGATCCCGTTCATCAACGACTTCCTGCAGTTCGACGACCCGTCGCTCACGACCGCGCTGCTCGTGATCGCGTCGTCGGGCATCGCGATCCTGGGCATCGAGGTCGTGCGATTCGTGCACCGCAGGGCGGTCGCGCGCATGGAGTACGTGCCGGCGCCGGCCCTCGTCGCAGCGATCAAGCAGCAGGAAGCGCTCGCGAACGGCGGAAGAACTCCGCCGACCGCCCCGCCCACAGCGCCAGGATGACGAGCGCCGAGAACACGCCGCCGATGCCGAGCGACCACCAGCTCGAGGCATCCGTCGGGCTGATGACCACGTCGACGATCGAGAGCACCAGCGAGATCGACATCAGCACGGTCACGAAGATGCGCGCCGAGTTGCGGCCGCGCGTGAGGCCCGACGCCATCGCGATCGTGAGCAGGCCGAGCAGGATCATCGCGGCGCCCCACAGCGTGATCCAGTAGGCCTCGCCGTCGGCCTGCACGACGTCGTCGTAGCGCAGCAGGATCAGCAGGATCCCGGCGATGATGTCGAGGATGCCCGCGATGTAGGTGAGCACCACGACGACGATGACGCGCGCCGGCGGGCGTGGCCGGTCGATGCCGTCCTCGTCGCGCATGTCGCCCCCTCCCGGCGCCGCCTGCGGTTCGGGACCCAGCATACGAGCGTGGTCCGCGCACGGGCAGCCCCGCCGATAGCATGACGCCATGCTCACGGGAACCGATGGCGCCGGCGGCGGCTCCGGCGGCGCACCGGCCGGCGGCTCGCTCGCGATCGACGCGGGCCAGTCGGGCATCAAGGTGCGCCACGCGGATGCCGCGGGCGCGAGCGAGTGGGCCGGACCCGGCATCCGCACCGACCTGCCGCTGCTGCCGCAGCTCGCGCGCGTGATCGAGCAGGCGCTCGAGCAGGATCGCGCCGCCACGACCGTGGGCCTCGGCGTCTCGGGCCTCACCGACGATGTCGCCGACGCGGGCTACCTCCTCGCCGCGGCCGCGGCGTTCGGCGTTCGCAGCGTTCACCTCGCGCACGACTCGATCACCGCCTACCTCGGTGCGCTCGGCGACGCGCGCGGCGCCGTGGTGGCGTCGGGCACCGGCGTGGTGACCCTCGCCGTCGGCGCCCACGAGGTCGCGCGCGTCGACGGCTGGGGATACCTCATCGGCGATGCCGGGAGCGGCTACTGGCTCGGCCGGGCCGCGCTCGACGCGGTGATGCGCGCCCACGACGGACGCGGGGCGCCCACCGCCCTCACGGCGATCGTCGCCGCGGACTTCCCCGACCTCGAACGCGCGTACATCGACCTGCAGTCCGACCCTGAACGGGTCGGGCGCATCGCGGCGTATGCGCGCCCGGTCGCCGACCTCGCTGAAACCGACGCCGTCGCCGCGGCGATCGTCGAGGCGGCGGGGCGCGAGCTCGCGGCATCCGTCGTCGCGGGCCTTCGACGCGTGGGCGAAGCGGATGCAGCAGCACCGCACGTGCGCGGCATCGGCGGGGTCTTCGGCGGCGCCGTGCTCGCGCGCGCCTTCACGGCGGCGGTGGCGGCGCGGGTGCCGACCGCGGACGTGCGCATCGGCGAGGCGCATCCGCTCGACGGCGCGGCGGCGCTCGCCGGGGTGGCCCCGACGAGCGCCCTGGCCGCGCGCATCGCGACCGCCATGTCCTAGCCGCGAACCAGGAACGCCTCGATGCGGTCGAACGCGCCGACCCACACCATGGTCGAGAAGAAGTCGCGGATCTCGGGCGTCGGGAAGCCGGTCTGCTCGACGGTGACGAGCGTGCCCGACTCGATCGCCTCGAACGTGACGACGACGTGCGTGGTCATGGTCTGCCCGCTCGGGTCGCTGCCCGACGACTCGGTGACGAGCCGGTGCGGCCGGTCGATCTCGAGGAACACCTGCTCCTCGCGGAAGAGCGTGTCGCGGTTCGGACCCCACACCGCCACCTGCCTGCCGCCGACCCGGAGGTCGACCTCGATCTCGACGATGCCCGGCTCCTCGTCGAGGATCGAGTACCAGATCTTCTGCTTCTCGGCGTCGGTGTAGGCGTCGAAGACCTCCTCGGGCGTCGCCGGGAGCTCCCGCGTCATCCGCAGCCCGATGGTCTCGCTCGTGTCGATGTCGCTCATGATTCCGTTCCCTTCCTGAGGGTGAGATAGACCTGGAGGCCGTCGAGGCGGCGCTCCCAGAGTCGCTGGTAGAAGCTGATCCATGCCATCGCGTCGTCCAAACGCTCGGTGCCGAGCTGGACCTGCCGCACGCGGCCGACCTTCTCGGTGGTGACGAGGCCCGCGGCCTCGAGCACGTCGACGTGCTTGCGGATGCCGGTGAGCGTCATGCCCGCCGGCTCGGCCAGCTCGGTGATCGTCGCCGGGCCGTCGCCGAGGCGCGTCAGGATGTTGCGCCGCGTCTCGTCGGCGAGGGCGGCGAACGCCCGATCGAGTGCCTGTTGCTGAACCATGTGGTTCAGTGTACAACACTGAACCGATAAGTTCAATATCCGGATGCCGCGCGCTCACGCGCCCGTCTCCCGCGCATGAATAGACTGCGCGAATGGCCACCCGTTGGAGCGAGCTCACCGTCCGCTACCTGCGCGATACCGCGCAGTGCCCCCGGTGCGACGCCGAGCTCCTCGGAGCCTCGACCTGCCCGGAGTGCCGGGCCGACCTGGGTGGCGCGGCCGGCGCCGAAGTCCGGGCGGCCTCGCAGCGTGCCGCCGACGCACTGGAGGAGCGCGCCCGGTACATCGCGGCGCTGCCGACGATCGCGGCCGCGGCTCCCGTGTCGGCCGAGGGCGCCGCCGCCTCGCCGTCGGCTCAGCGCACCTCCGACGCGGGAAC
>CBFGWW010000198.1:0-6008 GCA_965652625.1 uncultured Agromyces sp.
CCTCCCGCGGTACGCCGATCCGCGGCGGAATCCCGTTCGCGCTGCGGAATCCCGAACGAGCGGGATTCCAGCGCACGAATGGGATTCCAGCGCACGAATGGGGTTCCAGCGCACGCACGGGATTCCAGTGTGCAGCGGCAGACGCGATGCGGCGGCGGTCGGCTGGCGCGGATGCCGCGGTCAGCCGCGCAGCGCCGCCCACTCGCGGCGGACGATCCCGTAGACGGCGGTGTCCTGCCACTCGCCGTCGTTGTACTCCTCCTCGAGGAGGGTCGCCTCGCGACGCATCCCGAGTCGTTCGCACAGCGCAGCGGATGCCGCGTTCCGCGCGTCGAGGAAGGCCTGCAGCCGGTGCGGGTTCAGGTGCTCGAACGCGAAGTCGCGCACGGCGGCGGCCGCCTCGCGCGCGTAGCCACGACCCTGGAAGTCGGGATGGAGCACCCATCCGAGCTCGAGCTGTGCATGCTGCACGCTCGAGACCCGGATCATGAAATCGCCGATCAGGCGATCGCGGGCGGCCGGCGCCCGCTGGTCGGCGGCCGACCCCGGCAGGATCGCGGCGAAGAAGACGAAGTCGCCGTCGGCGGCGAGCACCCGGCCGGCCGCACGGCGCGCGGTGTGCGCGTAGGCCTCGGCCCGCTCGCGCATCGGCCACGGGAGGTAGCGGAGCACCTCGGGAATGCGCTGGTACTCGTACACCTCGGCCGCGTCGGATGCCTCGAGCGGGCGCAGCACGAGGCGCTCGGTGCGGAGCGGATGCGCGGTCAACGGTGCGGCGTCGTAGGGGAAGCGGAGCACGGGCGGTCCGTCGGCGGCCGCGGCGGCGGGGCGTCCGGGATCGTGGAGCAGGTCGGAGGTGGACGGCGCCCCGGTCACGAGGCGTCGGCCTGCTCGGCCCGGCCCGCGGCATCCGTCGATCCGGCATCGGTCGACCCCGGCCGCGGCGCCGACGGCGTCGTGGACTCGCGCAGCGCCTGCGCGGTCGCATCGGGCTTCACGCCGAACAGCGCCTCGAGCCCGTCGATCCACGCGGCCTGCTCGCCGGCCCGGGCGAGCTCGCGCGAGCGCACCATGGGCGTGTGCAGCAGCACCCCGGCCATGTGGCGCAGGGCGGCCTCGGTGCGTCCGTCGTCGTCGCCGCGGGACTTCGCCCGCTCGATCTCGGCGTCCATGAGGTCGAAGACGTGACGGCGCAGGGCGACGACGGCCGGCGCGAGGTCGCGCTCCTCGGCCGTGTCGCCGAAGGCGCGGGCGTCGTGGTTCACGATCGCGCGCGCGGCATCCGTGGCGCCGAGCTCCTCGAGCGGCGCGTGGATCTTGATGGTCTCGAGGTCGAGCAGCTCGACGCCGGGCAGCTCGACGACGTCGGGGGCGACGTTGCGGGGGAGCCCGAGGTCGATCACGAGCTGGCGCGGCTCGGGAGGTGCGGCGGGTCCGCCGGGCGACGCGACACCCGGCAGCGCCGTGACGGTGCCGGCGGATGCCGCGAGCTCCTCGCGCCCGACGGCGATGAGCGCGCGGTCGACGACGTGGTGCTCGGCCGTGGTGCAGGTCACGATGATGTCGGCGTCGGCAGCCGCGGCGGCGAACTCGCCGCGCGCCACCGCCTCGATGCCGTGGTTGGCCGCGAACCGCGCGCCACGGCCCGAGGGGGAGTGCACGGCCACGTCGGTGACGCCGCGGTCGCGGAGGGCCGCGAGCGAGGCGCCCGCGAACCGGCCCGTGCCGACGAGCAGCACCCGGGTCTGCGCCCAGTCGGAGACGCGGCTCTCGGCGAGGTCGAGGGCGAGGCGCACGAGCGAGCGGCCCTCGCCGCCGATGCCGGTCTCGTTCTTCACGCGGCGGGAGGTCTGCGAGGCGCGCTGGAAGAGGCGCTCGAGCTCGGGAGTCGTGGTGCCCTCGCGGCGCGCCTGCTCGAGCGAGCGGCGCACCTGGCCTGCGATCTCGCCCTCGCCGACGACGACGGACTCGAGCCCCGAGGCCACGGAGAAGAGGTGGCCGGCGACGGCGTTGCCGTGCACGAAGCCGAACGTGGTGCGCAGCTCCTCGGCCTCCAGGCCGGCGACCGAGCCCACGGCGCGGATCGCCTCGTGCACCGCGGCGACGGGCGACGCGCCCTCGGGGGTGTCGAGGTCGAGGTACGCCTCGAAGCGGTTGCAGGTCGCGACGACGACGGCGCCCTGGAGGGAATCGTGCCCGTCGAGGATGCGGGGTGCGGCGTGCTCCGCGTTCGCCGAAAGACGCTCGAGCATGTCGAACCCGGCGTTCTTGTGACTCGCGGTGAGGCAGATGAGCACGAAGGGATTCTACCCGCCGTCGAACGGGGCTTCGAATCGAGTGGACGCCGGGCGACCCAGGAAGCGAGGGCTCCTCAGCGGCGGCCGGCCGCGGCGGCCTGCATCGCAGGCGTGATGATGGGGATCGGCGCCGTGAGCGGCGGGAGCTCGAGGCCCTCGGCCGCGAGGGCTGCCCGGTGCATGGCCTTCCAGCTCCGGACGGTCGCGAAGAACGGCGCGTCGGCGAGCGCGTAGCGGCCCACCTTGCCCGCCGACAGGATGATCGGCAGCTCGACGCTGTGGCCGTGGTGGCGGATGCGGAGCACCGCGACGGACACCTTCGCGTCGCCCACGACCATCGAGTCGGCGCGGATCGTGCGCACCTCGCGCCACGGGAAGTGGGCGGCCCGGCGCGGACGGCGACCGCCGTTGAAGAAGGCGATGCCGAGCTCGTCGACCACGATCGAGTAGCGGGCGCCGAGGCGCACGCCCTCGTCGGGCAGCAGCTCGTTCACGCGCTGCTCGAGCAGCCGGCTCCGGATGCCGCAGCTGAGCTCACCGCGAACCGATGACGCGAGGGCGGTGCGACGGGAGCGGGCGCGAGCCGACCGGCCGACCTGGGCGATCGCCCAGACGGCGAACACGATCACGCCGATCCCGACGATGACCGTGCCGACCTGGGTGGTGGGAACGGCCGGCATGCTCGGCAGGTACCGCTCGAGCATCGGGGTGCCGGCCATGATGCCGACGACCACCGCCACGGCGGCGAGCGCGACGAGGACGGTGAGGCTGACGCGATGGGCGGCGGGGTTCATCGGCCCCCTCCGCCCCGCGGAGCCGGGTGCCTTCGCCGCGTCGGGTCGGCTCGGCGAATGATGGACCTGGTGTTCGAAACGATCGGGGACACGTCGTTCTTCTTCTCCGTCGGGGGCGGAGGCGCGCCAGCGCTGGCACGTCGTCGTGCGGGGAGACACGACGGGATCGACTGTATCGTGCGAGCGCTCTCATGCAACAGGGGGGAATCGCATGCCATCGTGCCGATCGACGCGTGATTCCGTTGTCCGCGAGGAAGCCTCAGCGTCGTTCCGGGGATGCGCCGGGCCTCGGGCCGCGCGGTGGACTCGACGGTGGACCGGGCGGACCTCCGGCCTTCACAGCTCCTTCGAGAACGCGACCCGGTGCTCGCCGGGGCCGTCGTAGTCGCGCCACGCGCGCACGCCGTCGAAGTCGGTGTCGCCGGATGCCGCGAACCCGAGCGCCGCGTGGAACGCCTGCGAGCGGCGGTTCGGCACGCCCGTGATGGCGTCGACGCGGTGGCATCCGTCGGCCCGGGACTCGGCGAAGAACACCTCGTAGAGCGTGCGGGCCAGGCCGTGCCCGCGCAGGTCGGGACGCACGCCCACGAAGTGGATGTACGCCACGCCGGGCTGCGCGTGCGAGCGGAACCCGATGAGGAAGGCGGCGAGCCCCGCGGCATCCGTGCCGAGCAGGCTCGTGTCGCTGAAGTGCTGGAAGAACAGCGGCGGGAGCAGCAGCGGCAACGGGGTGCCGGGCATGCCCCACCACTCGGGGATCGCGTCGACGACGGAAGGATGGTCGGCGACGCGCGGCCTGCGGAGCGCGGTGCCCGGTGGGAGCGCGGCGTCGGCCGGGAGCTCGATGGGCGGCTGCAGCATCCGTGGTTCGCGGGCCATGCTCGATCCTCCCAGCCGGGGTGGCGGAGCGCACCCACCGGCCGCCGGGCGGGATGCCCAGCCCGATACGCGACAATGTCACGCGTGATCCTCTCGCCCCAGCATCCCCTGTCCGCCGGCCTCACGGGCGATTCGCGCCTCGTGCGCGCCTATCGAGGGGAGCGCAGCGACACGACGCCCGTCTGGTTCATGCGCCAGGCCGGGCGCTCGCTGCCCGAGTACCGCGACCTGCGTGTCGGCACGCGCATGCTCGACGCGTGCCTCGACCCGGCCATGGCGAGCGAGATCACCCTCCAGCCCGTGCGCCGCCACCGGGTCGACGCGGGCATCTTCTTCAGCGACATCGTCGTGCCGCTGAAGCTCGTCGGCGTCGACGTCGAGATCCAGCCCGGGCGCGGTCCGGTGTTCGGCCGCGCGTACGCGGATGCCGCGGGCGTCGCCGAGCTGACGGCCGTCGACCCCGCACGCCTCGACGAGGCATCCGGCCCCATCACCGAGGCGGTCGCGCGCACGGTCGCGGAGCTGAACACGACGCCCCCTGAGCCCGTCGAAGGGGGCCGGCCCGCCCCGACGGGCTCAGCGCGCGGGAGCGCGACCCCGCTCATCGGCTTCGCGGGCGCGCCGTTCACGCTCGCCGCGTACCTCGCCGAGGGCGGCCCGTCGAAGGACCACCTCGCCGCCCGCACGCTCATGCACGCCGACCCGGGCGCGTGGCGCGCCCTCATGGACTGGACGGCCGAGCTCACCGGCCGCTTCCTGCGCACCCAGGTGCTCGCGGGCGCCTCCGCCGCGCAGCTCTTCGACTCGTGGGCGGGCGCGCTCTCGCTCGCCGACTACGAGACCCACCTGGCGCCTGCGTCGGCGAAGGCCCTCGCGCACGTGCACGACCTCGAGTACGAGACGACGGATGCCGCGGGCGCCGCGGTGACCCGCGCCGTGCCCGTCGTGCACTTCGGCGTCGGCACGGGCGAGCTGCTCGGCGCCATGCACGGCATCGGCGTCGACACGGTGGGCGTGGACTACCGCGTGCCGCTCGACGTCGCGTCGCAGCGCGTCGGCGCCGACGTGCCGCTGCAGGGCAACCTCGACCCGGCGCTGCTCGCCGCGCCCTGGCCCGTGCTCGAGGCCGCCGTGCGCGACGTGCTGGCGCGCGGCCGCGTGGCGCCGGCGCACGTCTTCAACCTCGGCCACGGCGTGCCGCCCGAGACCGACCCCACCGTGCTCACGCGCGTCGTCGAGCTCGTGCACGAGGCGGGCGCATGACCGATCCCGAGTCCCGCAGCACCGACGTCATCGTCGTCGGCGGCGGCGTCGCGGGCCTGGTCGCCGCGCTCGAGTGCGCGAAGGTCGGCCTGCGCGTCACCGTCCTCGAACGGCGCGAGGCGATCGGCGGATGCGTCGGCCGCATCGAGCTCGACGGACTCTCGCTCGACAGCGGCGCGGAGTCGTTCGCGACCCGCGGCGGCACGGTCGCCGAGCTCGTCGAGTCGCTCGGACTCACGGACGCGGTCGAGTCGCCGAACGCCGCAGGTGCCTGGCTCGTCTGGCCCGGATCGGGCCGTCGCCTGGACGCCGCGCCGCTGCCGCGCACCGGCATGCTCGGCATCCCCGCGAACCCGCTCGGCGACGACGTGCGCCGCATCATCGGCTGGCGCGGCGCCTGGCGCGCGTATGCCGACCGCCTCATGCCGATCCTCACGATCGGACGGGCGCACAGCCTCGGGAAGCTCGTGCGCAGCCGCATGGGCGACGCCGTGCTCGAGCGGCTCGTCACCCCGATCTCGGCGGGCGTGTACTCGACGAACCCCGACGACCTCGACCTGGACGTCGTCGCGCCCGGCCTCAACGAGGCGATGACGCGCACCGGCTCCCTGTCGGGCGGCGTCGGCCAGCTCGTCGAGGAGCGTCGCGCCGGCGGCGCCGTGCAGGGCCTCCGCGGCGGGATGCACACGCTCGTCGATGCGCTCGCCGCACAGCTCGAGCGCTTCGGCGTCGAGGTGCTCACGAACACCGAGGCGACGAACCTCGAACGGCTGGG
>CBFGWW010000199.1:0-5949 GCA_965652625.1 uncultured Agromyces sp.
CTGGGCGCGGTCTTGCGGTGCCGGTGTCGCAGGCCCAGCGCGGCGACCTGCTCTTCTGGGGATCGGGTGGCGACTACTACCACGTCGCCATCTCCCTCGGCGGCGGCCGCATCCTCGAGGCGCCGCGCGAGGGCGTCCCGGTGCGCGAGTACTTCATCTGGGGCTCCCCCTCGGCGGCCGCCCGCCCCGCCGGCTGACCCGCGGGTCCTCCGGACACGACGAAGGGGCGAGCCGAACGGCACGCCCCTTCGCGTGGCTCAGGTGCGGATCAGTGACCCGGGTAGGCCTCGATCGCCTTCTGGATGAGCGACTCGGCCTCCGCGGCATCCGCCCAGCCCTCGGTCTTGACCCACTTGCCGGGCTCGAGGTCCTTGTAGTGCTCGAAGAAGTGCTCGATCTCCTTGCGCGTGAACTCGGGGATGTCGGCGACGTCCTGGATGTCGTCCCAGCGCGGGTCGCCCGCGGGCACCGCGATGACCTTGGCGTCGCCGCCGCCGTCGTCGGTCATGTGGAACACGCCGACCGGGCGCACCTTCACGCCGACGCCCGGGAACAGCGGGTACTGCGTGAGCACGAGCACGTCGAGCGGGTCGCCGTCGTCGCCGAGGGTGTTCTCGAAGAAGCCGTAGTCGGTCGGGTAGACGAACGTCGTGTAGAGCACGCGGTCGAGGAACACGCGACCGGTCTCGTGGTCGACCTCGTACTTGTTGCGGCTCCCCTTCGGGATCTCGATGACGGCGGCGTACTCGCCCATGCTGGTTCTCCTTGTCTGGCGGAAGCTTCGGCCGTGCAGGCCCGCGGCAGGACGGCGGGAACGGCGCAATAAGGTTACTTGATGGCTCCCGAGGACCCTTCGGCGCGGCGTCCGCGCCTCACCCCGCCGATCGCCGACGTGCGACGCGCGGTGCGCAGCGCCCTCGCTGTTGCCGGATTCGGTGTTGCGGGCGGACACGCCGCCGAGTCGACGCGACACGCCGGCCCAGGGGGCGGAACACCGAATCCGGATGCACCACTCGTGCTCGTCGCGCTCTCGGGCGGCGCCGACTCGCTCGCGCTCGCCGCGGCCACCGCGTTCGAGGCGCCGCGCGCCGGCCTCCGCGCGGGCGCGGTGATCGTCGACCACGGCCTGCAGGATGCCTCCGCCGCCGTCGCCGAGGCGGCCGCCGGCGCCGCTCGGGCCCTCGGGCTCGACCCCGTGCTGGTGCGGCGGGTCGAGGTGACGGGCGAGGGCGGCCCCGAGGCATCCGCTCGCGCTGCTCGCTACGCCGCGCTCGACGCGGCCGCCGACGAGACCGGCGCCGCGCTCGTGCTGCTCGGCCACACGCTCGACGACCAGGCCGAGACCGTGCTGCTCGGACTCGCGAGGGGATCGGGCACCGCGAGCCTCGCGGGCATGCCGCCGCGGTCGGGCCGCTACGCTCGACCGCTGCTCGGGATCCGCCGGGCGACGACGCGACAGGCGTGCCTCGACGCGGGCCTCGAACCGTGGGACGACCCGCACAACGCCGACCCCGCGTACACGCGCGTGCGCGTGCGCGACCGTGTGCTGCCGGTGCTCGAGGCGGAGCTCGGTCCCGGCGTCGCGGAGGCGCTCGCCCGCACGGCCGAGCAGCTGCGCGAGGACGAGCAGGCGTTCACGAGCCAGATCGACGAGTTCATCGAGGAGCTCTGCGAGCCCGCCGAGGCCGGCATCGCCGTGTCGACTGCGGCGCTCGCCGCGAACCCCGCCGCGCTGCGGCAACGGATCATCCGGCACGTCGTCGCGAGCGAGTTCGGCGTCTCGCTCACGCGCACGCAGACCCTCGAGGTCGCCCGGCTCGTCACCGACTGGCACGGGCAGGGCCCGATCGACCTGCCCGGCGGCATCCGTGCGACCCGCGCAGGCAGCCGCATCGTCTTCAGCACGACCGGGTCGACGGAGGTGCTGCCGCACGACCACTGAGCCGCACGACCACTGAGTCGCACGCCGAGTCGTGCCGACCCGCTGGCCGCGAGCGCCTGCGGCGTTAGGCTCTGAGCATCCGTTCGCCACGACACCAGGGAGCAGGCATGGACGCGCGCGAGATCGACGGCGACCTGACCGAGGTGCTCGTCACCGAAGACGAGATCCATGCGAAGCTCGCCGAGCTCGCCCGCCGCATCGAGGCCGACTACGAGGGCCGCGACCTGCTGCTCGTCGGCGTGCTGAAGGGCGCGGTCATGGTCATGGCCGACCTCGCCCGCGAGCTGCGACCGCACGTCGAGATGGACTGGATGGCGGTGTCGTCGTACGGCGCCGGCACGCAGTCGAGCGGCGTCGTGCGCATCGTCAAGGACCTCGACACCGACCTCACCGGGCGGCACGTGCTCATCGTCGAGGACATCATCGACTCGGGCCTCACGCTCAGCTGGCTGCTCGGCAACCTCGAGTCGCGCGGCGCCGAGTCGGTCGAGATCTGCGCACTGCTGCGCAAGCCCGATGCCGCGAAGGTCGAGGTGACCGTCAAGTACCTCGGCTTCGACATCCCGAATCGATTCGTCGTGGGCTACGGACTCGACTACGCCGAGCGGTACCGGAACCTGCGCGACGTCGCGATCCTCGCGCCGCACGTGTACAGCTGAGGCACGAGCGCGGGTCGGGGGGCGATCCATGGGCGACGGACGGGGTCGGAACCGACTGCGCGACGCGGCCGGCGCCTTCACGAGCAACGCGCTCAATCCCAACCTGCGGCGCGCGCAGCTGAGCTTCCTCGGCGCGTGGACCGCCGAGTGGGCGTTCACCGTGGCGCTCGGCATCATCGCCTACCGCGACGGCGGCGCCGCCGCGGTCGGACTCGTCGGGCTGCTGCGCATGGTGCCCTCGGCGATCTGCGCGCCGCTGCTGTCGCCCATCGCCGACCGCGGGCGCCGGGAGCGCGTGCTCGTGCTCGTCTCGACGGTGCGCGGCGTCGCGACGGCGGCCGCGGCGGTGGTCGCGGCGATCGCGGGCCCCGTGGCGATCGTCTACGCGCTCGCGATCGTGTCGACGATCGCGGCGACGCTCTTCCGGCCGGCGCACTCCGCGCTGCTGCCGTCGCTGTGCCGCACCGGCTACGAGCTCGCGAGCGCGAACATGGTGCGCGGCCTGCTCGACTCAGCCGCGACGCTCGTCGGCCCGCTGCTCGCGGCGATCCTGCTGCAGTTCACGGATGTCTCGGTCGTGTTCGGCGTCGCCGCGGCGGCGTCGCTCTGGGCGGCGGCGCTGCTCGCGCGCGTCCGCTACGACGCGCCGCCGCGACCGCCGGCCCAGCGCCACGACCTGCTGCGGGAGGCGGCCGAGGGCGTCAAGGCCGTCGCGCGCAACCGCGACCTCGCGATCATCATCGGGCTCGCCGGTGCGCAGGCGTTCACCCGGGGCGCGCTCACCGTCTTCTCGGTGGTCGTCGCGATCGAGCTGCTCGGCACCGGCGAGCCGGGTGCGGGCGCGCTCATGACGGCGGTCGGCGTGGGCGCCGTGATCGCGTCGCTCGTCGCGTCGCTGCTCGTCGGCACCAAGCGGCTCGGGGCCTGGTTCGCGGTGGGCGTCGCCCTGTGGGGCCTCCCGCTCGCCCTCGTCGGCGTGTTCCCGCAGCAGGCGGCGGCGCTCGTCTTCCTGTCGTTCATCGGCGTCGGCAACGCGCTCATCGACCTCGCCGGATTCACGCTGCTGGGCCGGCTGGCGCCCGATGAGGTGCTCGCGCGCGTCTTCGGCGTGCTCGAGAGCTTCGTCGCCGTGTTCATCGGGGTCGGCGCCGTCGCGACCTCTGGGCTGATCGCCTGGATCGGACTGCAGCCGGCGCTCATCGCCGTGGGCCTCGTGTGCCCGCTGCTCGCCGTGGTCGCGTGGCGGCGCCTGCACGGCCTGGACCGGGCGGTGGGAGCGCTCGACGCCGATGTCGCGCTGCTCCAGCGCGTGCCGATGCTCGCACCGCTCCCGCTGCCCTCGATCGAGCAGCTCGCACGCGGCCTCGAGCCGGCCGAGGTGCCCGCGGGCGCGACGGTGTTCTCGCAGGGCGACGTGGGAGACCGCTACTACGTGATCGAATCGGGCGAGGCCGACGTCGTGGGCGGCGGACGCGTCGTCGCGACGCTCGGCCCGGGCGAGGGCTTCGGCGAGATCGCGCTGCTGCGGCGCACCCCGCGCACCGCGACCGTGGTCGCGACGAGCCGGCTCGAGCTCCGGATGCTCCGCTCCGACCAGTTCCTCCCGATCGTGCTCGGCTACACCCCGAGCGCTCGGGAGGCGGAGCTGGCGGTCGACGCCGAGCTCGAGCGCTACTCGCCCGACGAGGCATCCGGGGACCCGTCACCCCCGGCCTGACGCACCCGTTGAGAAACCGACGCGGAAATGGCAAGGTGAGGCATGGATTCGGGGCGGGCGGTCCTGCTGATCGCCGACATCGGCGGCTACACCGAGTACATGAGCACGCACCGGATGAGCCTGGCCCACGCCGAGGTCAACACGGCGCGGATGCTCGAGAAGATGATCGACGCCGCTCCGGGCTTCGACCTCATCGAGATCGAGGGCGACGCGGCGTTCCTCTCGCGGCAGGCCGGGAACGGCGACGCGCAGACCGCGATCGCCGAGATCCTCGAGGCGGCCGTCGCCATGCATCGCGCGTTCCACGAGGAGCGCCAGTACGTCGCCGCGAACCTCTGCCCGTGCACCGGGTGCAAGGGGGCCGCCGACCTGAAGCTGAAGTTCGTGGCCCACGTCGGCGACGTCGCCACGCAGACCATCCGCGACCGCATCAAGCTCGTCGGGATCGACGTCATCCTCGTGCATCGCCTCCTGAAGAACCCCGTCGGCATCCCCGAGTACGTCCTGCTGTCCGAGGACCTCTACCGCACCGGCTCCGACGCGGTGCGCCAGCCCGTGCAGGAGGTCGCCCCCGACCTCGAGGGCTTCGGCACCGTGCGCGCGTACTTCGTCGACGTCGGCGACCTCGAGGATCCGCTGCCGCCGATCCCTCCGCCGAGCTGGCCCGGGCGCATCGGGCGCACCGCGGTCGCTGCCGGCAGGGGGCTGCCGGCCATGATCGGTCTGCGGCGCACACGGTACGAGGCATCCGATCAGGCCGACGACTAGGCCCTGCGCGCTTTCAGCGAACAGAGAGCCGGTGCCCAGCACCACCGGGGTAGCCTTGCAGGACCATGAACATGAAGAAGATCCTGCGCGGGCCGATCATCTACATCCTGCTCGCGATCGTCGCCGTGTGGATCGGATCGAGCCTCATCACCGCCTCGGGGTTCCGCGAGGTGTCGACCCAGAAGGGCCTCGAGCTCCTGCAGGACGACAAGGTCTCGTCGGTCAAGATCGTCGACGGCGAGAACCGCGTCGACCTCACGCTGAAGGAAGCCGACGACGAGCTCGGCAAGCAGGTGCAGTTCTACTACGTCACGCCGCGCGGCGAAGACGTCGTCAACGCCGTCGACGCGGCGAACCCGACCGACGGCTTCAACGATGAAGTGCCGCAGCCGAACTGGTTCCTCTCGATGCTCGGCATCCTGCTGCCGCTCGTGCTCATCGGCCTCTTCTTCTGGATCATGCTCTCGGGCATGCAGGGCGGCGGCAACCGCGTCATGCAGTTCGGCAAGTCGAAGGCCAAGCTCGTCTCGAAGGAGAGCCCGAAGGTCACGTTCGACGACGTGGCCGGCGCCGACGAGGCGATCGAGGAGCTCCAGGAGATCAAGGAGTTCCTGAAGGAGCCGGCGAAGTTCCAGGCCGTCGGCGCGCGCATCCCGAAGGGCGTGCTCCTCTACGGCCCTCCCGGCACCGGCAAGACGCTCCTCGCCCGCGCGGTCGCGGGTGAGGCGGGCGTGCCGTTCTACTCGATCTCGGGTTCGGACTTCGTCGAGATGTTCGTGGGTGTCGGCGCCGCCCGGGTCCGAGACCTGTTCGAGCAGGCGAAGCAGAACGCGCCCGCGATCGTGTTCATCGACGAGATCGAC
>CBFGWW010000200.1:0-5888 GCA_965652625.1 uncultured Agromyces sp.
TCGATGAAGATCTCGTCGTCGTACTTCGAGTGGTACGACACCTCCCGGCGATCGGCACGGGGGTACGAGCCGAGGAAGATCACGTTCGGGCTCGTGCGGCGCAGGCCGAGCAGGGCGTCGGCCACGCGCTCGTCGGCGATGTGCCCGTCGAGGTCGACGACGAACCGGTAGCGGCCGAGGGCGTCGCCGATCGGGCGCGATTCGAGCAGCGAGAGGTTCACGCCGCGGGTCGAGAACTGCTCGAGCATCGCGAGCAGCGACCCGGGCTCGTCGTCGGGCAGCTCGACGATGAGGCTCGTCTTGTCGGCGCCCGTCGGCTCCGCGAGGATCCGGGAGCGCGAGACGAGCACGAACCGCGTGACGGCGTTGGGGTTGTCGCCGATGTCGCGGGCGAGCACCTCGAGGTCGAGGTGCTCGGTGATGCCGGGCGGGGCGACCGCGGCATCCGCCTGGCTGCCCTCGAACAGGGATGCCGCGGCCTGCACGTTGCTCGTCGCCGGGATGTGCCCGTGGTCGGGCAGCTCACGCTCGAGCCAGCCGCGCGACTGCGCGTAGGCGACGGGGTGGGCGTTCACGATGCGGACGTCGCCGAGCGTGGTGCCCGGCCGGGCCACGAGCACGAAGTTCACGGGCACGAGGTACTCGCCGATGATCCGCAGGCCCGGCACCGTCGCCAGCGCGTCCTGGGTGGCGGAGACGCCGCCCTCGACGGAGTTCTCGATCGCGATCATCGCCGCGACCGAGCGCCCGCTCGTGACGTCGGCGAGCGCCTCCCCCACGTTGTTCACCGAGCGCCAGTGCTTGCCCGCGGCCTCGGGCACCTGCTTCAACGCGGCCTCGGTGAACGTGCCGGCCGGCCCGAGGTAGGAGTAGGTCTCCTCAGGGGACGTGGGGGCGGCATCCGTCATGGACGCAAGCCTATCCAGCGGCCTCAGGGGCACGCGCTACGGTCGAAACCGACGGACATCCGAGGCGAGGGGGTCGCGCATGACGACCATCGGGGAACGCGAGGCCGCACCGGCGCCCACGGCACGGGCGCTGCCGACGGATGCCGAGCGACTCGCGGCGCTCAAGCGCATGAAGCGCGTGGCGACGAGCCTCCTGCTCGTGGCCGCCGTCGTGTTCGCGGTGTCCTTCGCATTGCAGGACGAGATCCCGTGGCTCGGCTACGTGCGCGCGGCCGCGGAGGGCGCCATGGTCGGCGCGATCGCGGACTGGTTCGCGGTCACCGCGCTGTTCCGGTATCCGCTCGGGATCAAGATCCCGCACACCGCGATCATCCCGACCCGCAAGGACGAGATCGGCGCGACGCTGGGCGCATTCGTCGAGCAGGAGTTCCTCTCCGAGGAGGTCGTCGTCGGCAAGCTCCGCTCGGTCGGCATCGCGCGACGGCTGGGCGAATGGCTCGCGGTGCCCGAGAACGCCGACCTCCTCACCTCAGAGGCGTCGGTCGCGGCTCGGGGGGTGCTCACGTTGCTCGGGGACGACGACGTCGAGGACGTCATCGAGCAGCTCGCCCGGAAGCACCTGTTCGAGCCCGAGTGGGGTCCGGCGATGGGCCGGCTCGGCGCCCGGCTCGTCGCCGCCGACCAGCAGCACGCGGCCATCGACGCCGTGCTCGAGAAGGCCGAGGCGTGGCTCTTCGCGCACCCCGAGGCGTTCGGCTCCATGGTGTCCGACCGGCTGCCGAAGTGGCTGCCGGGCTTCGTCGACCGGCTCGTCGACGACCGGGCGCATCGGGAGGTACTGGCGTTCGTGCGCACCGTGCGGGCCGATCCGCGGCATCCGCTGCGCGAGGCGATCGACCGCTGGCTGGTGGAGCTCACCGACGACCTGCAGCACGACCCCGCCATGATCGACCGGGTCGAGCGGCTCAAGGCCGACCTGCTCGACAGCCCGCGCGTGCGCGAGTTCGCGAGCGAGGCGTGGGTGAGCGTGAAGGCGACGCTCGACCAGGCGCTCGCCGACCCCGCGAGCGAGCTGCGCAAGGGGTTCCGGTCGGCCGTGATCGAGGTGGGCGCGCGCCTCGCGACCGACGAGGAGCTCGCCGCCAAGGTCGACGAGTGGGTGGCGGATGCCGCGGCCTACGTCGTGCGCAACTACCGGCACGAGATCGCGGGTGTCATCACCGAGACGGTCGAGCGGTGGGACCCGCACGAGACCACGGAGAAGCTCGAGCTGCAGGTGGGCCGCGACCTGCAGTACATCCGCATCAACGGCACGGTCGTCGGGGCGCTCGCCGGCGTCACGATCTACGCGATCGCGACGGGGGTGCAGGCGCTGGTCTGAGGCAGGCACGCCCGAGCGTGCGGGCCCTCGTCGGGTGCGGGAGAATCGGCGCATGGCCACGGCCGACACCGTCGGAGAGCCGCACGTGCACCGGCACGAGCTGCTCGCGGCGCTGTCGCGCGGGATCGACCTGTGCATGGGGCAGCCCATGGGCCACACCCTCGGCCAGACGTACATCTCCCTGGTCCTCGCCGAGCGCGCGGGACTCGACGCCGACGAGCGGCGCGAGGTGTTCCACACCTCGATGCTGTCGTGGGCGGGATGCCACGTCGACTCGCTCGAGCAGGCGCGCTGGTTCGGCGACGACCATCGGGTGAAGGCCGAGATCAGGATGGTCGACCTCGGCGACGAGCAGGCGGAGCAGGAATTCGTCGCCCGCTGGGTCGGTGCGGGCCAGCCCTTGCCGCAGCGGCGGCGTACGATCGCCGCCTTCCCGGGCGAGGGCGTCCGCGACACCGAGGCGATGTTCGAGAACCATGGCCGCGCAGCGGCCGCGCTCGCCGAGGCGCTCGACGTGCCGGTGCGGCTCTGCATCGGCCTCGACCAGGTGTACGAGCGCTGGGACGGCGCGGGCGAACCCCGCGGCCTGCGTGGCGCAGAGGCGACCTTCTCGGCGCGGGCGGCGAACCTCGGCGACATCGTGATGGCGATCCATCGTGCCGGCGGGGCGGACGCCGCCGTCGCCGTGGCACGCGCCCGCCGCGGCACGCAGTTCGATCCCGACCTCGTCGACGCGTTCTGCGACGAGGCCGACGCGATCTTCGGCACCCTCGACGCCGTCGAGGCGTTCGACGCGACGATGCGGGTGTGCCCGAGCCTCGACGACGTGCTCGACGATGAGGCGCTCGATCGGGCGCTCCTCGTGCTCGCGGACTACGTCGACCTCAAGTCCCCGAGCACGCTCGGCCACCAGTCGGCCACGGCGGCGCTCGTCGATGCCGCGGCGGACGACGTCGGCCTCGGGACGACGGAGCGGGCGGGCGCGCGACGGGCCGCGCTGCTGCACGACCTGGGCAGGATGGGGGTTCCGGCCGCCGTCTGGGAGTCGCCGGGTCCGTTCACGCCGGCTCAGACGCAGCAGATGCGGCTCCACCCCTACCTCACGGAGGCGATCCTCGAGCCCTTCCCGGGGCTGCGCGCGCACGGACGCCTCGCGTGCCAGCATCACGAGCGCCTCGACGGCTCGGGATATCCGCGCGGGATCTCGGCCGCGGAGATCACGCCGTCGGCTCGGCTGCTGGCGGCCGCGGACGTGTACGCCTCGAAGGCCCAGCCTCGGCCGCATCGTCCGGCGATCCCCGCTGCCGAGCTCCCCGAGGTGCTGCGTCGCGAGGTCGGCGAGGGTCGCCTCGACGCCGCGGCCGTCGAGGCGGTCCTCGTCGCCGCGGGCCACCGCCGGCATCATCGCCGGGAGTGGCCGGCGGGCCTCACCGAACGCGAGGTGGAGGTGCTCGGCCTCGCCGCCCGAGGTCGCTCGACGGCGGAGATGGCCGCCCTCCTGCACGTCTCGCCGAAGACGATCGGCAATCACCTCGAGCACATCTACACGAAGACCGGCGCACGCAACCGGGCGACGCTCTCGATCTTCGCGATGCGCCACGGCCTGCTCGCCGAGGAGGCTCCCCCGGCAGGACGCGACTGAGGGTGCGCGACGGAGATGGGGAGTTCACCCCATGAACCGACCCGATCGCGGGTCCTAGCCTGAGCGCATCCGCCGCTCCCGCGGCGGGGAAGCGAGGGCGATCATGGCACTGCCGGAGGTCGCGCGAGCATCGCTGGTCGGTGAACTGCGCGCACGAGTACGAGGAGCGGTGATCGACCGGGACCACCCGGAGTACGACGCCGCGAGGGCGGTCTGGAACGGCCTGATCGACCGGCACCCCGAGGTCGTCGTGCGGTGCGCCGGGCTCGACGACGTGGTCGCCTGCGTCGACGTGGCGCGGTCGCGGCGGCCGGTCGTGTCGGTCCGCGGCGGCGGGCACCAGGTCGCCGGGAGCGCCGTCTGCGACGACGGGATGGTGATCGACCTCTCGCGGATGCGGGACGTGGTCGTCGATCCGGTCGCGCGCACGGCACGCGTGCAGGGCGGTGCACGATGGGCCGACGTGGATGGCGCGACGCAGTCGTTCGGGCTGGCCACCCCTGGAGGCGAGGTCTCGGAGACCGGCGTCGCCGGGCTCACGCTCGGCGGTGGGCTCGGCCTGATGCAGCGCACGCACGGCCTGAGCTGCGACAACGTCGTCTCGATGACCGTGGTGACGGCGGACGGTTCGGTGCGCACGGCGAGCGCCGACGAGGATCCCGACCTCTACTGGGCGCTGCGCGGGGCCGGTCGCGGGCTCGGCGTCGTCACCGACTTCACGTTCGCCCTGCATCCGCTCGGTCCCGACGTCGCCGCGGCCTCCTACGCGTATCCGGCCGAGGACGCGGTTGCCGTCTCCCGCGCCTGGCGGCGGCTGGCCTCGGAGGCACCGCCCACCGTCGCCCCCCAGTTCGCCCTGTGGACGCTGCCGCCGTTCCCGGGCCTGCCCGGCGAGGTCGTCGGCGTTCCGCTCGTCCTCGTCCTCGGCACGTACATCGGCGAGCCGGCGGATGCCGCGCCGGTGCTGGAGCCGTTCGCCGAGCTGGGCGAACCGATCCTCGACCTCAGCGGCACGAGCACCTGGGTCGAGGCCCAGAGCGCGTTCGACTTCGCGATCCCCGACGGTGGCCGTTACTACTGGAAGTCGCACTTCATGGACGAACTCGACGACGGGACCGTCGACCTCGTGGTCGAGCACGCAGCCCGCCGCCCCGACCCGCGCTCGGCGGTGATCGTCCGGACGCTGGGTGGAGCGGTCGACCGGGTCGGCCCCGACGAGACCGCCTTCGCGCATCGCGGCACGCGGTTCAACGTGAGCGTCGACGCCATGTGGAGCGATCCGGTGCTCGACGACGACTCGATCGCGTGGGCACGGGGGCTCTGGAACGCACTCGAGCCGGCCTCCCGCGGGATGTACCTGAACTTCGCCGGGCTGGGCGAGGAGGAGGGCGCCGTCGGCGGCCTGACCCTCGGCGAGCACGAGCAGCGCGTCCGGCGGATCCGGCGCGCCTACGACCCCGAGGGGGTGTTCGAGACCGCCGCCGCTCGCCCCTGAACGCCGGTCCATCCCGACGACGTGCGGCGCTGGTCCGAGGCATCCGGTGCCCACTACCACGGGGGCGCGATCGAACGGGAGCCCGTCCCGAGGGGGTGTCGCCCGCCGGGCATGCGCGGCAGACTGTGAGGATGCACGAGCGAGCGGGAACCCCGGCGACCGAATCCGATCTCATCGACGTCGAGGCTCTCGTCAGGGCCTACTACGACCTCGAACCCGACGTCTCGATCCCCGAGCAACGCGTCGCCTTCGGCACCTCGGGGCACCGCGGCTCCTCGTTCAACCGCAGCTTCAACGAGCGGCACATCCTCGCGATCACGCAGGCGATCGTGGAGTATCGCACCGCCCAGGGCGTCACGGGTCCGTTGTTCATCGGCGCCGACACGCACGCGCTGAGCGCCCCCGCGCAGACCACGGCGCTCGACGTGCTCGTGGCCAACAACGTGCGCGTGCTCACCGACC
>CBFGWW010000201.1:0-5864 GCA_965652625.1 uncultured Agromyces sp.
ATCGCGGGCGGTGGCCACGGCGACCTCTTTCACATCGGAGGGGGTACTGATCCATCCTACGTGGGCCGCCGGGCCGTCCCGAATCGGGCGGATTCCCGCGCCGAACGGGCGCTTCGCGGGAACTCCTCACTCGCGATTTCGCTCGACGAGCGCCGGCCCGCGCCGCAGCAGCTCCGCGCGGAGCGACGCCGGTTCCTCCACCTCGAGGTACTCGGCCCAGCCGGCGAGCCCGCGCGCGAGCAGCTGCATCGTCGGTGCCGTGATGCGCACCCGCGAGCGCATCGCGTCCACGGATGCCTCGTGCACCGCGCGCTGCCCGAACTGCGTGTGCAGCAGCGGCACGATCCCGCTGTCGACGATCACCGTCGCTGACGCCGCAGCCCGCTGCTCCTCCACCTCCGACGTCACGCGCTCCCACAGCTCGGCCAGGTCGAGGTCGTGGGGGCGGTCGGCCTGCTGGTCGGTCACGGATGCCTCGAGCATCCGATCGACGCGATACGTGCGCTCGGCGCCGTCGACCGCCCCGAGCAGGTACCAGTGGTCGCGCTTGCGCACCAGGCCCCACGGGTCGACGAGCCGATCGACGGGATCGCGGTTCCACGCGGCGTAGCGCAGGCGGATCCGGCGACGCTGCACCACCGCCGACTCGAGCACGGGCAGCAGCTCGGGGCGGTCGCTCGCGTCGCGACCCCACTCGCCGGGATCGATCACGACCGCCTCGGCGGCGGCCGCGGCATCCGTGCGGAAGCTCTCGGGCAGCGCCCGCACGAGCTTGCGCAGCGCGGCCTTGGCATCGGGGTCGACGGATGCCGCAGGCCCGACGAGCAGGAAGAGGGCCCGCGCCTCGGGGGCCGTGAGCCCCGACAGGTCGGTGCGGGCCCCGCCGAGGAGCTGCCAGCCGCCGCCGCGCCCGGCCTGCGGATAGACGGGGATGCCGGCCGCCGACAGCGCCTCGAGGTCTCGGCGCGCGGTGGCGACCGAGACCTCGAGCTCCTCGGCGAGCTGCGCCGCGGTCACGCGGCCGCGCGCCTGCAGGGTCAGCAGGGTGGCCACGAGGCGATCGGCGCGCATGTTCCGATTCTCCCCGCAAAAGTGGTCAGAGGGTGAGCACTTCTGCATTCGAGACTGGAATCACCAGCACGAAGAACGCGAAACCGGATGATCCGGTCACACGAGAGGAACCGCCCATGCTCAGGGGATTCGCCACCGTCAGCTACTACGCCGCCGACCTCGAGGCCGCCGCCGCCTGGTATGCCGACGTGCTCGGCATCGAGCCGTACTACCGTCGCCCGGGCTACACCGAGTTCCGCGTCGGCGACACCGGTGACGAGCTCGGGCTCATCGACGCGCAGTACCGGCCGGCCGGCCCGACCGGGCCCGCCGGGGAGGTGGTCTTCTGGCACGTCGACGACCTGGCCGGATCGTACGAGCGCCTCCTCGCGCTCGGGGCGACGCCGTACCAGCCGCCGATCGAGCGCGGACCGGGCTTCGTGACCGCGGTCGTGGTCGACCCGTTCGGCAACCTCCTCGGAGTCATGTACAACCAGCACTACCTCGACGTGCTCGCGGCGCCAGAACCCCTTGGCCCGGTTACAGCGCCTTGACCGCCGTGAGCACCTTGGTGAGCGAGTCCTTCGCGTCACCGAAGAGCAGCGTGGTCTGCGGCTCGTAGAGCAGCTCGTTCTCGATGCCCGCGAACCCCGGTCGCATCGAGCGCTTCAGGAACACCACCTGGCGCGCGTCCTCGACCTCGAGGATCGGCATCCCGTAGATCGGCGAGCCCGGCGTCGACTTCGCCGCGGGGTTCACGACGTCGTTCGCGCCGACGACGAGCGCGACATCCGCCTGCTTGAACTCGCCGTTGACCTCGCTCATCTCCTTCAGCGACTCATACGGCACGTTCGCCTCGGCGAGCAGCACGTTCATGTGACCCGGCATGCGGCCGGCGACCGGGTGGATCGCGAACACGACCTCGGTGCCGCGCGCCTCGAGCGCGGCCTGCAGCTCCGCGACCGTGTGCTGGCCCTGGGCCACCGCGAGGCCGTAGCCCGGCACGATGATCACGCGCTGGGCGTAGCCGAGCAGCACGGCGACGTCCTCGGCGCTCGACGAGCGCACCGGTCGGTCGGATGCCTCGGTGGACCCCGCCGTCGAGCCGCCGCGGAACGCGCCGAACAGGATGCCCGAGACGCTGCGGCCCATGGCCGACGCCATCGCGCGGGTCAGGATCGTTCCGGAGGCGCCGACGAGCGTGCCCGCCACGACGAGCAGCACGTTGCCGAGCACGAGGCCCGACGCGGCGACCGCGAGTCCGGTGAACGCGTTGAGCAGCGAGATCACGATCGGCACGTCGGCGCCGCCCACCGGCAGCACGAGCAGCACGCCGGCGACGAGGCCGAGCGCGAGCAGCACGACCGCGAGCCATGCCTCGCCCGTCATCACGACGAAGACGGACGCCACGATCGCCGCGACGAGGGAGAGCCCCATGAAGACCGGAAGTCCGGGGAACACCACCGGCCGCGTCGTCATGAGCTCCTGCAGCTTCGCGAACGTGACGAGCGACCCCGAGAAGGAGACAGCACCCACGAAGAGCGTGAACACGATCGCGACCCGGATCCAGGCGTTCGCGGTCGTCAGCTCGTACAGCCCCGTGGTGCTGCCCTCGGGCACCACCGTGTGGCCCAGCTCGAGCAGCGCCACGAGCGCCGCCGCACCGCCGCCGACGCCGTTGAAGAGCGCGACGAGCTGGGGCATCTGCGTCATCTGCACGCGACGGGCCACGGGCGCCGCGATGGCCGAGCCGATCGCGATGGCGGCGAGGATCCACGGGATGTTGTCGAGCTTCGTCGAGAGGAACACCGTGATCACGGCCACGAGCGCACCAGCCGCGCCGATGAGGTTTCCGCGGCGCGCGGTCTTCGGCGAGCTCAGCCCCTTCAGGGCGAGGATGAAGCAGACGGCGGCGATCAGGTAGAGGATGGCGGTCCAGGTGGGGGAGAGGATCGTCATCGACCGGACTCCTTCGGGTCGGTGGAGGCGGCGGCCTCGGCGGGCTTGGGCTTGCGGCCGCGGAACATCTCGAGCATGCGGTCGGTGACGACGAAGCCGCCGACGAGGTTCGCGGTCGCGAGCACGACGGCGACGAGGGCGATGGCGAGGGTCCAGCCGTCGGCCGCCTGGCCGGCGACGATGATCGCGCCGACGAGGATGATGCCGTGGATGGCGTTCGCGCCCGACATGAGCGGGGTGTGCAGGGTGCTCGAGACCTTCGAGACCACCTCGAAGCCCACGAACACCGCGAGCACGGTGATGGTGAGCAGTGCGACGCCGTCCATCAGCGCGCTCCTTCCTGTGCGTCGGTCGCCAGCGCCTCCGCGGTCGCCGGATGCCGCACCTCGCCGTCATGGGTGAGGCACGCGTCCATCACCACCACGTCGCCGAAGTCGGGCTCGACCGAACCGTCGCGCGTCATGAGCGCGAGCAGGTTGGCGACGTTCTTCGCGTAGAGACGCGAGGCGTCGGCCGGCATCGTCGACGCGGCATCCTTCATGCCGACGACCGTGACCGTGCCACTGCCGTCGGCGGTCGGCACCGCGACATCCGACCCGGCGACCGAGCCCTCGACGTTGCCGCCCGACTCGGCGGCGAGGTCGACGACCACGGAGCCGGGGCGCATCGCCCGCACCATGTCCTCGGTGACGAGCAGCGGCGCCGGGCGGCCCGGGATCGCGGCCGTCGTGATGAGCACGTCGGCCTCGGCCACGTGCGGCGCGAGGAGCTGCCGCTGGCGGGCGGCGCGGTCGGCGCCGAGCTCCTTCGCGTAGCCGCCGCTCGCATCGGCGGCGTCGAGGTCGAGGTTGATGAAGGTGCCCCCCAGCGACTGCACCTCGTCGGCGGATGCCGCGCGCACGTCGTTCGCCGACACGCGCGCGCCGAGGCGCTTCGCCGTGCCGATGGCCTGCAGGCCGGCGACGCCCGCGCCGAGCACGAGCACCCGCGCGGGCGGGATCGTGCCCGCTGCCGTCATGTACAGCGGGAAGAACCGCGGCAACCGCATCGCGGCCTCGAGTACGCAGCGGTACCCGGCGACGAGCGCCTGGCTCGTGAGCGCGTCCATGGACTGCGCGCGCGAGATGCGCGGCACGAGCTCGAGGGCGAACGCGGTGACGCCGGCGTCGGCGAGCGCGCGCACCGTCGGCAGCTCGGTCGACGGCGAGGCGAGGCCGATCGTGATGGCGCCGCGACGCAGCCGCGGGGGTGTCGCGGGGTCGAGCGGACGCACGTGCAGCAGCACGTCGAGGTCGCCGAGCTCGAGCACCTCCTCGATCGCCGCGCCCGCCTCCTCGTACGCCGCGTCGGCGTGTCCGGATGCCTCGCCGGCGCCGTGCTCGACGAGCACCTCCAGCCCCAGGCCGACCAGTTGGCGCACGGTCTCGGGCGTGGCGGCGACCCTGCGTTCGCCCTCTCGTCGCTCTCTCGCGATGCCGACCCTCACGGGCCCTCCTCTCACACGGGAGTGCAGCGGAACCGGGCGGGGGAGTCCCATGCCGCGGCGCTGCTGCACGTGTCGACCACAGTACGTGCCGACGCGGCATCCGAGCCATCGTTCGCCCGTTTCAGGGGCGAAAGTTCGCAGGTTCTTTCACGCGACGGAACCAGGCGCGTCGACGGATGCCGCGGCAGCGCCCTCCACGCGACGGAACGGGATCGAGGTCGCGAGGCACAGCACGGCCAGGCACGACGCGGCGAGGATCGCGACCCACGCACCGCGCGGCTGGTCGAGCGCCAGCCGGATGCCGCCGATGGCCGGGACGGTCGCGACGATTCCGCCGATCACCGCGACGGCGAGGACGCCGCACGGGATGCGGCCCCAGAGCGGGCCCCTGCCCGACACCGCGAACCCGCCGGCGATGGCCGTGAGGGCGACCGCGACGGCACCGCCGCCGAGGCCCTGCGTCACGAGGGCGACGAGCGCGTCCGGCATCGTGAGCGGAAGCACCGCGAACGCGAGCGGCGCAAGCGCGAGCCACCGCCAGTGCCGGCGGCCGCCGGTGCGGCGGAAGTACTCGGCGAGGCCCAGGAGGGCACCGGTGACCGCCCCCGCGCCGAGGATCGCGACGAAGGTGCCGTACCAGTCCACCCGCGAGGCACCACCGACGATCTCCGACATGTAGGCGCGGAACGCGGCACCCCACGCGATGCCGCACACGGTGCCGACGAGCACGTACGCCACCGCCGACCGCCTCGTCCTCGACATCGCGTTCCCGCGGGTCGGCTCGACCTGCTCGACCACCATGTGGATGCACCCCCGTCTGCCGTCGGTGCAGCGAGCGTAGTTCCGCGGGGTCGCGTCGTCATCGGGGCCAGCCCCCAAATGCGATCGCGATGTCGAGAACCGCCTCGCGGATCCGACCCAGTGGTGGAAGCCCGATGAAGGAGGCATCATGACCACCATGACGACATCGCGCGAGCAGGGCGTCGCGGTCGGCCCGCTCGACGCGTCGTTCGACGCCGTGCTCGAGAAGAGCCCTGCGGCCGGCGGATGGACCTACCTGATCTGGCCCGAGTCGCCCGAGTACTTCGGCACCCACGGACTCGTGAAGGTGTCGGGCGAGGTCGACGGCGTGCCGTTCGAGGGCTCGTTCATGGCGCTCGGCGACGGCCGCCACAAGCTCGCCGTCACGGCGGCAGTGCGCCGCGTCATCGGCAAGGAGGCCGGCGACACGGTGCACGTGCGGCTCACCGAGCGACGCTCCTGACTCGCATCTCCGACCGCCCCGGGTCAGTACGATGCACCAGGCGGTCGCGGGCCGGATGCGGTCGCCGTCGTGCGCGGGTAGGGTCGCGCCATGGTCGAGTCATCG
>CBFGWW010000202.1:0-5776 GCA_965652625.1 uncultured Agromyces sp.
AGTACCGGGCGCGCCTCGAGGTGCTGCGCGCCAACCGGCCGAACGCGTAACGCGCCGACCGATGCGAGGGGGCGGATGCCGCGGCATCCGACCCCTTCAGTCGCCCAGCGCCCGACGCAGCGCGGCCTCCTGGTGCCGGTGGCCCACGGTCTCGTAGCCGACCACGACGACGAACGGCGCCACCGCGGTGATGAGGATGCCCACGCCGAAGCTCGCGCCGGCGGCGACGGCGATCACCGCGAGCACGAGCATGACGATGCTGCCGACGAACAGCCAGATGTGGAACGGGTCGAACTGCAGGAGCAGCAGCGAGTAGATCGTGAAGAGCGCGATCATGAACAGGCCCACGGGCACGACGACCGTGAGGATCGCCTGCACGAGGTCGATGTGCGCGACGCCCTCGATCTCGTAGGCGGCGACGTGGAGCCCGGCGCCCGTGCCCGCCAGCGCGACGAAGATGAAGTAGTGGAGGTAGCCCCACACGAAGCCGCGTGGGCGGAACCGGGCGAGCACCTTGCCCGACGGGATCGTGAAGTACACCCACCAGAGCCCGAACGCGAGCGCGGTGCCGCCGAACGCGACGGCGACCGCCTCGGGCGACCACCCCTGCTCGTCGATGACCGCCGAGATGGCGAGGATCGTGCCGAGGATGATCTCGCCGAGCGTGATGATGACGAGCAGGCCGTAGCGCTCCGCGATGTGGTGCGCGTGCCACGGCGTGCCGCCTTCGCGGCCGTGCTCGGCGACGTAGGGCCCGACGAGCTCCAGCGCGATGAGCAGCAGCGTGAACCAGACGGTGGGCGCGAGCGGCAGGTTCACGAAGATGAGCACGATCCAGCCGAGCTGGGTCACCGACACGAACACGACGTACGTGAGCGCCGTGCGGCGCCGGGCGGGGTCGTGCTTGGCCGCCCGCAGCCAGAGCGCGATCGTGGCCACGCGCATCACCACGTACCCGGCCACCACGACGCCGTTGTCGACGTGGGCGCCGTCGTCGAGCGAGTGGAACAGCGCCGGAAGGCCGAGCGCGAGGACGAGCACGCCGAGCATCTCGACCAGCGTCGCCACACGGAAGAAGATGTCGTCGTTGTCGTACGCCGAGGCGAGCCAGGAGTAGTTGATCCACGCCCACCAGATCGCGAACACCGCGAAGAGGAACCCGCCGATCGCCGGCCCCCAGTGGCCGAGCTCGAGCAGGTGCGCGGTCTGCGCGCCCGCCTGGCTGAACGCGACCACGAACGTCAGGTCGAAGAGCAGCTCGAGCGGCGTCGCCGCGCGGTGCGCCTCGTCGGGGTCGCGACCGACCATGCGGCGCAGCCGGTGGTCGAGGGGCGGGCGAGCGGATGCCGCGGCGTGCGCGTCGTGCGTGTGCTGCTCGCTCATGGTGCGGCCCTCTCCAGGCGCACCGGCGGCACCCGTCGCATCATGCTGCCACAGGCGTCGTCGCGTTCGCGCGCCGCGCGTGACGGACGGAACGGGCGGGCCGTCGTCCGTCCGTCACGCCGCCGCGTAGGCCCCGATCAGCGGGACAGGATGAGCGCCTCGCCCTGGCCGCCGCCGCCGCAGAGCGCGACCGCGGCGCGCCCGCTGCCACGACGGGACAGCTCGAGTGCCGCGTGCAGCGCGAGCCGGGCGCCGGAGGCGCCGATGGGGTGGCCGACGGCGATCGCGCCGCCGTGCATGTTGACCTTGGCGTGGTCGAGGTCGAGGTCGCGCATCGACTGCAGCGACACCGCCGCGAACGCCTCGTTGATCTCGACGAGGTCGAGGTCGGCCGCCGAGACGCCCTCCTTCTCGAGGGCCGCGGCGATCGCGTTGGACGGCTGCGAGTGCAGCGAGTTGTCTGGGCCGGCGACCTGGCCGGCGGCGCCCACGATCGCGAGCCACGGGAGGCCGCGCGACTCCGCCCACTCGCGGCTGGCCACGACGACCGCGGCCGCGCCGTCGGAGAGCGGCGACGAGTTGCCGGCGGTGATGGCGCCGCCCTCGGCGAACGCCGGACGCAGCTTCGCGAGCACCTCGACGGTCGAGTCGGGGCGCACGCCCTCATCGGCCGCGACCACGACGGGGTCGCCCTTGCGCTGCGGCACCTCGACCGGCACGATCTCGTCGTCGAACACGCCGTCGGCCTGCGCGGCACCGGCGCGACGGTGCGACTCCGAGGCGATCTCGTCCTGCTCCTCGCGCGTGAGGCCGTAGCGGGCGTTGAAGCGCTCGGTCGACGCACCCATCGAGTCGTGGTCGAACGCGTCGGTGAGGCCGTCGTTCGCGGCGTGGTCGAGCATCTCGACGGCGCCGTAGGCCCAGCCCTTTCGCGATCCGGGCAGCAGCAGCGGTGCCTTCGTCATCGACTCCTGGCCGCCGGCCACGACGACGGATGCCTCGCCGAGGCGGATCAGGCGCGCGGCATCCGTGATCGCGACGAGGCCCGACAGGCAGACCTTGTTGACCGTCGTGGCGGGCACCCGCCACGGGATGCCGGCGGCGACCGCGGACTGCTTGGCGGGGTTCTGGCCGGCGCCGGCCTGCAGCACCTGGCCCATGATGACCGCGTCCACGTCGTCGGGGGAGACCCCCGCCTTCTCGAGTGCGCCGCGGATCGCGACGGTGCCGAGCTGCACCGCGTCCTGGCCCGCGAGGTTGCCGTTGATGCGGGCGAACGGCGTGCGGGCTCCGGCGATGATGACGACGTCGGGGATGCTCATCTGTGGTGGACTCCTTCGTCTCGATGGGGGGATCGCCCCGATGGCAGTCTATGTCGGCTGGAGCGGGTGGACGCCGTCGGGCGGGACGCGCGGGCTGTGCATTCATGCACGGCGACGCTGCAGATCTCGTCATTGTCGGTGCGTTCGTGCGCAGTGCAGACTCGGATCCGGCCGGCCCTGCCGCCGCGCCGCACGACGAGGTGGAGGAGTCGCCGAATGACGGGATTCGACGGGCGCCGGGTGCTGGTCACCGGCGGGGCGAGCGGCATCGGGCGCGCGTGCGCCGAGGCGTTCGCGGTGCGTGGTGCAACGGTCGTCGTGGCAGACGTCGACGCCGGCGCAGCTTCGGAAGTCGCCGAGGAGATCGGCGGCGAGGCGTGGGCCGTCGACCTCGCCGACACCGCGGCCCTCGCCGACCTGTCGCTCGACGTCCACGTGCTCGTGAACAACGCCGGACTCCAGCACGTGCGGCCGATCGAGGAGTTCGAGCCCGAGCAGTTCTCGCGGATCATCCGCGTCATGCTCGAGGCGCCGTTCCTGCTCATCCGGGCGGCGCTCCCGGCCATGTACGCGCGCGGGTTCGGCCGCATCGTCAACGTCTCGAGCGTGCACGGCCTGCAGGCCTCGCCGTTCAAGTCGGCCTACGTGGCCGCCAAGCACGGGCTCGAGGGCCTCTCGAAGGTCACCGCCCTCGAGGGCGGCGCGCACGGCGTGACGTCGAACTGCATCAACCCCGGCTACGTGCGCACGCCGCTCGTCGAGAAGCAGATCGCCGACCAGGCGCGCCTGCACGGCATCAGCGAGGCCGAGGTGCTGCCGAAGGTCATGCTCACCGAGCCGGCCGTCAAGCGGCTCGTCGAACCCGCCGAGGTGGCGGGGCTCGCGCTCTGGCTCGCCGGCGAGGAGGCGGGCATGGTCACGGGCGCGAGCTACACCATGGACGGCGGATGGAGCGCGCGATGAGCGTTCCGGCGCCGGCCCGTGGCGTCGCGCCCCGGCGGATGACCGTGTCGCCCGCCGACGCCGGTAGCGTGATCACTGCAACCCGCGCCCGACCCGGGGCCGCGGAAGCTCAGGAAGGTGCATCGTGACACTCGACAAAGTCGTCGGGTCCGCCCAAGAAGCGGTCGCCGACATCCCCTCGGGCTCGAGCCTCGCCGTCGGCGGGTTCGGCCTCTGCGGCATCCCGATGGTGCTCATCGAGGCGCTGCTGGAGTCCGGCGTCGATCGCCTCTCGGTCGTGTCGAACAACTGCGGCGTCGACGACTGGGGGCTCGGCGTGCTGCTCGCGCAGCAGCGCATCGCGAAGATGACGTCGTCGTACGTCGGCGAGAACAAGGAGTTCGAGCGGCAGTACCTCTCGGGGGAGCTCGAGCTCGAGCTGACGCCGCAGGGCACGCTCGCCGAGAAGCTGCGGGCGGGCGGCAGCGGGATCGCCGCCTTCTTCACGCAGACCGGCGTGGGCACGCAGGTCGCGGAGGGCGGGCTGCCGCGGCGCTACCACGCCGACGGGACGATCGCCATCGCGAGCCCCGCGAAGCCCGTGCAGTCGTTCACGGTGCGCGGCGAGGCGGCGGACTTCGTGCTCGAGGAGGCGATCACCACCGACTTCGCGCTCGTGCACGCGCTGCGCGGCGACCGGTTCGGCAACCTCGTGTTCGACAAGTCGGCGCGCAACTTCTCGCCGCTCGCGGCCATGGCCGGCGCCGTCTGCATCGCCCAGGTCGAGGAGCTCGTCGAGCCCGGCGAGCTCGACCCCGACACGATCCACCTGCCCGGCATCTACGTCGACCGCGTCGTGGTCGTCGGCACCGACATCGAGAAGCGCATCGAGCGCCGCACCGTGAGGGAGAACTGAGATGGCGCTGACGCGATTCGAGATGGCCGCCCGCGCCGCGCGCGAGCTGCACGACGGCTCCTACGTCAACCTCGGCATCGGGCTGCCCACGCTCGTGCCGAACTACGTGCCCGAGGGCGTGACGATCCTGCTGCAGTCGGAGAACGGCATCCTCGGCGTCGGCCCGTACCCGACCGACGCCGAGGTCGATCCCGACCTCATCAATGCGGGCAAGGAGACGGTCACCGTGCTCCCGGGCGCGGCGTACTTCGACTCGGCGACGAGCTTCGGCATGATCCGCGGCGGCAAGATCGACGCCGCCATCCTCGGCGCGATGCAGGTGTCGGCCGCGGGCGACCTGGCGAACTGCATGATCCCCGGCAAGATGGTGAAGGGCCCCGGCGGCGCGATGGACCTCGTGCACGGCGCCCGCCGCAAGATCGTGCTCATGGAGCACGTCGCGAAGGACGGATCGCCCAAGATCGTGCACGAGTGCTCGCTGCCGCTCACGGGCAAGGGCGTCGTCGACCGCATCATCACCGACCTCGCGGTGATCGACGTCACGCCCGAGGGGCTGAAGCTCGTCGAGGTCGCGCCGGGTGTGACCGTCGACGAGGTCGTCGCGGCGACGGAGCCGCCGCTCGACACGAGCGCGGTGGCGTAGGTCGAAGCGGAGGTCGTCCTCCGCGCCGGAATCGTGATGCGCCGCGCCACGTCCGGGGGCCGCGCCGCAGGCATGATCGTCTGAGGCGCCCGCCGAGGCGCCGACGATCCAGACCAGGAGTCCGATGACCCGAACGCTCCGTGTCGGCGCTCTCGCCGCCGTCGCGCTCTCGCTCGTGCTCGCACTGAGCGGATGCTTCGGCCCCACGCCGACGCCCACTCCGACACCGGATGCCGCGTCGCCTCGACCCACGCCGACGGCGACGCCGCCCGCAGAGCCCGTCGACCCGCTCACGACGGTCACGTCGATCGTCGCCCGTCCCGAGGCGGTGGAGCTGCGCGACGCGACGGGTGCCGTGGTGGTCGCACTCGACTACCTCTCGCCCCCGGCCGACGCGGTCGCCACGCTCACGACCGTGTTCGGTCGTGAGCCCGTCGACGAGTCGTACGACGGGTCGAGTCACTTCCCGCCGAGCACCGCACACCGCTGGGACGGCTTCGAGCTCTGGGAACAGCGCTACGTCGGTCGCTGGGAGGGCGTGGTGCCGGAGCTCTCGCTCGACCGCCCGGC
>CBFGWW010000203.1:0-5747 GCA_965652625.1 uncultured Agromyces sp.
TCGACCTCATCGTGGTGCGGCCCGTCGCGCAGGCCGCGGCCACCCGCCTCGCCCGAGGGCCGCTCGAGGTGCGGGAGGACGGGGGACGATGAGCGACAAGCCGCTGGGCGCGCCGGCGAAGAGCCCCACGATCCCGGCCTCACCCAGACGGGACGCCTGGGAGCGCGTCACCACCGTGCCGCTCGTCGTCCTCGGCATCGGTTTCGTGGTCGGCTACTCGATCTTCGTGCTCGTCGACTCGTCGGAGGGCTGGCTCGAGCCGACCCTCGTCTCGGTCCTCGCGCTCGTGTGGCTGACGTTCCTCGTCGATGTCGTCGTGCGGATCTCGCTCACCCCGCGCGGATATCGCGCGCACTTCGTCTTCACGCACCCGATCGACATGTTCTCCGTCATCCTGCCGCTCTTCCGCGCGTTCCGGGTGCTGGAGCTCCTGCGCCAGGTGCCGTACGTGAGCGGGCGCACGGCCACCGCGGTGCGCACGCGAGTCGTGATCTACGCGGCGTCGTACGCCGTGTTCTTCGTCTACTTCATCGCCCTCGTGGTGCTGAACGCGGAACGGGATGCTCCCGGTGCGACGATCACGTCCTTCGGCGAGTCGATCTGGTGGGCGTGCGTCACGGTCGCGACCGTCGGCTACGGCGACGCGTACCCGGTGACCACGTGGGGCCGCATCTACGCGGTCATCCTCATGGCGGGCGGCATCGCGATCGTCGGCACGGCCTCGGCGACCGTCATCTCGCTGCTCAACGAGCAGATCGCCAAGGCGAGGGCGCAGGGGCACGCGGCGCTCGAGGCGGCGCAGCGGGCGGAGGAGGTGGCCAGGGCGGCCGGAGCGGACGCGCAGCAGGCGCAGGCGGCGGGCGATGCCGCGGCCGGACGGGCGATCGGCGCCGGCCCCGCGGCGGGCCACGCGGCCGTGAAGGAGCAGGCCGCCTCGGAGGAGTACGTCGATCCTGCCGAGGATCCCGCCGTCACCGGGGTGCAGGCGACCGAGCAACCGCTCATCGCCGGCACGCAGCCGCTCGAGGATCCGGGCAAGGGACATCCCGAGCTCGAGGAGGGCCCGCCGCCGCCGACTACCCTGAATCCATGACCTTCGACGCGAATGACGCCGGCCTCGACGAGCCCCGGCGCGAGGTGCTCACGTGGGACGACTTCGAGGGCGCGTCGCGTTCGCTCGCGAGCGCGGTGCTCGCCTCGGGCTTCCGGCCCGACGTGGTGATCGCGATCGCGCGCGGCGGGCTGCTGCTGGCGGGCGCGATCTCGTACGCCCTCGGCACCAAGATGTGCGGCTCGATCAACGTGGAGTTCTACACCGGGGTCGACGAGCGGCTGCCCGAACCGGTGCTGCATCCGCCGATGCTCGACGTGCCGGCGGTCGCGGGCAAGTCGGTGCTGCTCATCGACGACGTCTCCGACTCGGGCCGCACGCTCGCGAAGGTCGTGGACCTGCTCCAGGAGGCGGGCGCCGAGGTGCGCACCGCGACGCTCTACGTGAAGCCGCGCACCGTGCTCGTGCCCGACTTCTGCTACCGCGAGACCGAGGACTGGATCGTGTTCCCGTGGTCGTCGCGTCCGCCCGTGACGGTCGCGGAGGGCGCAGCGTGAGCGTCCACCTCGTCGGCGGCGGATGGCTCGAGCATCCCGACGGCGTGGTCTACCGCGCGTTCCTCGACGAGGCGCGCATGCGGGCCGCTGCCGCGGGCCGCCAGGAGCCGCGCGTGGCGGTGCTCGCGATCGGCGACGGCGCCATCGAGCACGCCGAGGCGCTGCTGGCCGCAGCGGCGCCCGCAGGACCGTTCGACGTGCACGTGACGGCCGTCGCGCACGACGGCGACGTGCCCGCCTCCGCGTTCGCCGACGTCGACGGCATCGTCGTGGGCGGCGGACTCACCCCGCGCTACCGCGATCTCATCGAGCCGCACTTCGGCGAGCTCCGCCGGCAGGTCGCCACCGGCGTGCCCTACCTCGGGTTCTCGGCGGGGGCGGCGATCGCCGCCGAACGCGCGCTCGTGGGCGGCTGGCGCATCGGCGGCGTCGCCGTCGCGCCCGAGGCGACGGCCGAGGACCTCGACGAGCTCACCGTCGCGCCCGGCATCGGGCTCGTCGACGTCGCGATCGACGCGCACGTCGCGCAGTGGGGTACGCTCTCCCGGCTCGTCGCGGCCGTCGAGGCGGGGATCGTCGACGGCGGCCTCGGCATCGACGAGGACACGGTGCTCATCGTCGGCGAGGGCGGCCTGCAGGTCGCCGGGCGGGGAAGCGTCTGGCGCGTGCTGCCGGCCGACCAGGGCGTGCTCGTCTCGACGATCGGGGCCTGACGTGGCGATGTCGCTCGACCAGCTCGCAGGGGCCGGCCTCATCGACCCGGGCTGGGCCGCGGCGCTCGCGCCCGTCGGCCCCCGGATCGCCGAGCTCGGGGACTTCCTCCGCGCGGAGACCTCGGCGGGCCGCGGCTACCTGCCGAGCGGCGACCGCGTGCTCCGCGCGTTCGGCGCGCCGATCGAGGACGTGCGGGTGCTCATCGTCGGGCAGGACCCGTACCCGACGCCGGGGCATCCGATCGGCCTCTCGTTCGCGGTCGACCCGCACGTGCGCCCGGTGCCGCGGAGCCTCGCGAACATCTACCGCGAGCTCGGCGACGACCTCGGCGTGCCGACGCCCGACCACGGCGACCTCACCTCCTGGAGCGAGAACGGCGTCATGCTGCTCAACCGCGTGCTCACGGTGCGCCCCGGCACGCCCGCCTCGCACCGCGGCAAGGGGTGGGAGGACGTGACCGACCACGCCATCCGCACGCTCGTCGCGCGCGGCACTCCGCTCGTCGCGATCCTGTGGGGGCGCGACGCGCAGAACCTCACGCCCCTGCTCGGCGACACGCCCGTCATCGAGTCGGTGCATCCGAGCCCGCTGTCGGCGAGCCGCGGGTTCTTCGGGTCGCGGCCGTTCAGCCGGGCCAACGCGATGCTCGAGGCGCAGGGCGGCCGGCCGGTCGACTGGCGCCTGCCCGCGACGCCCGCACTGCGTCATCCGGCTGTCATCTCGGCGGAGTAGTCTGGCGCGATGCTCGAGGAGGAATACCAGGAGCGCCGGGTGCTGCCGCGCCACCTGCGCAAGCCCGAGGCGCCCGAGGCGCCCTTCGAGTACGCCATCCGTGCGGCCCGCCCCGCCGACATGCCCGCAGTGCGCGAGATCTACAACTACTACGTCGCGAACTCGACCGTGACCTTCGACGAGGACGCCATGACGCTGCGCGAGTGGAAGGCGAAGTTCGCCTACCTCGAGCGCCTGGGCATGCCGTTCATCGTCGCCGAGTCGCCGTCGGGCCAGCTGCTCGGCTACGCGCTCGTCGCGCCGTGGAAGCAGAAGCGCGCCTACCGCTACACCGTCGAGAACTCGATCTACCTCGGCCCGGCCGCCGCCGGCAAGGGCCTCGGCCGCGCGCTCCTCGGCGAGCTCATCACCCGCTCGAAGGCCGCCGGGCTCAAGGAGATGATCGCGGTCATCGCCGACCAGGGCGCCGAGGCGTCGATCGCACTGCACGAGAAGTTCGGGTTCACCGAGATCGGGCGCATGGGCCGGGTCGGCTTCAAGTTCGACCGCTGGCTCGGCACGGTGCTCCTGCAGAAGTCGCTGAAGTAGCGGCCGGCGAGCGGATGCCGCGGGCACGCCCGTCAGAGCACCAGCGTCACCTCGCCCTGGGGTGCGAGCAGCGCCGTGACACCTGCGATCAGGCCGACCGCGAGGAGCAGCCCGGGGTGCGCGAGCCCGATCGCCACCCGGCGCAGCGCGGGCCGGTGGGCGAGCAGCCCCGCGGGCACCTCGCTCGCGGCCGGCGCCTCGCCCCAGCCGCGCAGCCGGCCGAGGAACCACGCGCAGCGCACCACGAATCCGAGCCAGAGCAGCGCGACGACGACCGGAGTGAGCGTTCCGAGCAGCTGGAGCCCGAGGCCCACGATCTCGTCCTCGTCGCCGCGGGCGGCGGCCTGGATCGACGTCGAGATCGCCGCGCCGAGGACGATCGAGACGGCCCAGGTGAGGAAGGCGAACACGAGCGCGAGGTACCGCACGAAGAAGTGCCCGAACACGCTCGACCGGGAGTGCAGGTGATCCCGCGGGGTGCCGGTCAGCACGACGATCGTCGCGACCAGGCACGGGGCGATGAGCAGCGCGGCGAGCACGATCCACGCCCAGGCGGGCCAGGCCGCGACGACGGCGACGATCGCCGCCGCGGCGAACACCGCCGACCACGCGGCGCCCCACCGCAGCGGATGCGCCACGATCGACGCCCCGACCCCCGACCCGCCGCTTCCGCCCGCGCGCATGCCCTCACGATAGCGGCGACCCTCGCCCGCTCGTCCTAGGCTCGGAGGATGAGCGAGCTGCACGAGTACACCGCCCTCGAGCTCCATCAGCTGCTGCAGCGACGCGAAGTCTCGCCGGTCGAGCTGGCGACGCACTACCTCGATCGCATCGAACGCCTCGACCCGGCGATCGGGGCGTTCGCGACGGTGGCGCCCGAGGCCGCGCTCGAGCGCGCTCGTCACGTCGAGGAGCACGTGCCGACGGCCGCGCCGCTCTGGGGCCTGCCGCTCGCCGACAAGGACCTGCACCGGCGCGCCGGCGTGCCCGCGCGGTTCGGCTCGCGCGCGTTCGCCGACTTCGTGCCCGACGACTCCGACGAGCTCGTGCGCGCCGTCGACGCCGCAGGCGCCGTGAGCCTCGGCAAGACCGCCACACCCGAGTTCGGGCTCCCGTCGTACACCGAGGGCCTCGTGGGGCCGCCCACGCGGAACCCCTGGGACCCGACCCGCGGCGCCGGCGGGTCGAGCGGGGGAGCGGCCGCAGCCGTCGCCGCCGGGATGCTGCCGTTCGCGCCCGGCACCGACGGCGGCGGCTCGATCCGGATCCCCGCCGCGGCCTGCGGGCTCGTCGGCGTGAAGCCGTCGCGCGGTCGCGTGCCGGGCGGGCCGGGGCTCGCCACGCTCGCCGGCCTCGGGGTCGCCGGGCCCATCGCGCGCACCGTCGCCGACGCCGCACTGCTGCTCGACGGCCTCATCGCCCCGGCGGGCTACCCGGCCGCCCACCGCTACGCCGTGCGCGCGCCCGGCGACGACGGGCCGTACCTCGGGGCGGCCATCCGCGGCGAGGGCCGGTTCCAGCTCGGCGTGATGGTGGACTCCCCGTGGGACGACGGCTACGACATCGAGGTGTCGGAGGAGGCCAGGTCGGCGCTCGACCGGGCGATCGCGGCGTTCGAGGGCCTCGGCCACGGGATCGAGGCCATGGCGCCCGTGCCCGAGCCGGGCTATCCCGATGCGTTCCGCACGATCTGGCAGGCGGGGGCGGCCACCATCCCCGTCGACGGCGAGGACGAGGCGCTGCTCGAGCCCCTGACGCGCTGGCTCGTCGAGCGGGGGCGCGCCGTGCCCGCACGACAGCTCGCCGAGGCGCTCGCGTGGCTCGCGGGCTTCGAGGAGCGCGTCATCCGCCGATTCTCGTCGTTCGACGCCGTGCTCACCCCGGCGCTCGCGACCCCGCCGCCGCCGATCGGCTGGTACGACCAGCAGGACGGGGAGCGGAACTTCGCGCAGCAGGTGCAGTTCACGCCCTTCACGTCGTTCGTGAACGTCTCGGGTCTGCCCGCGATCACCGTGCCGGTCGAGGACACCGCCGACGGCGTTCCCATGGGCGTGCAGCTCATCGGGCGCCCGGGCGGGGAGGCGACGCTGTTCGCGCTCGGCGCG
>CBFGWW010000204.1:0-5708 GCA_965652625.1 uncultured Agromyces sp.
GCGGCCGCGCGCGACGATACGCTCGGCGGCATCCGACCCGGAAGGCGATCGCCGATGACCCCGAACCCGCAGCGCACCTACCTGTTCGCCCTGACGGATGCCGGTGGCACCGTGCCACCAGAGGTCGGCGTCGTGCGACGCGTCGCCGAGCGCGGGCATCGCGTCATCGTGCTGGCCGACGACACGATGGCGGCCACGGTCGAGGCGGCCGGCGCCGAGGTGCGCACGTGGACGCGGCCGAACGAGGAGTTCCGCGATTGGGAGCTGCGCAGCCCGATGGCGCAGGCCCGCGGCATGGCCGAGCACATGCTCGTGGGTCCCGCTCCGGCCCAGGCCGACGAGACCGGTGCTGCGATCGACGAGCTCGAGCCCGACCTCGTCGTGACCTCGGGCTTCGCTCTCGGCGCGATGATCGCGGCCGAGGCGCGCGGCGTCCCGTTCGACCTGCTCATGCCGAACGTCTACGTGCTGCCCGCCGACGGCATGCCGCCCTTCGGCGCCGGCCTGCGCCCCGCCCGTGGTCCGCTCGGGCGCGGCCGCGACGTCGCGATGCGCAGGGCGGGCGCAGCCCTCATCGATCGCTACGCGCTGGGCGACCTCAACGACGTCCGGCAGGCGCATGGGCTCGACGCCGTCTCGACGCTCTGGGAGCAGATGCGCCGTGCCCGGCGCCAGCTCGTGCTCACGTCGGCGGCCTTCGACTTCCCGGCGACCCTCCCCGACAACGCGCGCTACGTCGGGCCGATCCTCGACGATCCGGCGTGGGCGGATGCCGCGGACTGGCGCCTCCCATCGGGTGACGCGCCGCTCGTGGTCGTCGCCATGTCGTCCACCTTCCAGAACCACGTCGACTGCCTGCAGCGGATCGCCGCCGCCCTCGCCGGCCTGCCGGTGCGCGGGCTCGTGACGACGGGGCCCGCCGTCTCGCCGGGCGCCGTTCCCGCCGCCGACAACGTGGTCGTCGTGGCATCCGCCCCGCATCGCGAGGTGCTGCCGCTCGCCGACGTCGTCGTGACGCACGGCGGCCACGGCACCGTCATCAAGGCGCTCGCCGCGGGCACGCCGCTCGTGATCCTGCACCACGGACGCGACCAGGCCGACAACGCGGTGCGCGTGACGTCCCGAGGCGCCGGTGTCGCCGTGCCGCGGGGGTCTTCGAGCGCGCGGATCGCACGGGCGATCGAGACGGTGCTCGACGACCCGACCTACCGCGCCGCGGCGCACGAGCTGGGTGAGGCGATCGCGCGCGATGCCGAGAGCACCGCGCTGATCGAGGAGCTCGAGGGGGTTCCGGCGCGGGCTCGGTGAGCCCGGGGCGTCGCTCGGGCTCCGCTCGGCTCAGGCGTCGCCGCGGCTCAGCCGCTGAACCGCCGCGGGTCGAGGAACGCGGCATCCGTGAAGTGCTCCTCGCCGACGACCGACTGCGCGACGAGCTCGCCGAGCGCCGACGCGTGCTTGAACGAGTGGCCTGAGCAGCCGCCGCCGACGACGACGCGCGGATGGTCGGTGGCGCCGACGACGAACAGCTGGTCGGGCGTGTGCGTCATGATGCAGGTCGTCACGTCCGACGGCTCGGGCTCGAGGTCGGGGAACGTCGCGGCGACGAGGTCGCGGATGCCGTCGGTCTCGCCGGGATGCACGACCCGGTCGATGGCGTCGGGGTCCTCGGCGACGAACGGGCCGTCGAACTCGGGCCCGACCTTCGCGTCGAAGCCGCCGAAGCCCTCCTTCGAGCCGGGGCCTGACGCCGGCACGACGCCGTGCCCCCAGATCCACGTGTGGTGCCCGGGCACGCTGCGGATGAACACGGGCAGCACGTCGAGGTCGGCGTCGTGTCCGTCGCGGGCGCGGAACCACGTCATGATCACGCGGTGCGGCGTGAGCGGCAGGTCGGGCACGAAGCGGGTGATCCAGGGGCCCGAGGTCACGGCGACCTGCCGCACGCGGTACTTCGCGACATCCGTCAGCACCGTGACGCCGTCGGCGTCGGGCTCGATCGCGACCAGGCGCGTGCCCGTGAGGATGCGTGCACCGGCTGCGCGGGCGGCGTCGGCCGCCGCGATGATCGCCGCCTCGGGGCGCAGGATGCCCGCCTCGGGATCCCATACGCCGACGTCGCCCGGGTTCGTGCGCGCGTGCGCGGGGAAGCGGCTCGCGATCTCGTCGGCGTCGAGCTGCTCGACCGGCAGGTCGTGTGCTGCGGCCGCCGCCAGCGTTCCCTCGATGATGTGCGAGTCGGGCGGGCCGATCATGAGGCCGCCGGTCTCGAAGAACAGCGACTGACCAGCGGATGCCTCGAGCTCGCGCCACAGGTCGCGGGCGCGCCGCGCGATGGGCGTGAGCCCCGGATGCTCCAGGCACGCCACCCGGAACAGGCGCGTCTTGCCCGTGGACCCGCCCCAGGCGTTCCCGGGCTCGAACTGCTCGAACCCGATCACGTCGACCCCGCGCGCGGCGAGCCGCCAGGCGGCACTGGACCCGACCGCGCCGAGGCCGATCACCGCGACGTCCGCGTCGAAGCTGCTCTGGTCGTCGATGGTGGTGCTCATCCTTCGATTGTCGCGCGCCGTGCCGGCCGTGTGCAGGCCGGTGACGGCGGCAGTTCACCGATCGAGCGAGCGCGCGACGCGGAGCCACGGCTCGGATGCGTCGGGCCGAGCCGCCGGGCCACGGGCCTCGCCGTCGCAGCGCACGACGACGGCCCAGTCCTGGAGCGTGGTGCCGGCCGCCTCGAGCCGATCGCGCAGCCTGCGCACGGCCCGTGTGGTGGGCTCGCCGCGCACCGAGACGTGGGCCATGTGCGTCTCGGTGATGGCCGCGGCGGCCCGTACGAGCGGGTTCGGGAGCTCGAGCCGGAGCCCCATCGACCGGATCAGCTCGGCGCCGCGCTCGGCATGGCCGTGCGAGGTGATCCGCCCGTCGATGCGTCGGGTGGTGTCGGGCTTGCCGAGGTCGTGGAACAGCGCAGCGAGCACCAGGAGCGCGCGATGGTCGAGGTCCGTGTCGTGCTCGTCGGCGTCGGCTGCGGCGAGATCGGCGGCCCACAGCGAGTGCACGAGCACGTCGCCCTCGGGGTGCCAGTGCGGGTCCTGGGGCGTCTCCGCGAGGGCCGCGAGCTCGGGGATCGCGTCGACGATCCCGTGGTCGCGCAGCGGAACCGACGGGACCGGGGCCTCTCGCGCGATGCGCAGCAGCGCGACGCCCACCGCACGATCCGAACGGATGCCGTCATCAGTCATGTCCGCACTCTGCACCGTGCCGACGGCACGCGCAACGGCCTCACACCGGCCGCGCCTTCGACGCCCACCAGATCGCCCAGGCATCGGAGGCCGGGTCGTAGAGCCGAAGCGAGAACCCGACGAAGCCGGTGCCATCGGGGAGCGTTCCGCGAGTCTCGTCGGCCGTGCCGAGACCATCGAGGATCGACTGGACGGTGGCGGTGGACCGGAAGCTCGTGCGAGGACCGTCGGGCGGGCCGAACGGATCGACCAGCCGGTCGTGCTCGACCTCCCACGTGCCGAGCAGGAAGTCGAAATCGGAAGCGGGCATGACCGCAGTCTGGCGGGATCCTCGGACATCCGTGGGTGCCGTCCTCGCGGTGAGGTCCGTAGCCTTGGAGCATGTTCCTGTTCATCGGCGTGCTCCCGCGCGAGCGGGAGCTCGCCGTGGCGCGATTCCACTGCGATCGCTGCCATGAGGATGCGGCGCAGCACGTCATCGAGAGCGGCAGCCGGTTGTGGCTGTTCTTCCTCCCGCTCTTCACGTTCTCGCGCAGCTACGTCGTGGTGTGCGAGCACTGCGGCGCGGTCACGGAAGTGACGCGCGAGTTCGCCAAGCGCGCGGCCGACCTCACCGCGCACGGCGGCCAGCTGCGCTGAGGCGCGAGCCCGCGGCATCCGGAGCCCGCGGCATCCGTTGCGCTGGACCGCGGTCAGGCGTTCTCCAGCTCGGCGATCACGATCTTCTTCTGCTGCATGAAGACCTGGACCTGCGCCGGGTTGCGGGTGAGGTCGCCCATGCTGCGGGGGATGACCTGCCAGCTCACGCCGAAGCGGTCCTTGCACCAGCCGCACTGCTCGGACTCGGGCACGTGCGAGAGCTTCGACCAGTAGAAGTCGATCTCGTCCTGGTCGGCGCACCAGACGATGAACGAGATCGACTCGTTGAACCGGAACAGCGGTCCGCCGTCGAGGCACGTGAACCGCACGCCGTTCAGCGAGAACTCGCCGTTCAGCACCTTTCCCGACATCCCCTGGAAGTGCTCGTCGAGCGATTCGTCGGGATACTCGTCGATCCGCACGATCCGCGAGTCCGGGAACACGCTCACGTAGTACTCCATCGCCTCGCGGGCGTTGTCGTCGAACCACAGGCACGGCTGGATCGGTGTCACTTCGGCCATCGCCTGACCCCCTCGTCGGATGCGTCGCGTCGCCGGCCACGCTACGCCGATGCACCGACATCATCGAGTGATCGTCGGGCGGGGGCCGGAGTACGCTCCGAACCGTGACGACTCCATTGCATGACACGGATGCCGCGGTGACCCAGTTCGCGGTGCTCGACGCGCTGCTGGCCGGCGCCTACGAGTCGGGCATGCGCGTCGACGAGGCGACCGCGATCGGCGACTTCGGGCTCGGCTGCGTCGACCACCTCGGCGGCGAGGTCGTCATCCTCGACGGCACGGCGATCGAGTGCACGCTCGACGGTCCTCCGGTGGCGATGGGCGGCGACGAGATCCTCCCCTTCGCGATCGTGTGCCGGTTCCCCGACGTGCCGGCGGTCGGCGTCGGCGCGGGGGTCGGCGGGGGCGTCGGCACGCAGGATCTCGCGGGCTTCGGGGCATCCGTCGAGCGGATGCTCGCGAGCCGGAACCTCTTCCACGCCGTGCGGTTCGACGGCGTGCTGTCAGCCGTGCGCGTTCGCGTGACGCCGCGGCAGCACCATCCGTTCCCGCGGCTCGAAGACGTGACGAACCACCAGGTCGAGACGGTGGCGCGCGACATCCGAGGCACGCTCGTGGGGTTCTGGACGCCGGCGATCTACCAGGGGATCGCCGTCGCCGGGCTGCACCTGCATTTCCTCAGCGAGGACCGCGGCCTCGGCGGACACGTGCTCGACCTCGCGGTCGACGCGGGCGACCTGCGCGTGGCCGCGTTCGCCCGGCTCGACCTGCGGCTGCCGACCGACCAGCTGTTCCTGCGCACCGAGCTCACGCACGCCGAGGATCACCGCATCGTCGCGGTCGAGGGCGGCGGCGCGGCATCCTGACCGCCTCCGGCATACAGTGACGTGATGGATGCCTGCGCCGCGCTCGCCGAATCGATCGATCGACTCGCGGCCCGTGGGTATTCGAGCCGGCGGTTCCTGAAAGACCTGGGGCGTGCGGCCGGGGTGCGTCGCGGGCCGCTCTGGCTGTTCGACGCGGCATCCGGTGGCCGCGATCGCCTGCGCGGCCGTGGATTCCATGTCGCCGTGGACGACGACACCGACGGGCAGGCGCGGCACTTCGCCGGGACCGTCGCCGTCGCGGCGCGTCTGGGCGGAGCGATGACGCGGTGGCTCACCGTGCACGTGCTGCGCGACGGCCCCGCCACCGCCGACGGGCGCCTCAGCGACGAGGCCATCGAGTTCGTCCGGCTCGTGCGCTCCGCTGAGCTGTCCCAGGCGGATGCCGCGGGCTGGGTGCGCGAACGGCTGTGCCACGCTCCGAC
>CBFGWW010000205.1:0-5705 GCA_965652625.1 uncultured Agromyces sp.
GTCGGGTCCGAGGCGGGCGCCCGTGGCGACCTGGTCGACGAGCTCGAGGTCGTCGGGGAGCAGCTCGCGCTCGAACACGCCGAGCCCGCGCGGCGGCGAGAGGGCGTCGCGGGCGGGACCGACGAGCGCGATGCCGGTCGCGATGACGACGAAAGCCACGATCGCCGCGACGATCGCCTGGGTGCGCGTGGGGCGCCAGGGTGGACGCGGCTCCTCGGCGGCGGGCGGAGCGGCATCCGTGGCGTCTGTCGCATCCGGGTCAGGCGCGGCATCGGGAGGAGACGTGCCGAGCGACTTGGACGAGCCGGGCGACACGGAGGCCGCGGGCACCGCCGGGGCTCCGACGCGCGTCCGCGCGGCGAGCTCGGCCTCCACCTCTGCCAGCTCCGTCGCGGCGTCGCTCTCGGCTCCGCCCCGCGTGCCGTAGACGATCCGCCGAAGCTCGTCGCGTCGGCGCTCAAGCGGATCCTCGTGCTCGATTCCCATGTCGTGTCCCGGCCTCCCCGCCGGGTCGGCGCCCGCGCGCCGCAGGTCAGCGTTCGGGCGGCGTCACCCCCGCGGCATCCGTCGCCGGGTCGGAGGCGACCTCGGCCGGGCGCGACCGGCCCTCGCCGCCGCGTCCGTCGCCGCGACCGCGGATGAGGAAGCCGAAGCCGAGCGCCACGAAGAACATGAGCACGCCGTAGACCGCGGCCGGCAGGCTCATCTCGACACTGCCGATCACGGTCTGCGCGATCACGATCGCGAGCGTCGCATTGTGGATGCCGATCTCGAACGAGCTCGCGATCGACTGGGGACGGTCGACTCGCAGCATCCGCGGGACGACGAAGCCGATCGTGAGGCTCAGCACGCAGAAGAGCACCGTGATGCCCGCGAGCCGCCCGAAGTTGTCGAGCAGCAGTTCGAGGTTCGACACGATCGCCCCCGCGATGACGACGACGAGGATGACGATCGACGCGATGCGCACGGGCCGGTCCATGCGGTCGGCGAATCCGGGCTTCCACCAGCGCACCAGCATGCCGAGCACCACCGGGCCGAGCACGATGAGGAACACCTCGATCGCCTTGGCCGGCTGGAGCCCGAGCGCCTCGTCGCCCGGCAGGAAGTACGCGATCGCGAGGTTCGTGATGAGCGGCAGCGTGACCACGGCGATGACCGAGTTCAGCGCGGTGAGCGAGATGTTGAGCGCGACGTCGCCGCGGAACAGGTGGCTGTAGAGGTTGGCGGTCGTGCCGCCGGGCGACGCGGCGAGCAGCAGCATGCCGACCGCGAGCACGGGCGGCAGCTGGAACCACAGCACGAGGCCGAAGCACAGCGCGGGCAGCACGAGCAGCTGGCAGAGCAGTGCGACGATCACCGCCTTCGGATGCCGCCCCACGCGTGCGAAGTCGCGAGGCGTCAGGGCGAGGCCCAGGCCGAACATGATGATGCCGAGGGCGACGGGCAATCCGATGGTGGTCAACGCTGATCCCATGCGGACAGTGTCGCTCATGCCGGGCCCGCGAGGGAATGGGCCCGTTCAGGGGTCAGCGGATGCCGGCCACCACGCGGGGCTTGCGGCCCCCGGCAGGCTCAGTCGAGGACGAGCCGCGGGCGGTCGTCGACCGCCGGACACCACCCGGCGGGCGTGCGCTCGTAGGCGTGGGCGGGGCCGTCGGCGACGAGCCGCGCGAGCGCCTCGAGGAACCGGTCGACGTCGTCGGCCGACGAACCGGCGCCGAGGCTGGCGCGCAGGCCGTTCGAGCGACGTGCGACCCGGTCGAAGAACGGGTGCGCGCAGAAACGTCCGGCGCGCACCGAGACGCCGTGCTCGGCGGCGAGCGCCGCGGCGACGAGGCCCACCGACCCGTCTTCCACCTCGATGGTCGCGATGCCGAGCCGGTCGTCGGCGTCGTCGAAGCCGCGGATGACCCGGATGCCGCGCTGCCGGCCGAGCCCGTCGTGCAGGCGCTGCGTGAGCGCATCCTCGTGGGCGCGGCGGGCGTCGTCGCCGAGCCGGTCGAGCTCGTCGAGCGCCCGCGCGACGGCGGCGATGCCGAGCACGTTCGGCGTGCCCGCCTCGTGCCGGTCGGGACCGTGCTTCCATTCCGTCGCGTCGAGCCGCACGGACTCGACGGCTCCGCCGCCCGCGAGGTGGGCGGGTGCGGCGTCGAGCCAGTCGGCGCGCCCGACGAGCGCGCCCGAGCCGTAGGGCGCGTAGGCCTTGTGCCCCGAGAACGCGAGGTAGTCGATGCCGGATGCCGCGAGGTCGACCCTGCGGTGCGGCAGCAGCTGCGCGGCGTCGACCGCGAGCCGGGCGCCTCGCTCGTGCGCCAGCGCGGCGATCGTCGCGACGGGCAGCACCTCGCCCGTCACGTTGGAGGCGCCGGTGACCGAGACGAGCGCCGTCGGACGGGCGGCGAGCTCCGCGTCGAGGGCCTCGAGCGTCTCGGCGATCGTCGCGCGGCCGACCACGATCCGGCGCTCGCGCCAGGGCAGCAGGTTGGCGTGGTGCTCGATGTCGAGCACCACGGTCTCGCCGGGCACGGCGCCCGCGAGCAGGTTGAGCGCGTCGGTCGTGTTGCGGGTGAACACCACGAGGTCGTCGTCGCGTGCGCCGACGTGGCGCGCGACCGTGACGCGGGCGTCCTCGACGAGGGCGGTCGTGGCCTGCGACGGGTAGCCGCTGCCGCGGTGCACGCTCGCGTAGTACGGCAGCACGCGGGCGACGTGGGCCGCGACCGCGTCGAACGCGGGGGCGGATGCCGCGACGTCGAGGTTCACGTGCCGCACCGTGCGGCCGCCGAGCACGGGCACCTCGAGGCCGGCGTCGGCGAGCGCGGCGAGCGGTCCGAGCGCGGGCCGGGACGCGGCATCCGTCGATGCGCCGAGCGCGCCCGCACGCACGGGCGTGCGCAGGTCGGTCGCGATCACGGCGGGCTCCTCGGGGGTGGGTTGGCGTCGAACGTACGGCCGGCGGCGGCGGCCCGCAACGGTGGACGTCGCACGGTGTCATGCCGCGCAACATCGGGTAACCGAGCCGCCCACCGGTCGCCGAATGGCGCCCGGCGAAGCCGGACGCGTATCGAGACGCGCGATGATCCTCCGCTCAGCCCCTGAAATCGTCGGTCCGCGGCTGCTCGGGCTCGCCGAGCGACAGCATCAGTCGGTTCGCCCAGTTGAAGAACGCCGCCGAGTGGATCACGTCGGACACGGCCTGCTCGTCGAGCCCGGCCGCCCGCAGCGCGTCCAGGTGATCGGGTGAGAGCCGCGTGGGCGTGGCCGCGAGGGCCACCGCCGCGTCGATGACCGCGCGCCAGAGCGCGTCCTGCTCGGCGTCGACCCCGAGGTCGAGGAGCCGCTGCACGTCGTCGTGGCGCTTCGAGTGGTGCGTCGCGAACCGCGCGTGCACCGACGCGCAGAAGATGCAGCCGTTGAAGCGGCTGGTCGCGGCGGCAGCGAGTTCGCGCTCCGCGCGGCCGAGTCCGTCGGCGGCGTTGTAGAAGATGTCCTTGTCGGTGAGCGTGCGCGCCCGAAGGATGTCGGGGTCGCGCACGAGCAGCCGGAAGTAGTCGCTCTTCGCACGCGGGCGATCGACGAGTCCGGCGTACTGGCGCTCCGTGAGCGTCGTCTCGTCGGCGGGCTCCAGCCAGGGCAGCCAGCCGAGCTCGTCCTGCGTGAACGCGAGGGGCACGGATGCCCCGGGGTGCTCGAGGATGCGCACGGGCTCGTCGCCCGCGGCATCCGTCGTCGCGGTCGTGGCTGCGTCGGTCGTGTCGGTCATGCGGCGTCCTTCGTGGTGAGCAGGCGGAGCCCGGCCGCGACCCGCAGCTGGAAGGCGAGGAACGAGACGAGCTGGGAGAGGGTGACGATGCCGTCGGTCGACCAGCCGGCGTCGGCGAGGTTCGCGAGGGCGACGGCCGACGACTCGCGCGGGCGGAAGACGAGCAGGTGGGCGTGCTCGAGCGCCGCCGAGCGACGCTCGCCGATCACCGCGCGTGCGGCGTCGTCGAGCGTGAGGCGGAGGCCGGGCACGCCCTCCGCGGCCAGCGGTCCCCCGGCCGGGTACTCGCCGTACGGGCCCTCTGCGCGCGCGGCGGTCGCTGCGTCGGCGACGGCGTCCGCGAGTGCATCGCCGCCGGCGGAACGGGTCAGCGCGCCGTAGTGTGCGGCGGCCACCTCGTCGTCGTGCAGGATCGCCACGAACTGCGCGACGGCCGCCCGGTCGGCGAGGCTCGCGTGCCGCTCGTCGGGATCGGTGAACAGCGCGTCATAGCTCGCCTGCGCGTTGTCGCGCGTGGCGGGGCGGTGGCGGCGCAGGGCGTCCACGCTCCCGCCGGGTCGCACGCCGGCGAGCCGGTCGATGATGTCGGTCATTCGGAGGTTCCTTTCTGTCTGGTCCGGGAGTGGTGGTTTCGAGACGCGTCCGGCTGCGCCGGGCGGTCCTCAGCCAGCGGAAGCGGTGGCGGCGGCGAGCTCCCGGCTCCCCCAGCCGAGCGCCGGCGCGACCTCGGTCGCGATGAGCTCGATCGAGCGGAGCACGAGCTCGTGCGGCGGGTCGACGGAATGCACCTGGAACGCCACCTCGGTCGCCTCGTCGGCGGCCGAGTCGCGGGCGAGCGACTCGATCACGTCGACGGGGGTGCCGACGTGCGTGTCATAGGTCGCGATGAGCTCGTCGAGCGTGTCGCCGATCGGCGGCTGGCCGGTGCGCGCGAAGCCGACGGCCGCGCGGCGGAGCCCGAGCTCGGCCCAGTGGCGGGCCTCCTCGCGCGAATCCGCGACGAACAGCGTCCGGGACGCGAGGATGCGCGGCGGGACGCCCTGGGGAAGGGCCTCCCGGTAGGCGTCGATGATGGGCAGCTGCAGCTCCGAGAGCGTGCGGCGCGGGGCATCCGTCGGCCTCGGCTGGGTGCGGGAGAGCAGGAGCCCGTGGCCTGCGCGCCCCGCCCGCGTGCCGCCGAACGACGAGAACGTCGCCTGCCAGATGCGGCCGAGCAGGTCGCGGCCCGACGGCTGCAGGTGGTTGGCCGGGTCCCCGAGCTCGCCACCGGCGAGTGCCGCGACGAGCGCGTCCACCTTCTCGCCGAACACACGTCCGCGGTCCTCCGAGCGTTCGCCGAACGCGAGGAACGATGCGGGCGTCGAGCCCGAGCCGAGCCCGAGCTCGACCCGTCCGCCCGAGAGCAGGTCGAGCACGACCGCGTCCTCCGCGACCCGCACCGGATCCTCGAGCGGCAGCGTCACGACGCCCGTGCCGAGCCGGATGCTGCTCGTGTGCGCCGCCGCCTGCGCGAGGAACACGAAGGGCGACGGCAGCCCGCCCTCGGCCGCATGGAAGTGATGCTGCGCCACCCACGCCGAGTCGAAGCCGTGCCGCTCGGCGTGCACGATCTGCTCGGTCGCGATGCGGTACCGCTCGGCCGCCGAGGCGTCGTCGAGGAGCCGGGTGAAGAATCCGATGCGCGTCATGCCGTGACCTTCCGTCGGGGAACCGCGTCGAGCAGCTCCCGGGTGTACTCGTGCCGGGGCGACCGGAACACCTGCTCGGTCGGCCCTGCCTCCACGACGCGGCCGCGACGCATCACCGACACCGAGTGGCTGATGCGGGCGACGACCGCGAGGTCGTGCGAGATGAAGAGGTAGCTCAGCCCGAGCTCGCCCTGCAGCTGCTCGAGCAGCTCGAGGATCCTGGCCTGCACCGTGACGTCGAGCGCCGAGACGGC
>CBFGWW010000206.1:0-5632 GCA_965652625.1 uncultured Agromyces sp.
AACCTCGGCACGAAGGACATCTCGGGCGGTCCGGTCGGCTTCCAGGTCGAGGGCGACACCCGCACGGGCTACGAGCTCATGCGCGCGAAGGTGAACGAGGAGCTGAAGAAGCACTTCAAGCCCGAGTTCCTGAACCGCGTCGACGAGATCATCGTGTTCCCGCAGCTCACCAAGGAGGAGCTGCTGCAGATCGTCGACCTGTTCATCAAGCGTCTCGGCGACCGCATGCTCGACCGCGACATGACGGTGGAGCTCACGCTCGCCGCCAAGGAGCGCCTCATCGAGGTCGGCTTCGACCCGGCGCTCGGCGCCCGGCCGCTGCGCCGCGCGGTGCAGCACGAGGTGGAGGACCGCCTGTCGGAGAAGATCCTGCACGGCGAGCTCAACTCGGGCGACCACGTGCTGGTCGACTACCGCGATGGCGAGTTCGTGATGACCACCTCGCAGCGGGCCCTGCCCGTGGGCGTGGGCGTGAACTCCGGCGCCGCGATCGGCACGGGTCCCGTGAGCCCCGACCTGGCGGCCGCGTCGGGCGACTGACCGCATGACACGAAGAGGGCGGATGCCGCGGCATCCGCCCTCTTCGCATGCGCCTACGATGATCGGATGACCGACTACACGGTGCGCCGGGCGCGCACCAGCGACGTGCCGAAGATCCTCGCGCTCGTGGAGCCGCTCGTCGCCCGACGCATCCTGCTCGGCAAGGAGCGCGTCGACCTCTACGGGTCGGTCCAGGAGTTCCGCGTGGCCGAGACCGACGGCGGGCGACTCATCGGCGCGGGCGCGCTGCACGTCATGTGGGAGGACCTCGGCGAGGTGCGCACGCTCGCGGTCGACGACGCGTGGCTCGGCCACGGTGTCGGCCACGCCCTGCTCGCGGCACTCGAGGCCGACGCCGTCGAGCTCGGCCTGAGCCGCCTGTTCTGCCTCACGTTCGAGGTCGAGTTCTTCAGCCGGCACGGCTTCGAGGACATGGGCGCCGAGACGGTCGATCCCGAGGTGTACGGCGAGCTCGTGCGCTCGCACGACGAGGGCGTCGCCGAGTTCCTCGACCTCGCCCGCGTGAAGCAGAACACGCTCGGCAACACCCGCATGCTGAAGCGCTTCTGAGCAGGCGCCCGGCGCGCCGCGAGGCTGCCGGGACGAACGGCCCGGCGGTCGTACCCTGTGGGCATGTCGACGAATCCCGCACCGGCGCGGCGGCATCCACCGCACGTGTACCGGCGTCGTCGGCTCATGGTGCTGCTGGGACTCGTCGCGGTGATCGTCGCGATCGTGCTCATCATCGTGCGTCCGGGCGCGAGCCAGGGCGACGAACCGGATGCCGCGGCGCAGGGCACCCCGTCGGCGACGCCGCGTGCGACCGAGCCGGCGACGCCGCCGCCCACCGTGATCCCGACCGAACCCGCCGACGCGGACGGGGATCGCTGCAAGGAGGGCGCGCTCCTCGTGGAGGCGGTCACCGACAAGTCGGTGTACGAGGCGGGGGAGCAGCCGGCGCTCTCGGTCACGATCACGAACATCGGCAAGAACGTCTGCGTCATCAACGCCGGCACGAAGGCCCAGGTCTTCACCATCACGAGCGGCACCGAGGTCTACTGGCTCTCGACCGACTGCCAGGTCGACCCCGTCGACGCCGAGGTCTCGCTCACTCCCGGCACGCCGATCAGCTCGAGCGTGCCCATCGTGTGGGACCGCACGCGATCGAGCGTCGACACCTGCCAGGGCCCGCGTGAGGCGGTGGCGGCGGGCGGCGCCTCGTACCACCTGGCGGTGACGGTCGACGGCTTCGCCTCCGAGGCGACGAAGCAGTTCCAGCTCTACTGAGCGGGAGTGTGCGATGCCTCGCTGGACGAGGAGCCGTCGTCGTCGGTGAGCGGTGCGGGCTCGGCGTCGGCCGACCAGAGGACGATCCCGATCACGAGTGCGACCACCGCCAGCATCAGCAGCGTGATGATCCCGCCGAGGATCCGATCGTCGTCGAGTGCGCCCTTGACCATGCCCATGATTCGACGCTAATCGCGGGTCCCGCCCCGTCCATCGGGGACAGCCCTGAGTGACCCCCGGACAGGCGTCAGGATCGCGGCGCGCGGCCGTGCACCGCGGTGAACGCGATGGTCTCGGTCCACCACGCGGCATCCGCGCACCGGGCGAGGAAGCCGTCGACGAGCGCGTCGGTGAGGTGGCCGCTCGCCGTGAGCTGGTCGCGCAGTTCGGTGACGGTGTCGATCCAGTACGTCGCCCACGCGGAGCCGCCGTTGTAGACCGCGGTCTCTGCGGTGCCGGCGAGGTCCTCGATGCCGAGGGCCGCGAGCCGGGGCGCGAGCGTGCGGCCGATGTGGTAGTCGATGCCGGCCTCGCGCGACCACGAGAGCCAGCCGTCCCAGAACGCCTTCACCTCGGGCGGCTCGGCCACGCTCACCGGCAGGAAGTCGGGCTCGATGAGCAGGATGCCGCCACCGGGCTTCAGGGATGCGACGAGGTTGCGCACCGCGGCATCCGCGTCCGCGACGTGGTGGAGCACCGCACGGGCGGTGACGAGGTCGAAGGTTCCCGCGTCGATGGGTCCGGCCACGATGTCGTCGGTGCGGAGCTCGAGGTTCGGCGCGCGAGCGTCGACGAGGGAGAGGTCGATGTCGTCGGCCACGGCCGTGCCGCCGGGTGCCACGCGATCGGCGAGCCAGGCGGAGATCGAGCCGTTGCCGCATCCGACCTCGAGCGCGCGATCGCCCGGGCGCACGCCGAGCGACTCGAGGTGCCGCCGGTGCATCGGGTCGAGCAGCCGCGACATCAGGGCGAGCCGGGAGCGCTCGCCGTCGAGGTGGTGGTCCAGGACGTACTCGGCCATGGTGCCTGCATCCTACGGGCGACTCGGCATGACCGCAGCATGGGGGCTTGATCGACGCGGTCTCGTGGCATCCGATCGTTACGCTGGAGGCATGGCGCAGCGAAAGAAGTCCGGCAAGCCGAGCGAGCCGGTGGAGTTCCGATCGCAGGCGCTCGCCGAGGCGCTCGAGCGGCAGGACATGGCGGCGGTGGCACTCGCCCTGCGACACGGCAACACCGTCGTGCCGCTCGTGAAGCCCGGTCCGCGCGACAAGCCGCTCGACGGCGGCGAGGTGTGGACGTACCGCGACCCCAAGACCGGCGAGGTCGCGCTGCTGCTGTTCAGCGACGCGGCGAACAAGCCCGCGAACCTGCCCCCGGCCGTCGGCCTGCAGAGCCCGGCGTGGCTGCGCTCGTTCCTCACGCGCTACGAGTCGACGATCACGACGGTGTTCCTCGACATCGCTGGGCCGCACCCGATGCAGGCGCCGCCCGGCGAGCTGCTGCGGGCGCTCGAGGCGTAGCGCGGCGCTGCGGGGTGCCGCGGGCTAGAACGCGGCGTCGAGCTCGCGCTCGCGGCTCGACGTGGACGCCAGCATCGCGCGCTCGACGGCGGCGCGCACGCTGCCGGCCTCGACGTCGAGGATGGTCGTGTAGCCGAGGCGGCGCGCCTCGTTGCCGCGCTGCGTCGCCGAGGTGACGGGTCGCACCTCGCCGGCGAGGCTGATCTCGCCGAACGCGGCGAGCTCGTGCGGCACCGCGCGATCGCGCATGGCCGACGCGATCGCCACGGCGATGGCGAGGTCGGCTCCGGGCTCGGCGAGCCGCACGCCGCCGACGGTCGAGACGTAGACGTCGTGCTCGCCGAGGCGGCCCAGCCCGGCGCGACGCTCGAGCACGGCGATGATCATGGCCACGCGCGACGGATCGACGCCGTTCACCACGCGGCGCGGCTGCGGCGCCTTCGTCGAGACGACGAGCGCCTGCACCTCGACGGGAAGCGCGCGGCGTCCTTCGAGGGCGACCGTGACGCACGTGCCGCTCACGGCCGTGCGCGCGCGGCTGAGGAAGAGACCCGAGGGATCGGGCACCTCGGCGATGCCGTCGCCCGTCATCTCGAAGCATCCGACCTCATCGGTGGGACCGAACCGGTTCTTGAGCGCCCGCACGAAGCGGAGCGCGGTCTGCCGGTCGCCCTCGAACTGGCACACGACGTCGACGAGGTGCTCGAGGAGTCGCGGGCCGGCGATCGAGCCGTCTTTGGTGACGTGCCCCACGATGAGCACGGGCAGGCTGCGCTCCTTCGCGACCCGGATGAGGGTCGACGCGACCTCGCGCACCTGGCTCGGCTGCCCGGGGAGGCCGTCGGAGAGCGAGCTCGAGACGGTCTGCACCGAGTCGACGATGAGCAGGTCGGGGGCGACCTGGTCGACCTGCCCGAGGATCGTGGCGAGGTCGGTCTCGGCGGCGAGGTAGAGCTCGTCGTGCAACGCGCCCGTGCGCCCGGCCCGCAGTCGCACCTGGGCGGTGGACTCCTCGGCGCTCACGTAGAGGACGCGCCGGCCGGTGGACGCCACGCGTGCGGCGACCTCGAGCAGCAGCGTGGACTTGCCGACGCCCGGCTCGCCCGAGAGGAGGATGGCGGCGCCCGCGACGATGCCGCCGCCGAGCACGCGATCGAATTCGCCGATGCCGCTCGGGCGGTGCGCGGTGTGCTCGGCCTCGACCTGGGCGATCGGCCGGGCCGCCCGCGCCGTGGTCGGCGTGACCGCCTGCACCGAGCGCACGATGCCGGTCTGCTCGGCGGCGTCGACCACGGTGCCCCACTGCTGGCACTCGGCGCAGCGGCCGACCCACTTGACGGTGCTCCAACCGCACTCGGTGCAACGGAACGCGGAGGTCGGTCGAGCCATGCCCGCAGCCTAGCCGCGGCATCCGACACCGGAGCCGCCCGCACTGGGGTGTCGCCCCGCCGACGGCACGGGCATACGCTGGCGGCATGTCCGCGGACGTCGACGTCCTGGTGATCGGCGCCGGCCAGGCCGGCCTCGCGGTGAGCCACGAGCTGGGCTCCGCCGGGGTCGAGCACGTCGTGCTCGAGGCCGACCGCGTCGCCCGGTCGTGGGCGAGTCGATGGGATTCGTTCCGCCTCGTCACGCCGAACCACACCGTGCGGTTACCCGGCGGCGAGTACCGGGGTGCGGATGCCGCGGGCTTCCTCGCGCGCGACGAGATCGTGACGCACCTCCGCGACTATGCGGCGTCGTTCGACGCTCCCATCGAGGAGGGGCGCCCCGTGACGGCGCTCGTGCAGGAGGACGGCGGATTCCGCGCGGAGACGCCGCTCGGCGGCATCCGTGCCCGGAACGTCGTGGTGTGCACGGGCGCCTACCAGCGCGAGCACCGGCCGCCGTGGGCGTCGGAACTCGCCCAGCGGGTGTACGTGACCGGGCCGGGCGGCTACCGCTCGCCGGACTCGCTCCCCGACGGTCGAGTGCTCGTGATCGGCGGCGGGCAGTATTCCGCGACGGTCACCTAGGAGCTCAACGACGCTGGGCGCGACGTCGCGCTCGCCGCGGGGGCCGCGCCCTCCATGCCGCGGCGGATCGCCGGGCGCGACACGGTCGACTGGCTGGAGGACTCCGGCTTCTTCGAGCACACGCTGGCCGACATGCCCTCGCCGGCCGTGCGGTTCGCGGCGAACCCGCTCGCCACGGGCGCGCGCGGCGGCCACGACCTCACGCTCCGCACGCTCGCCGCGTCGGGCGTCCCGCTCAGCGGCCGTGTCACCGGCGTCGACGGGGAT
>CBFGWW010000207.1:0-5607 GCA_965652625.1 uncultured Agromyces sp.
CGCGTCATGAGCATGGTGTCGCCCGGGTCGTCGAGCTCGAACTCGTCGATGCAGACGAGGCGGGCGCCGCGCAGCAGCTCGACCGCCTTGGCGTAGCCGAGGGCGCCGACGAGCGCGGTGTACTCGATGAACGTGCCGAAGTACTTCGGACCGTGCGCGACGTGCCAGAGCGCCGCGAGGAGGTGCGTCTTGCCGACGCCGAAGCCGCCGTCGAGGTAGACGCCGGGGAGCTCGATGCGAGCGGGGCGCTTGCGGGAGAAGAATCCGCCGGGGCGCTGCGCGGCGCGCCAGGCGCCCGCGAACTCGTTCAGCCGGTCGAGCGCGGCCTGCTGCGACGGGTAGTCGGGGTCGGGCCGATAGGATTCGAACGACGCGTGCTCGAACTGCGGCGGCGGCACCAGCTCCGAGGCGATCTCCGCGGCCGAGATCGACGGATTCCGCTCGACGAGGCGGATGAGGGCATGGCTCGCTGCCGTGGTCATGCTGGAGGGACTCCCGTATTGCACCGGATGACGGGCATGCTGACTTCCACCCGCACGCCGCGTAGATTCGAGGTGGACAGGTCACCAGCCTAGTCCGCTCCCCCGCACACCCCGTCTGACCCGACGTTCCCAGGAGGTCCCCCATGCCCGCCGAGTTCGACTCCGCCGCCAAGTTCGCCGAGTACGCCCACCCCGAGCGTCTCGTCACCACCGACTGGCTCGCCGAGCGGCTCGGCCAACCGGGTCTCGTGGTCGTCGAGTCCGATGAAGACGTGCTGCTCTACGAGACCGGCCACATCCCGGGCGCCGTCAAGGTCGACTGGCACACCGACCTCAACGACCCCGTCGTGCGCGACTACATCGACGGCGAGCAGTTCGCCGCGCTGCTCGGCTCGAAGGGCATCTCGCGCGACACCACGGTCGTCATCTACGGCGACAAGAACAACTGGTGGGCCGCCTATGCGCTCTGGGTGTTCACCCTGTTCGGCCACGAGGACGTGCGCCTCCTCGACGGCGGCCGCGACCTCTGGATCGCCGAGGGCCGCGAGCTCACCACCGACGTCCCCGTGGTCGACCTCGTCGACTACCCGGTGGTCGAGCGCGACGACAGCGTCGTCCGCGCGTTCAAGGAGGACGTGCTCGCCCACTTCGGCAACCCGCTCATCGACGTCCGCTCCCCCGAGGAGTACAACGGCGAGCGCACGAGCGCACCCGCCTACCCCGAGGAGGGCGCGCTGCGCGCCGGCCACATCCCCACGGCGGCATCCGTGCCCTGGGCCCGTGCCGCCGCGACCGACGGCACCTTCAAGACGCGTGAGGAGCTCGACGCGATCTACCGCGGCGAGGCCGGCCTGCAGGACGGCGACGACGTGATCGCCTACTGCCGCATCGGCGAGCGTTCGAGCCACACCTGGTTCGTGCTCACCCACCTGCTCGGATTCGAGAAGGTGCGCAACTACGACGGCTCGTGGACCGAGTGGGGCAGCGCCGTGCGCGTGCCGATCGTCTCGGGCGCCGAGCGCGGCGAGGTCCCGACCCGCTAGTCGACGTCCCCGGTCCGCTCGGGGAGCCGGGCGGGCGGTCTCGTGCGTCCGAGATGGGAGAATGGAACCGATGGACGCCACGACCCTCCCCGCCCCGCTCGCCGAGACCCGCGAGGACTTCCTCGCGCTCGGCGTGAAGGACCGCCTGCAGCTGCTGCTCGAGTTCTCCAACGAGCTGCCCGAGCTGCCCGAGCGGTATCGCGACCACCCCGACCTCCTCGAGAAGGTCGAGGAGTGCCAGTCGCCGGTCTACATCTTCGTCGAGGTCGTCGACGGTCACGTGCACCTGCACGCGACGGCGCCGGCCGAATCGCCCACCACGCGCGGCTTCGCGTCGATCCTCGTGCAGGGCCTCGACGGGCTCACGGTCGACCAGGTGCTCGACGTGCCCGGCGACTACCCCCAGTCGCTCGGCCTCGCCGAGGCGGTCTCCCCGCTCCGCGTTCGCGGCATGACCGGCATGCTCGGTCGCGTGAAGCGCCAGGTGCGCGAGCGCGTCGCCGCCTGACGCGATCGGATGCCGCAGCGGCGCGCCGCGGCATCCGCTGCCCTGTGCGGGCGTCGCCCTGCCTAGCCGGTGATCTCGGCCTCGTCGGCAAGTCGGTGCGCGTCGAGCGAGCTGCGCTCGAGCCAGCCCTGCACGAGGCCCGTCCACCGCTCGGGATCGTGGTTCCACAGCTTCGTGTGGCGGGCGCCCTCGAACTCCTCGAACTGCACGAGGTCGGGGCGCGCGGCCGCGAGCCGGCGCGAGCCGTCGATCGGCACGAAGCCGTCGTCGACACTGTGCATGAGCAGGATCGGCACCGGCAGCTCCTCGGCGCGCGCGACGGGATCGAGGTCGTCGACGTCGATGGGCGCGGCCACGCCCGTCAGCCCGCCGCTCCACGGTCCGCCGAGCACACGGGCCACCGCGTCGCCGAGACCGCGTGGGAAGCCGAGCGCCTGCCCTTGGAAGCGCAGGATGTCCACCCAGTCGATCGCCGGCGAGTCGAGGATGAGCCCCACGAGACGCTCACGCACGGCGGCCGAGCGCAGCACGGCCTGCAGCGCGATCGCGCCGCCCATCGACCACCCCATGAGCACGATCCGTTCGGCGCCGTGGTCCTCCGCGAAGCGCGCCGCAGCGACGACGTCGGCCCATTCGGTGCCGCCGAGGCCGTAGCGGCGGTCCTCGCTCTCGGGCGCCTCGCCGTCGTTGCGATACGACATGAGGAGCGAGTTCCAGCCGGCCTCCCTGACGGGATCCACGGCGCGCAGCGCCTCCTGGCGCTTGGCGCCGCGCCCGTGCACCTGGATCACCCAGCGGTCGGTCGGCGTCGCCGCCGGGACGAACCAGGCCGGGGCCGGCCCGAGCGGGGTGTCGACCACCACGTTCTCGTACTCGTGCCCGAGCTCCCAGGGCCCGAGGTGGTACCACCCGCTGACCCGGCCGTGCCCGGCCCGGTCGAGCCGTCCGAAGTCGACGGATTCGACGCTTCGGCGCACGATGCGCTCGTCCTCGTCGATCACGTCGCCGATCCTCGCGTAGCCCGCGTCGTGCTCGAACCAGAGGCCGTAGCGGCCGCGCATGCGGGTCTCGTCGGATGCCGCGAGCACGACCTCGCCCGCGGCGAGGTCGACGCCGACGATGCGTTCCTCGTCGGGCCGCGTCGTGGGCGGGATCACCACACGCCGGGCGTACGCCACGGTGACCACCGCGGCGGCGGCCGCGACGGCCGCGGTGAGCATCCCGACGGCCACTGCGGCGACTCCGAGCGTTCCGACAGCGCGGGTGCTTCGACCCATCCGAGCCCTCCCTCGCGAAGGTGTCATCCGTCTGGCATGCGATGCGGCGTGCCGCCGACATCACCCCTGTTCGAGAGCCTAGTCTGCACTCGTGCCCGACTCCTCGCCGCATCGGCCTGCCGAGTTCGAGGCCGCACTCGAGGCGTTGCGAGCGGCCTCGCTGCGGCCCGAGCTGCGCGTGTCGGAGATCCCCGCGCCAGGCTCGCTCGCCCCGTGGGCGGTCGCGCTCTCGGCCGACGTCGCTCCGAGTCGTCACGGCGATGACTCCGACCTCGGCACCGGACGCTTCGTGCTGCTCTACGACCCCGACGAGCCCGAGGCCTGGGGCGGCCGGTTCCGGGTCGTGTGCTTCGCGCAGGCTCCCCTCGAGACCGACATCGGCCTCGACCCGTTCCTGGCGGATGTCGCGTGGTCGTGGCTCGTCGACGCGCTGGATGCTCGGGGGGCCCGGTACATCGCCGCCTCGGGCACCGCGACCAAGATCCTGTCCACCGGATTCGGCGAGCTGGCCCGCCAGGGCGACGGCGCGCAGATCGAGGTGCGCGCCTCGTGGACGCCCCTCGATGCCGCCGTCGGCCCGCATGTGGAAGGCTGGGGAGAGTTGTTGTGCATGCTCGCGGGGCTGCCGCCTCGATCCGAGGGGGTGACCGCCCTGCCCCGACGGAGGACCAAGCGTGGATGAATTCCGGGTGATCGAGTCGCCCGACGACTTCGAGGACGCGGTGCGGCGACTCGCCGACGGCGAGGGTCCCGTCGCGGTCGACGCCGAGCGCGCGAGCGGATTCCGCTACTCCCAGCGCGCCTACCTCATCCAGATGTACCGCCGAGGCTCGGGCACGTTCCTGTTCGATCCGCCCCGGATCCCCGACTTCACCTCGCTCGAGGACGCCGTCCACGCCGAGGAGTGGGTGCTGCACGCCGCGAGCCAGGACCTCGCCTGCCTGCGCGAGGTGGGGCTCGACCCCGACCACATCTTCGACACGGAGCTCGCCGCCAGACTGCTCGGGATGCCCCGCGTCGGCCTGGCCTCGGTCGTCGAGGAGCTGCTCGGCATCAAGCTCGCGAAGGAGCACTCGGCCGCCGACTGGTCGACCCGGCCGCTGCCGCAGTCATGGCTGACGTATGCCGCGCTCGACGTCGAGCTCCTCGTCGACGTGCGCGACCGCCTGGCCGAGCGACTCGAGGAGTCCGGCAAGACCGACCTCGCGGGCCAGGAGTTCGCCGCAGTGCTCACGCGTGAGGCGAAGCCGGCGGCCGCGGAGCCGTGGCGCCGCCTCTCCGGCATCCACGGGCTGCGCAATCCGCGCAACCTCGCGGTCGCCCGCGAACTGTGGCTCGCCCGCGACGCCCGGGCGGCCGAACTCGACGTCGCTCCGGGTCGCATGGTGCCCGACGCCTCGATCCTCGCCGTCGCGAAGGCGATGCCGCAGTCCCGCCGCGCCCTCGCCGACCTTCGGGAGTTCACGGGCCGTGCGAGCCGCTCCGAGCTCGACCGCTGGTGGACGGCCGTCGAGACCGGCCTCGCCACGAACCAGCTCCCCACCGTTCGCGTGCCGAGCGACTCGCCGCCGCCGCCGCGTGCATGGGCGATGCGCAACCCCGAGGCCGACGCTCGCCTGCGCCTCGCGAAGGCGGGTGTCGCCGAGGTCGCCGAGCGGCTCGAGATGCCGGTCGAGAACCTGCTGACGCCCGACCACCTGCGTCGCGTCGCCTGGCAGCCGCCCGCCGAGCCCGGCGCGGTCGGCATCGCGGCAGCGCTCGCGGCCCTCGGAGCCCGCCCGTGGCAGGTTGCGGAAACCGCACAGATCATCGCCGACGCCTTTGTGGAGGCGTCACAATCGGTGCAGGACGCCGCGAGCGGCGGATCGTAGGTTCCGTCAACCGATTCCGCCCCCTTCCGAAGCGTTCCTAGGATCGAAGCATCCTCTGATCGAAACGGAGCTGCAGCGTGGCTGAACGAGCTGATGTCGTGTTCGTCGACGGGGTCCGCACCCCGTTCGGACGAGCCGGCGACAAGGGCATGTACTGGAACACGAGGGCCGACGACCTCGCCGTGAAGGCGATCACCGGACTCCTCGAGCGCAACCCGAACCTGCCCAAGGAACGCGTCGACGACGTGGCCATCGCCGCCACGACGCAGACGGGCGACCAGGGACTCACGCTCGGCCGCACCGCGGCGATCCTCGCGGGACTCCCCCTCAGCGTGCCGGGCTTCGCGATCGACCGCATGTGCGCCGGCGCCATGACCGCCGTGACCACCACCGGCGCGGGCATCGGCTTCGGCCAGTACGACGTCG
>CBFGWW010000208.1:0-5594 GCA_965652625.1 uncultured Agromyces sp.
CGCGCAGCAGCACCTCGTCGAGCACGATCGACATGCCGCCGTCGCCGTTGCTCGCCAGCTCCGACGTGGCGCACGAGATGCCGGCGGCGCCGAGGTCCTGGATGCCCTCGACGAGGTCGCCCGCGAAGAGCTCGAGGCAGCACTCGATGAGCACCTTCTCGGCGAAGGGGTCGCCGACCTGCACAGCGGGACGCTTGGTGGGGCCGCCCTCGGCGAACGTGTCGGAAGCGAGGATCGACGCGCCGCCGATGCCGTCGCCGCCGGTGCGCGCGCCGAAGAGCACGACCTTGTTGCCGGCGCCCTTCGCATTCGCGAGGTGCAGGTCTTCATGGCGCAGCACGCCGACCGCGAGCGCGTTCACGAGCGGGTTGGCCTGGTAGGTCGGGTCGAACCACGTCTCGCCGCCGATGTTCGGCAGGCCGAGGCAGTTGCCGTAGAAGCTGATGCCCGCGACGACGCCGTGCACCACGCGCGCCGTGTCGGGGTGGTCGATCGCGCCGAAGCGCAGCGCGTCCATGACGGCGACCGGGCGCGCGCCCATCGAGATGATGTCGCGCACGATGCCGCCGACGCCGGTCGCGGCGCCCTGGAACGGCTCGATGTACGACGGGTGGTTGTGCGACTCGATCTTGAAGGTGACGGCCCAGCCCTCGCCGATGTCGAGCACGCCCGCGTTCTCGCCCATGCCCACCATGAGGTGCTGCTTCATCTCGGGCGTGACCTTCTTGCCGAACTGGCGCAGGTAGATCTTCGACGACTTGTAGGAGCAGTGCTCGCTCCACATGACCGAGTACATCGCGAGCTCGGCGCTCGTCGGGCGGCGGCCGAGGATGTTGCGGATGCGCTCGTACTCGTCGGGCTTCAGGCCCAGCGCCGCGTACGGCTGCTCCTTCTCGGGCGTGACGGCGGCGACCTCGACGGTGTCGAGGGCCGGAGTCGTCGGGGCAGCGGTCGTGGCGGCGGTTTCGGTGGTCACGAGTGGCGAGCTCCAGGGAACAGCGGCGAGCGGATGCCGCGGGCGGATGCCGGACCCTCCGAGTCTACCTGCGCTGCTCAGGTGAGCAGTCCGGCGGCCGCTCGTCGCTCTCGGCGATGCCGCCCGGGTTCACTCCGCGCGCGAGAACGCCGCTGCCCGCTCGACCTGCTCGCGCGTGAGGGGCACGCCCGTGTAGCGCTCGAACTGGCGCGCGGCCTGCAGCGCGATGACCTCCGCGCCCGTGATCACGGGCTTCCCGGCCGCGCGGGCGGCGAGGATGAGCGGGGTCTCTGCGGGGAACGCCACCACGTCGAAGACCGTGTCCGCGCGCTCGATGAACTCGGGCGCGAACGCGAGCGCCGCGGCATCCGCCCCGTGCATGCCGAGCGGGGTGACGTTGACGATGACGTCGAAGTCTGGCTCGGGATCGGCGCCCACCCAGTGGTAGCGGTACTTCTCGGCCAGGGCCTCACCGGCGTCGGCATTGCGCGCCACGATGCCGAGGTCCGTGAAGCCCGCGCCGCGGAACGCCGCGACGACGGCCTTCGCCATGCCGCCCGAGCCGCGCACGAGCACGCGTTGCGCAGGGTCGAGCCGGTGCTCGGCGATGAGCTGCGCGATCGCCTCGTAGTCGGTGTTCGACGCCGACAGCACGCCGTCGTCGTTCACGATCGTGTTGACCGACTCGATCGCCGCGGCGGAGGGCTCCACGACGTCGACGAGCGGGATGACCGCCTCCTTGAACGGCATCGACACGGAGCATCCCCGGATGCCGAGCGCACGGATGCCGCGGACGGCGCCCTCGATGTCGTCGGTCGTGAACGCCTTGTAGATGAAGTTCAGGCCGAGCTCGTCGTAGAGGAAGTTGTGGAAGCGCGTGCCGAGGTTCGACGGGCGGCCGGCGAGCGAGATGCACACCGACATGTCCTTGTTGAGGATGGGCATGCCTCCATGGTGCCGGATGCCACGACGGACCGCCTACGCCTCGCGGCCGCCGGGCGGGCCGATGACGAGCAGCGCGGAGAACACGACGGCGATGCCGATGACCGCGACCACGGTGAGCAGCACCGGGCGGGCGAGGAACCAGCGCAGCATCCGGTTCACCCAGTGGCCGTCGGCGGGATGCCGGCCCGCCTCGCGACGCCACTCGCCCTCGAGCCGGCCGCGGCGGACGAGCCACAGCTCGAACGGGATCGTGGCGTACGGCACGATCGCCGTCAGCACCGCGAACGCGATGAGGCCGAGGTGCCAGCGCTGGTTGACGCCGACGAGCACGGCGGCGAACGCGTAGGCGAGGAACACGAAGCCATGGATCGAGCCGCCGACGAGCACGGCGGCGTCGACACCGGCGGCGTACTTCAGGATCATGGCGACGATGAGGATCGTCCAGGTGACGGCTTCGGCGAGGGCGAGGGCGCGGAAGAGGCGCTTCGGTGACACACGTGCTCCAGGGTTCGGGGTCCTCCCATCGTGTCAAGGCCCGCTGGTCGCGGCATCCGTCGAAGGATGGAACCGGCCGCCCGGCGATACGATGTGCTCGCGACAGCGGGAGGTGCGATGGCCGGGATCGACGACGAGCCCCAGGCGGACGCCCCGCGTGCGAAGGCTCGACGCGACCCGCGCGGCGTCGTGCGCGATGCCGCGCTCGTGCTGCGGGCGTACCGCAGCGAGTCCTCGATCTACGGCGTCGTGCTCGTGGGCTCGCTCATCGCGATCGCCTGGCGCGAGCAGACCGACCTCGAGGTGCTGATGTTCACGTGGGGCGCCGTCGTCGTGTTCTGGCTCGCGCACGTCTACGCGGGCACGGTCTCGCGCGAGGACACGGGCGCTCCGCGCCTCCGGGCGATCTTCGCGGCGGCCCGCTCCTCGGCCGCGCACTCGTCGGGCATGCTGCTCGCGATGGTGCTGCCGACGGTCTTCCTGCTCCTCGCGACGTTGAACTGGATGGACGAGTACGTCGCGTACTACCTCGCGCTGTGGGCGGGCACGCTCGTGCTCGCGGTCATCGGCTGGTTCACCGCGCGGCGCCGCGGCGGGCACTGGGGCTGGTGGGTGCTCAGCGCCGTCGTCACGGCGACGCTCGGCCTACTCGTGATCTGGCTCGGGTCGCTGGTGCACTGAGCAGCGGATGCCGCGCCGCCGCCCCGAGGAGAGGAGACGCTCATGGCGAACCACGACCCCGACGTCGACGCCTGGTTCCAGCGCTACGACAACCCGCAGCGGGAGCTCGTGCTGGCCGTTCGGGAGGCGATCCTCGACGCCGACGACCGCGTGAGCGAGGTCATCAAATGGCAGGCGCCGACGTTCGTCTACAAGGGCAACATCGCGTCGTTCTACCCGAAGACGAAGACGCACGCGAGCCTGATGTTCCATCGCGGCGCTTCGCTCCCCGATCCCGACGGTCTCCTCGAGGGCGAAGGCGACGTGTCGCGCGTCGCCCGCTTCCTCGACGCCGACGACCTCGCGGCGAAGCGCGATGCGCTGCAGCGGCTGATCCGTGCCTGGATCGCCGCGCAGGACGGCGCCTGACCCGCGACGGTCAGCGGCCCCGCTGCTGGTCGCGCGCGATCAGGTACCCGGCGTTGCCGCGCAGCGCGGCCTCGTAGCGGAGCACGTCGGGCGTGCGGATCTCCTCGGCCACGAGCGCGAGCAACTCGCCGACCGCGCCGTCGCTGCGGCCGGCCGCATGCAGCCCGAGGGCGTGGAACGCGCGCACCGACGGCGACTCCGGCCAGCCCGCGAGCGCTCGGTCGAGCGCGGCCACCGACTCCTCGTGGCGGCCGAGCAGCCGCAGGGTGCTGCCGTACTGCAGGAGGCACTTGCGCAGTGTGTCGCCCGACAGGCCCGCGGCCATCGCGGCCTCGTAGTAGCCGAGCGCGGTCTGCTCCTGGCCGTCGGTGTCGTAGGAGCCGCCGACCTCGTAGAGGACCTCGGGCTGGTTCGGGTGCTCCGCGAGCAGCGCGAGGAACGCGTCGATCGTCGGCTGCATGTGCTCTCGGTCGCGGCTGCCGAAGATCTCGGCGATCGTGTCGGCGAGCTCGGGCGTGAGCGGCTCGGGGGCGGATGCGTCGGCGGGAGTCATCCCCTCATCCTGCCCCGCGCCACCTCTCGCGCCTGTCCCGCTCACCGCAGCCCGACCGAATCCCGTTGGTGCGGCCGAATCCCGTTCGATCGGGATTCCACTGCACCAACGGGATTCCGCCGTGCCGCAGCGACGATCAGGACCCGGTGCCGTCCGTCGTGCCGTCGCCCGGGAACTGCGGGATCTGGCCGTCGCCGGGGCGGACGCCGTCGGGGAAGCCAGGGCCGTCGACGCTCATGCCGGGTCCGCCGAGTCGGTTGAAGAACGCCGTGGCGTTCCCTGCGACGAAACCGCTGGCGAACGAGAGCGCGGCGATGAGCACGACCGACACGGCCAGCACCCAGGCTCGTCGATACCACGGGGTCCGTGCTGGTTCGGACGATGGTTCGGCTGTCCACGCGGTCGGGTAGTGGGGTGCGGTGGCGGTCATGATGCTCCTCCGGCGAAGCGGGGCGGATCCCCGCGGCTCCCCGAAGCATCCGCCGCGTGGCTATGCGCCGCCCATCAACCGCCGATGCGTGCGCCACGAATGGCGGCGACGCGTCGCGGCATCCGGTGCCTCGACGGGCTACGCCTCGACGAGCGCGCGCTGCACGACCGACGTGAAGAACCCGAGTCCGTCGACGCCCGACCGCATCGCGGCGGGGGTGTCGGGGCCGAAGCCCGGCTCCACGGCGTGCTCGGGATGCGGCATGAGGCCGACGACGTTGCCGCGGGCGTTCGTGATGCCGGCGATGTCGCGCAGCGAGCCGTTGGGGTTCACGTCGACGTAGCGGAACACGACGCGACCCTCGCCCTCGAGGCGGTCGAGCGTCTCGTCGTCGGCGATGAAGCCGCCCTCGCCGTTCTTCAGCGGGATCGTGATCTCCTGGCCGGCCTCGAAGCCACTCGTCCAGTCGGTCGCGGCGTTCTCGACGCGCAGCACCTGGTCGCGGCAGATGAACGAGCCGTGGTCGTTGCGGATCAGCCCGCCCTCGAGCAGGTGCGCCTCGGTGAGCATCTGGAAGCCGTTGCAGATGCCGAGCACGGGCAGGCCCCGGTTCGCGGCATCCACGACCTCGGTCATGATCGGGCTGAGCGAGGCGATCGCGCCGCAGCGCAGGTAGTCGCCGTAGCTGAAGCCGCCCGGCAGGATGAGCGCGTCGACGCCCTCGAGGTCGTGCGAGCCGTGCCAGAGGGCGACGGGCTCGGCGCCGGCGAGCCGCACGGCCCGTTGGGCGTCACGGTCGTCGAGCGAGCCGGGGAAGGTGATGACGCCGATGCGCATGCCGGCCCGCCTCAGTGCGTCTCGCCCGCGGGCGCGACGTAGCCGGTGTCGGCGTGCTCGGCGGCCGCGTGCGCGGCCTCCTCGGCGAGCTCGACGTTCGACTGCTCGTAGTGGACGCCGACGACGTCCTCGATGACCGAGTTCGAGAGGATCTCCTCGGCGATCTGCTGGACCTGCGCCTTGAGCGCGTCGTGGGGGGGGGCGGGGGCGGGGCGCGCGGCGGGGCTGGGGGGGCGGCCCCCCCCGCCCCCCGCGGGGGCCGGGGGGGG
>CBFGWW010000209.1:0-5544 GCA_965652625.1 uncultured Agromyces sp.
CGACGCGCCGTCGATCGTCTGGTTCCGCGACGACCTCCGGGTCGCCGACCATCCGGCCCTGCACGCCGCGATCGAGCGCGGCGCCCCGATCACGTGCGTCTACGTGCTCGACGAGGAGTCGCGCGGCATCCGGCCGCTCGGCGGTGCCGCGCGGTGGTGGCTGCACGGCTCGCTCACGGCACTCGCGGAGGCGCTCGAACAGCATGGCGGGCGGCTCGTGCTGCGGCGCGGACCGGCCGACCGCGTCATCCGTGCACTCGTCGACGAGACCGGCGCGGGCGCCGTCTTCCGGAACCGCCGCTACGGCGGCCCCGAACGCGAGCTCGACGCGGGCATCACGCAGGCGCTGCGCGACGACGGCCTCGTGGTCGAGAGCTTCGCGGCGAACCTGCTGTTCGAGCCGTGGACGATCCGCACGGGCCAGGGCACGCCGTTCTCGGTGTTCACGCCGTTCTGGCGCGCGTGCCGATCGGCGCCCGAGCCGCGGCATCCGCTGCCCGCCCCCAAGGGCGCGACCGCGATCACCCCCGCGGATGCCGCGACCGACGACCTCGACGACTGGGACCTGCTGCCCACCCACCCCGACTGGGCCGGCGGCCTCCGCGACGCGTGGACCCCCGGGGCCGACGCGGCGCACGCGCGCCTCGGCGACTTCCTCGATGACGACCTCCCCGACTACGCCGACGGTCGCGACGTGCCGTCGGAGGCGGTCACCTCGCGGCTCTCGCCGCACCTGCGCTGGGGCGAGCTCAGCCCCTACGAGGTCTGGCACGCGGTTCGCGAGCGACGGTCGGGCGGCACGGGCGCCTCGCGGTTCCTGACCGAGCTCGGCTGGCGCGAGTTCGCCTGGCACGTGCTGTTCCACGCGCCAGACCTCGCCACCCGCAACTGGCGCGCCGAGTTCGACGCGTTCCCGTGGCCGCGCCTGCACCCGACCGCGCTGCGCGCCTGGGAGGAGGGACGCACCGGCGTGCCGCTCGTCGACGCGGGCATGCGCGAGCTCTGGACGACGGGCACGATGCACAATCGCGTGCGCATGGTCGCGGCGTCGTTCCTCACGAAGAACCTGTTGATCGACTGGCGCCGCGGCGAGCAGTGGTTCTGGGACACGCTCGTCGACGCCGACGCGGCTTCGAATCCGTTCAACTGGCAGTGGGTGGCGGGCTCGGGGGCGGACGCCGCGCCGTACTTCCGCGTCTTCAACCCCGAGCTGCAGGCGACGAAGTTCGACCCCGACGGCGTGTACGTACGGCGCTGGGTGCCCGAGGCCGGCACCGACGACTACCCCGAACCGATCGTCGACCTCAAGGAGACCCGCGAGGCGGCGCTCGCCGCGTACGAGCACGTGAAGGCCGCGCGCACGTAGGGCCCGGCGATCGAATCGCCGCGCTCAGAGCCGCTTCTCGAACCAGTGGTCGGCGTAGACCTCGTCGTTGAACGGCTCGACCTCGACGTAGCCCGACGACCGGTACATCGCGATCGCCTCGGTGAGGCTCGCGTTGGTCTCGAGCGTGACGGATGCCGCGCCGTGATCGCGCGCGGCCTGCTCGAGCGCGGCGAGGATGCGCCGACCGACGCCCATGCCGCGCACCGCATCGTCGACCCACATGCGCTTGATGTAGGCGGGCGCGCCATCGTGGAACAGCACGGCGCCGCATCCGATCGCCCGTCCGTGGAGCCGGGCGAGCACGAAGCCGCCCGTCGGCTCCTGGAACTCGTGCGTGTCGGGGTGGAGGCTGCGGCCGGGCTCGAACCCGCCCGCGAAGCGTCGCGCGAGCTCGGCGTAGTAGGCGGCCAGGCACGCGCGGGCATCGTCGGACGCGGCATCCTCCGGCTCGACCTCCACGAGCCCGGCGTCGAGCAGCCGGGTGACGGTGGACATGGCCTCGACGAGCCGGGCGCGCTGGCCCGCGCTGAGCGGCGCCAGCACCGAGCCGGCGAGGTCGTCGCTGCGGCGGCCGAGCTCCGTGCGCTCGGCGCGCCCATGCGCGGTCGTGCGGACCGTGCGGACGCGCGAGTCGGCGGGCGAGCCCTCGACCGTGACGAGCCCCTCGCGCTCGAGCGCGCGCAGCAGCCGCGAGAGGTAGCCCGAGTCGAGGCCGAGCCGCTCGCGGATCGCGCGCACGTCGAGGCCGTCATCGCCGACCTCCCAGAGCACGCGGGATGCGCCGAGCGACCGGTCGCTGCCGAGGTAGTGGTCCTGCAGCGCGCCGACGCGGGTCGTGACCGCGCGATTGAACGCACGCACGGTGTCGATCGCGTCGCGATCCCGCGGATCCGGTTCGGAACGAGCCGTCGCCATATCTCTGACCTTAGTCAGAGATATGTCGCACGGCAATGGCGCCCGCGCGTCCTCCTCGTTCACGCCGAGCCGGATCGTCGACGCCGCAGTGGCGCCCGCCGCGTCGATCGTCGCGGCCATGAGCGGTCCGGCGAGGCGGATGGACACCGATTCTCGCAGGGCTCTCACGGTCCGAGCGACGAGGGCGCCGCGAATGGCAGGATCGGGGCATGGATGTCGCGCCCCCCGCCCAGGTCGATGGCACTCCCGGCGGGCGGTCCCGCGTGGCGCGCGTCCTCGAGGCGGCGGCTTGGGCCGCCGTCGCGATCCTCGCGCTCCTGCTGTCCGTGCAGCGCTTCCTCGACGCGACCGTGTCGGGCGACGTCGGCATCGACCTCGGCTTCTTCCTCGACGGCGCCGAGCACGTCGCCGACGGGGGCGACCCGTACGACGCATCGGGCTACGCCTACACGCCGCTGCTCGCATGGCTGCTCGTGCCGCTCGTCGATCACCCGCGCGCGATGCCGATCTGGGTGGGCGTCGAACTCGCCGCCGGCCTCGCCGCGATCGCCTTCGTGCTGCTCGCCGCTCGTGACCGCCTGGCGGGCTGGCGGGCCCCGCTCCTCGCCGGGGTCGCCGTCGTGACGTTGCTGTTCAGCTCCACGGTGTCGACGGAGCTGTTCCTCGGCCAGGTGCAGCTGGTCCTGCTCGCGATCATCTCGCTGGCCGTGCTGCTCGAGCCGCGCCGGCCCATGCTCTCGGGCGCCGTGCTCGCCGTCGCCGGCCTCCTCAAGACCTGGCCCGGCATGCTGGTGCTCTGGTTCCTCCGCGTCGGTCAGCGGAAGCGTGCGCTCGCCCTCCTCGGCGTCCTGGCGGCGGTCGTCGCCTTCGCGCTGGTCGTCCTCGTCGTGCTCGGGTCCGACGGCATCGGGCGCTTCTTCGAACGCACCTTCGGCCTGGGCGAGCAGCCGAGGGGTGCGTACTCGGTGTGGTACTTCGCGCGGCAGGGCGTTCCCGGGACCACCGAGCCGATCCCGTTGGGAGACGCGCCGATCGGCGGCCTGGTGCTCTCCGGCCTGCTCGCCGTCGTCGTCGTCGGGCTGATCGTGCTGATGTTGCTGCGCCCGGGCGATGCGTCGGTCACGATGTGGAACCTCGTGGGCGCGACGATCCTGCTGCTGCCCGTCTCGCACCCGTTCTACCGACTGCTCATGCTGCCGCTGCTGTGGGTCTGGCTGTCGTTCGCGCTCGCCCCCGCCGCCGCAGATCGGTGGCGGAGACGATGGGCGGTGGTCGCGGCATCCGTCCTCGGCGGCTGGTGGATCGTGGTCTTCCGCCTCCCGCCCGACGACGACGGGTGGCTCCAGGGCGTCGACGTCGCCGTGACGCTGGCGGCACTCGCGGTGTCCGTCGTGGCCGCCGCACTGCTTCCACGCGCGGATGCCGCGGGGTCCCCGCCCGCGGCATCCGCTCGCTCGGTCGTCGAGTAGCGCCCGCCCACGGCGGACGCGTCTCGCGACGCCCCTGGATCACATGAACCGCGCGTACGCCCCCACCGTGAGGAACGTCGGGAACTCGGGCTCGAGCGCGACGCTGCGGAACACCGAGATGGCGTCGTCGAAGCGGTCGCCCTCGAAGCGCGGCAGCTCGGCGACCGCGGCTGCCATGATGCGCACGATCGAGGTCTGGTCGATGCGCGTGCCCTCGGCGGTGACGGTGTTGTCGTGCAGCCACTGCCAGACCTGCGAGCGCGAGATCTCGGCGGTCGCGGCGTCCTCCATCAGGTTGTCGATGGCCGCGGCACCCGTGCCGCGCAGCCAGGACTCGATGTAGCGGATCGCGATCGAGATGTTGTCGTGCACGCCCGCCTCGGTGACCTCGCCGCCGACCGACGGGATGTCGAGCAGCTGCGCCGCCGTCACCTCGACGTCGTCGCGGCGCCGGTCGACCTGGTTCGGCCGGTCGCCGAGCACCGCGTCGAACTCGGCACGCGCCGTGGGGATGAGGTCGGGGTGCGCCACCCAGGTGCCGTCGAAGCCGTCGCCGGCCTCGCGACGCTTGTCGGCGGCGACCGCGGCGAGCGCGCGCTCCGTCACCTCGGGGTCGCGGCGGTTCGGGATGAACGCGCTCATGCCGCCGATCGCGTGCGCGCCGCGCTTGTGGCACGTCTGCACGAGCAGCTCGGTGTAGGCCCGCATGAAGGGCACGGTCATCGTGATCGAGCGGCGGTCGGGCATCACCCAGCGGCGGCCCCGCGAGCGGAACGTCTTCACGATCGAGAAGATGTAGTCCCAGCGCCCGGCGTTGAGACCCGAGCAGTGGTCGCGCAGCTCGTAGAGGATCTCGTCCATCTGGAACGCGGCCTGGATCGTCTCGATGAGCACGGTCGCGCGGATGGTGCCCTGCGGGATGCCGAGCGCGTCCTGCGCGAACACGAAGATGTCGTTCCAGAGCTTCGCCTCGCGGTGCGACTCGAGCTTCGGCAGGTAGAAGTACGGTCCGCGACCCTGCTCGATGAGCCTGCGGGCGTTGTGGAAGAAGTACAGCCCGAAGTCGACGAGCGAGCCCGAGGCGTGCATCGCGCGCCCCGCCCGGTCGTGGAACCTCAGGTGCTTCTCGACGAGGTGCCAGCCGCGCGGCCGCATCACGATGGTCGGGGTCTCCGAGGCGGTGACGCGGTACTCCTTGCCCTCGGGGCTCGTGTACTCGAGGTCGCCGCGCAGGAAGTCGAACAGCGTCAGCTGGCCCTCGATGACGTTCGCCCAGGTGGGGCTCGTGGCATCCTCCTGGTCGGCGAGCCAGACCTTCGCGCCCGAGTTCAGCGCGTTGATCGCCATCTTCCGGTCGGTCGGGCCGGTGATCTCGACGCGGCGGTCCTCGAGGCCGGGAGCCGTCCCCGCGACGCGCCACGACGCGTCGTTGCGGATCCACTCGGTCTCGGGCAGGAACTTCGGGTCGCGGCCGTTCGCCGCGTCGACGCGGGTCTGCAGGCGCACGGCGAGCAGGTCGTGCCGAGTGTGGGCGAACCGGTCGTGCAGCTCGGCGAGGAAGCGCAGCGCCTCGGGCGTGAGGATCTCCTCGTAGCGCTCGCCAAGGGGCGCGGTCACCTCGATGCGGGGCTCCACGGTGCGGAAGCTGCCGGTGCCGGTGCTGCCGGCCGGCTGGGTCGCGAAGCGGGGGGCGGATGCCGCGGCATCCGTTCGCTCGCGCTCGAGGGTCATGCTGGGCGTGGTGTTCATGGTCTTCTCCTTCGGGAGTCGGTC
>CBFGWW010000210.1:0-5515 GCA_965652625.1 uncultured Agromyces sp.
GATGCCGCACGGGTTGGCGTGCTTGATGATCGCCACGGCGGGCTCGTCGAAGTCGAAGGCGGCGCGCACCGCGGCATCCGCGTCGACGTAGTTGTTGTACGACATCTCCTTGCCGTGCAGCTGCACCGCCTGGGCGATGCCCGGGCGACCGCCCTGCGACGCGTAGAGCGCCGCCTGCTGGTGCGAGTTCTCGCCGTAGCGGAGGTCGGCGGTCTTGGTCCACGAGCCGCCGACCCAGGCCGGGAACGGCGACACGTCGACGGCCTGGTCGGGCGCGACGACGCTGCCGAGGTAGGAGGCGACGGCGATGTCGTAGGTCGCCGTGTGGCGGAACGCCTCGCGGGCGAGCTCCCGGCGCTGCGCGATGGTGGTGCCGCCGGCGCGGACCGCGTCGACGACCTCGTCGTAGCGGTCGGGCGAGACGACGACGGCGACGTTGGCGTGGTTCTTCGCGGAGGCGCGCACCATGGCGGGTCCGCCGATGTCGATCTGCTCGACCGCCTCGTTCGGCGAGGCGCCCGCGGCCACCGTCTCGGCGAACGGGTAGAGGTTCACGATGACGAGCTCGTAGGGCTTGATGGCGAGCTCGGCGAGCTCGCGCTCGTGGTGCTCGAGGCGCAGGTCGGCGAGGAGCCCGGAGTGCACGGCGGGGTGCAGCGTGCGCACGCGCCCGTCGAGGTGCTCGGGGTAGCCGGTGACCGAGGCGACCTGCGTGACGGGCAGGCCGGCCTCGGCGATCGCGGCGCTCGTGCCGCCCGTCGAGACGATCTCGACGCCCGCGTCGACGAGCGCCGTCGCGAGCTCGACGAGTCCGCGCTTGTCGCTCACCGCGACGAGCGCACGGCGCACGGGCACTCGGTCGCGTTCCCGGTAGAGGGTCGGGTCGATCGATCGGCCGCTGCTCATCTTCTGCTCAGTTCCTTCAGGTCGAGATGCGAGTTGGCGATGTCGAGCACGGCCTGGATGAGCAGGCGACGCTCGACGGGCTTGATGCGGTCGTGCAGGGTCGACTCGGTGTCGCCGGGCAGCACCGGCACGCGCTCCTGCGCGATGATGGGCCCGCCGTCGACGGAGTTGTCGACGACGATGAGGCTCGCCCCGGTCTGGTCGACGCCGGCGGCGATCGCGTCGCGCACGCCGTGCGCCCCGGGGAACTCGGGCAGGTACGCGGGGTGCGTGTTGATGAGGTGCGGCGAGAACGCGTCGACCACGGCGGGCGGCACGAGCCGCATCAGGCCCGAGAGGATGACGAGGTCGGGCCCCCAGTGCCGCACCTGCTCGATGAGCGCCTCGCCCCACGACTCGCGGTCGGGGTAGGCCGTGAACGGGACCGTGAAGGTCGGGATGCCGAACTCCTCGCCCAGGAGGAGGCCGTCGGCCTCGCGGTCGGCGCCGATGGCGACGACGCGCGCCGGGAACTCGGCGTCTTCTGAGGCCTCGAGCAGGGCGCGGAGATTGGAGCCTGTGCCCGAGATGAGCACGACGAGCTTCTGCACCACTCGAGCCTACCCGCTGCGCGGATGCGCACCGTGCGAGGCATCCGACGCTCGGATGCCGCGACTGCCGGCCCGGAGCGACCGCGGGGTCAGCGGTCGACGAGGTCCGACAGGGCGTTCGACCGCGAGCCGGCGTCGTCGCGTTCGATGCGGTCGTCGCGTTCGTCCACGTCGTCTCGTCGTCCCCGGAACCGCGCCGCGTAGGTCCCCACGAGCGCGCCGATCCCGACGGTCGCGGCGGCGGCGATCGCGACCGGCAGCGGCGCGGGTCCGACGTCGGCGAGCCGACCGGGGCCCGCCGCCCCGCCCGACCACCACGCGAACAGGCCCATGACGATGCCGGCCACGACGGATGCCGCGACGGCGACCGCGAGCGGCGCCCACCATCCGGCGGCACGCGGCACGTCTCGATCGGGGTCCTCGCCGCTGCCGACGAGCCAACCGCCGATGAATCCGAACAGCACGGGGACGATGAGCCAGAGGGCGCCGAGCGCCGGGGCATCCGTCGGCAGCGCTCCGAGCACCGGGATGCCGGGTACCGGACCCAGCAACGTGCCGCCCGGGGAGACCAGGCTGCCGGTTCCGATCGCGAAGCCCGGTCCGAGCAGCCACGCCGCCGCCCAGATCACGAGGTTCGGCAGCAGGGCGAGCTCGGCGACGGTCAGCGCGATCCCGCCGTCGACGCCCGCCCCGAGTACCTGGTAGAGCCCGGCGATGGTCGCGTAGTCCAGCGCGATGAGCACGGCGACGAGCACGGCCGAGACTCCGAGCACGCCGAAGACCGCGCCCGCTCCGATCCGCACGGCGGCGCGCCCGCCCGCGACGAGACCGGCGGGCGCCCCGGCGAGCGCCCGGCGCACGAGGCCGGTCGCGGCATCCGTCGTTCCCGACGTGGTCAGCACCTCGCCGACGGCGCCGATGACGACGCCGAGCGCCACGACCGCCGCCGGCAGCCAGGCCGCCTGCCAGACGTCGGCGCGGGCCGCGTCGTCGGCCGCGAGGACGGCGAGCCCCGCGCCGGCGACGACGTAGACGACCACCGCGGCGACGCCACCGCTGAACGAGTGGCCGCCCGCCGCCGATCGACGTCCGATCCGGCGCCCGAACGCCACGGTGATGAGGGCGAAGCCGAGCAGGGCGATCGTGATGGGGAACGGATCGCCGGCGCCCGGGACCGGGATGCGCCCGGACGTGACCGGGTCGAGCTGCACCACGAGGTCGACGCCGTGGCCGAGCAGCCACACGTCGGCCGACGTGCGGAGGAACACCCCCGCGTCGACGGCGAGCTCGAAGTGCACGGCCCAGAGCAGCATGAGCGGCACGAGCACGAGGCCGAGCCCGATGAGCGCCGCAACGGATGCCTCGAGGGCAGCCAGCAGGGCGATCGTCGTGCGTCTCATTCCTCGGCGAGCCTAACCCGGCCCGCCGGGCTCAGTCGGTGCGACGTGCGGGATCGGACGGACTCGCCGGCGGCCGCGTCGTGTCGGGCGACTCGACCACCACGGCATCCGCGAGCACGAGCGTGTCGGCCTCGTCGGATGCCGCATCGAGGTCGGCCTCCGCGGCGGCTGCCGCCGCCTCCGCCTCCTCGGCCGCGACCTCGGCGGCCGGGCGGCGCAGCAGCTCGACGATCAGCAGCGCGACGAGCGCGAGCACGAGCGTCCAGAACACGACGCCGAGGGTCACCGGTCGGTTGAACCACACCACGGCCGCTGCGACGAGCGCGATGAGCGTGTAGGCGATGCCGCGCCAGCGGTCGAGCGCCACCCCGAAGGCGCCGGTGGTGATGCCGCGCCTGGCGGCGGATCTGCGGACGGCCGTGAAGCCCGACCCCGCGAAGTCCCTCGCCGCACGCGCCGGACGCCATGGTCCGGTGAACCAGGCGATCACGGCGATGAGCAGCGCCAGCACGAAGAGGGCGAGGATGGTCGAGAGCATGAACTCGACGAGGCCGTCGAAGAGCGACTCGGCGGCATCCCTCGGCATGATCGACGGGCTCACCGCGCCGATGAAGTAGAGGCGGCCGACGCCGATCCCGGCGGCGAGCAGCGCCATGCTGAGGGCGAAGCCGCCCGCCGTCCACACCAGCGCCTTGGGCCGGTTCTTCGCCACGAGCACGCCCGCCACGAGGAGCAGGAGGCAGATCCACGGGATCCACGTTCCCGCAGCGACCGCGAGCGCGTACACCGTCTGCACGACCGTGAACGCGTCGTTCTGCGCGACGACGATGCTCTTGTCGACCACCGGGATCGCGGACGCGAAGCCCACCCCCTGGTCTTCGAGGCGCTGCTTCACCGCCTCGACGATCGGGCCGAGCTGCACCGAGAGCGTGCCGCCGCTGCCGATCTCGAGCGCCGCATCGGGGCTGCCCTGCACCGCCGCGACGAATTGCGTGTGCGACGCGCGCAGTGCCGCCGCCCAGATGTCCTCGAATGCATCCGAGGTGACGATGCGGTCGACCACGCCCGACACGAGCGACTGCAGGCCCTGCGTCGCCGGCTGCTCGAGCAGTCCCAGTGCGGTCTCGGCGCGCGGCGGCAGGTCGAGCTCGCGGAGACCGTCGAAGAGGTCGGCAGTGAGGCCCGGGATGTCGACCTGCTCCTCGATCGCCGCGGTCACCTCGTCGGCGATGTACGCCTGCACGTCGGGATCCTCGGCCATGGGCGCGAAGGTGGCGACGAACCGGTCGGTGTCCACCAGCTCGAGCCTGGCCCAGCCCGCGATCACCGCGACCGGCGCGAGGAGCAGGCCGATGACGACGAGCACGATGGCGGCGGCCGTCCGACCACGTCCGCGACTGCGACGCGCGGGCGCCTCCCCGGGCGGTGCCGCGCCGAGCGCCGTCGCCGCGGCATCCGCGTCGGACCGGAGCGCCCGGTTCTCCGCCTCGAGTTCCGCGACCCGCGCCTGGAGCTCGCTCGTGCTCATCTCGGCCATGTCGGCCCCCCTCCCCATTGGGATGACGATATCGCTCCGAGGGCGCGCGCGGTCAGTGGATCCGCGCGGAATCCGGTTCCCCCGTTCGAGGGCCCGGTCTCGGTGGATGCCGTCAGTGGATGAAGGCCTTCAGCACGATCATCGCGATGCCGAACGACGCGGTGCCGAGCGCGCCCGCCACGCGGATCGGCCACGACGACCCGCGCCGCGAGAACGCGATCCAGCCGAGCACCGCGAGGACCCCCACGCCCGCCCACAGCGCGGTCCAGATCGCGTACTGGTCGGGGATCGCCCTCGTTGCGCCCAACAGGAGGATGAACGACGGGATGAGCGCGGAGGCGAGCAGGCCGAGCGATCGCCGGAACGAGATGCGGAAGGCCTCGCGGAGCCCGATCATGCGTTCGTGGTCGAGCCCGTGCCGCGCGACGGTGCCGGCGTAGACGTGTGCGGCCCAGAAGACGATCACGGTGACGAGCACGGTCCAGAAGACCGACCACGAGGACTCGCCATGACCGCCGGCGACGACGATCATGCCCGAGACGAGGATCACGCCGTACACGGATTCCTCGGTCGCGAACGTCGTGCGCATGAAGGGATGTGCGAGCAGCTTCGACGGCGGGGCGGCAGCACCTTCGGAGGGCGCGCGGCCCGCGGCATCCGATTGCGACTTCGCCATGCACTCACCTTCTCACGGCACGGCCTCGTTGACCCCTGTTTTGGAGGGTGAGCATTGCTCAATTCTGGTTTCGGCGGCCATGCTCGCGGGTGTACTGTGCGACACGAACGTGAGACTCCCCTCCGGGGATCGATGCGGCCGGAACGTTCCCCGCGGACCGGTATTCGAACGACATCGCCTCGGCGCGTACCCGCGCGCCGTCGCACTGCCCTGCGCGCACCGCCCTGGGAGGGAAGCGTCCGGCTCACCCGAACCGGACGAATCTGAAACACCCGGAGGCGATGATGCCTTTCACGAATCCCCCGCGTTCCGACGACCTCGTCTGTCCGCCCAAGCGCAGACGCGGTAGGGCACTCGTCGCGCTCGGTGGCGCGGCAGCCCTGGTCCTCACCGGCGTGCTCGCGTC
>CBFGWW010000211.1:0-5513 GCA_965652625.1 uncultured Agromyces sp.
GAGGCGCCCGATCTGTTCGGCCTTCTCGGCCTCCGACGGCAGATCGCCGCGGATCGATCGCAAGACGAGGAGGCCCCCGACAGCGGCCACAACGAGGACGATGACGACGGTGCCGAGCCTGGTCCTGGGCAGCCTCAAGAACCTGGGCTTCACCGGCCCTGAACCCATGAGAGCCTCCGATCGACCGAGAACACTCTACGCCGGCACACTGAACGAGACTCGTGGGCGTCGCCGTGTGCGCGAGCCTGGCCTTCGCCCGAGTCAGCGGGGGGATGGGCGCGTCACCCCGGTCACGGTACCCATACATGACCTTCCCGATCGGAGGCCAAGCGCCGGGCTCAGCGAACGGCGGCGCCGCGGAGCTCGTCGAACGCCTCGGGGCGGCAGAGCGACGTGCCGAGCCGCACCGGCTCGTACCGCGTCCCGTGGCAGTCCGAGCCGCCGGTCGCCACGAGCCCGAGCTCGCCCGCCAGCGCTCGGTACTGGTCCACCTGATCGGGGAGGTGGTCGGGGTGGTCCACCTCGAGCCCGCGCATCCCGGCGGCCGCCATGCGTTCGATCAGCTCGACCGGGACCGAGGTCTGGTCGCCCCACATGCCCGGGTGCGCGAGCACGCACGCGCCGCCCGCGCCGAGGATCAGCGCGACCGCGTCCACGGGGTCGAGCGCGTGCTTCGGCACGTGGCCGGGCCGGCCGTCGCCGAGGTAGACGTCGAACGCCTCCTTCTCGGTCGCGACCGCCCCGATCTCGACCATCGCCTGCGCGAGGTGCGGCCGGACGATCGTGGCGCCGTTCGCGATCCGCTGCACGTGCTCGAACTCGATCGGCACGCCCAACGCCCGGAGCTTCTCGACCATGAGCTCGCCGCGGCGGAACCGCTCGTCGCGCAGGCGCGAGAGCTCGCCCTGCAGTCCGGCGTTCGCCGGATCCATCCAGTAGCAGAGGACGTGGACGCTCGTGGCGTCGAACTCCGCGGAGAGCTCGATGCCCGGGACGACCTCGACGCCGAGCTCGGCCCCGGTCGCGAGCGCCTCGTCGAGCCCGTCGGTCGTGTCGTGATCGGTGAGCGCGACGACGTCGAGGTCGCGTTCTGATGCGAGCCGGACGACCTCGGCCGGGGCGAACGTCCCGTCCGAGCGGTTCGAGTGCGCGTGCAGGTCGATGCGCGGCATGACGGCCCATGCTCGCAGACGGCACGTACGCCGTCACCGCGAGCGACGACTCAGGCCGGCGCGACGAACGACCGCGTGATGTCGGCGACGGTCGGCGCCCCGGCGAGCGACATCGCGTTCTCGAGCTCGTCGCGAAGGATCCGCAGCACCGAGACGACGCCCTCCTCGCCGTCCACCGCGAGCCCCCAGGCTACGGCGCGGCCGACCAGCACCGCCGACGCGCCGAGCGCGAGCGCGATGAACGCGTCCGTGCCCCGCCGGATGCCGCCGTCCACGAGCACCGGGACCCTGCCGCCCACGGCCTCGACGATCTCGGGCAGCACGGTGATCGTGGCGGCCACGTGGTCGAGTTGCCGCGCCCCGTGGTTCGACACCACGATGCCGTCGGCGCCCGCGTCGACCGCGAGCCGCGCGTCCTCGGCCGTCATGATCCCCTTCACGAGCAACGGCAGGTGCGCCTGCTCCCGGATCCACGCGAGGTCGTCCCAGGTGATGTCCGGATCGAAGACGAGCTCGTCGTGCGGCAGGCCGACCGGCATCTCGAAGCCGCTGCGGCTGTCGCGGTGCCGCAGCCCCGCCACCGGGAAGTCGACCGTGAAGCAGATCGCCGAGAAGCCGGAGGCCTCCACCCGCTCCAGCATCTCGGTCGTAAGCCCCCGGTCGGTGAAGACGTACAGCTGCCACCACTTCGGACCGTTCGAGGCGGACGCGACGTCCTCGAGGTACTCGTGGGTCGTCGTCGAGACGACCATGATCGTGCCGGCCCGCGCGGCCGCCCGGGCCGTCGCGAGCTCACCGTCCGGATGCGCCATCCGCTGGTACGCCCACGGCGCGACCAGGATCGGCATCGCGAGGCGCGATCCCAGCAGCTCGGTCGAGGGGTCGGGCGGGAACGCGTTCGTGAGCATCCGAGGCCGGATCACCCAGCGCTCGAACGCCCGGCGGTTCTCCGCGAGCGTCCACTCGTCGCCGGCCCCGCCCGCGAAGTAGCCGTAGACATCGTGCGGTAGCCGTTCGCGCGCGACGGGCTCGAAGTCGTCCACCGTGAGGAACTGCGGCTCGGTCACGGCCGAACCCTAATCGACTAGAGCTGCGAGGGCGGCACGGCGGTCGGCACCACGGTCTCGGCCCCGACGACGCGGAAGAAGCCGTCCTCGAACACGATCGTCTGCAACAGGAACGACGGCGGGCAGCACGCGGGCTCGCCGCCCGGGTACTGCGCCGAGTACTCGAGGATCGCGCCGCCCGAGATCAGGACCGAGCCCCGGTCCGACGGGTCCGGGTGGGCGAGCACCTCCGGTACGGCGTCCTGGCCGTAGCCGACGATGTCGTAGTCGAGCCGCAGCAGGTCCCCGATGCCGCGGAAGCCCACGAGCAGCTCGTCGACCCCGTCGCCGGTGAGGTCGGCCGCGAGCACGTTCACGTCCGACCAGCGCTCGCCGGTCGGGTCCGACGCCTGCAGCCACTCGACCCACCCGCCCGCATCGGGCACGAACGTGAAGATCCGCACGCCGAACGCGGGCGTGCCGGTCGCCGTCGCGCTCTGCTGCACCACCCAGACCACCCGCTGCCCGCCGACCAGCACCTCGCCGCACTCGCCGAGCACCCCCGGTTCGATCAGCGACTGGCACGCGACCGTCGAGGGGACCGCGACGACCGGCCGGTCGCCATCGCGGAGCACCCGCCCCTGGGTCCCGATCGCCGGCGCCTGCTCCGGCGGCGGGGTCTCGACCACGGTACCCGTCGGGCTCGGCGAGGCGGTCGGCGAAGGCGCCGGCGCCGCGAGCGGCTGGTCCTCGGCGCTCCCCACCAGGAACCCCACGGCGAAGCCGAGCACGGCGAGCGCGATCGCGCCTACGATCACGTAGGGACGGAGCCGCGGGTCCACAGCCGGACGCTACGAGACGGGCCGTGCCCGAACAAGCGCATCGACGTCACCACGAACCACGCCGGGCGCGGCCGAGGCCACTGCTACGATGCGCTTCGGGTGCCCTCCTCCGCCGACCTTCGAGCCGCAGCGTTCCTGAAGGTCGTGACGTGGGCCCGGGTGGCCCTCGTCCCGGTGATCCTCGCGCTGATCCTCGCCGGCCCCGAGAACGAGGACGCGTTCACGCTCGCCGCGGTCCTGTTCGCGATCGCCGCGCTCACCGACTTCTTCGACGGGCTGCTCGCGCGGCGGTGGGCGCAGGTGAGCGTGTTCGGCAACTTCCTCGACACGACGGCCGACAAGCTCCTCGTCTCGGGCGCGCTGATCGGCCTCCTCGTCGTCGACCGAGTGTCGCCGTGGATCGCGCTCATCATCATCGGTCGCGAGGTCCTCATCATCGGGCTGAAGGGCGCCGTGGCGTCCACCGGCGACCTCGTGCAGCCGTCGATCTGGGGCAAGCTGAAGGCGAACGTGCAGTTCCTCGCGGTGCTGCTCGCGATCTGGCGGCCGGGCCGGCCGATCGGCGAGTACTACCTCGACCAGTACGTCATGGCCGCCGCCGCCGTGATCACCGTCCTCTCGGGCGCCGAGTACGTCGTGCGATTCCGCGGCGCGATCACCAGGGGCGAGCGCACGCCCGCCGAGTGAGCGGACCCGTCCTCGTCACCGGTGGCAGCGGCGTCGTCGGCCGCGCGCTGATCGGCCGGCTCGTCGCCGACGGGCGTGAGGTTCGCGGGCTCGCGCGTTCGGAGGAGTCCGCCCGAACCGTCGGGTTGCTGGGCGCCGAGGTCGTCCGCGGCGACGTCCTCGAGCCCGCCTCCCTCCGCGTCGCGGCCGAGGGATGCACGACGATCTTCCACGTCGCCGGGGTCAACGCGATGTGCCGCCACGACCCCCGGCCCATGATGCGCGCGAACGTCGAGGGCTCGGCGAACGCCGTGCACGCCGCCGCCGAGGCCGGCGTCGAACGCGTCGTCTACACCTCGTCCTCCTCGGCGATCGGCGAGTCGCCGGGCACCGTCGGCCGCGAGGACTCGGCGCACCGCGGCTGGTACCTGTCCGAGTACGAGCGATCGAAGCACCTCGCCGAACGCCGCGTCTTCGAGCTCGCCGAGGAGCTCGGCGTCCAGGTCGTCGCCGTGAACCCCGCCTCGGTGCAGGGACCCGGCCGGGCCACGGGTTCGGCGCGGCTGCTGCTCGACGTCGTGAACGGGAAGCTCCCGCTGCTCGTCGAGACCACGATCTCGCTCGTCGACATCGGCGACTGCTCCGACGGCCACCTGCTCGCCGAGTCGCGCGGCACGCCGGGCGAGCGCTACCTGCTCTCGGGCTCGACGATCACGACCCGAGAAGCCGTCGAGCTCCTCAAGCAGCTCTGGGGCCTGCGCCGGGATGTCCGGTTCGGCCCGCCCTGGCTCGCGAAGGCCGGCGGCGCGGTGATCGGCACGGGCGCCAAGCTTCTCCGCCGCGACGCGCCGGTCTGCCCCGAGGCCGTCCGGACCCTCCTGCACGGCCACCGCTACGACGGCTCGAAGGCCACGCGCGAGCTCGGCCTCCGCTACACGCCGCTCGAGGTCACGCTGCTGCGGACGCTCGAGTGGTGCGCCGCCCAGGGCCTCGTCCGCCCTGGGCGAGGCCGGCGGGCGCGAACATAGGATGGTCCCGTGACCGCCCCGGAGGCCGCGACCGAGGAACGCCCCGACCGCAACCTCGCGCTCGAGCTCGTGCGCGTGACCGAGGCGGCCGCGCTCGCCGCTGGCCGATGGGTCGGGCGCGGCGACAAGATCGCCGCCGACCAGGCAGCGGTCGACGCGATGCGGCTGATGATCGACACGGTCTCGATGGACGGCGTCGTCGTGATCGGCGAGGGCGAGAAGGACGAGGCGCCGATGCTCTACAACGGCGAGGCCGTGGGCACCGGCGACGGCCCGGGCTGCGACGTCGCGGTCGACCCGATCGACGGCACCCGCCTCACCTCGGTCGGCCAGCCGAACGCCCTGTCCGTGATCGCGCTCGCCGAACGCGGCTCGATGTTCTTCCCCGGCGCCGCCGTCTACATGGAGAAGGTCGCGACCGGCCCGGAGGCGGCCGACGCGATCGACATCACCGCGCCGCCGGAGGAGAACGTCCGGCTCGTCGCGAAGGCGAAGGGCATCCGACCAGAGGAGATCGGCGTCGTGATCCTCGACCGCGACCGGCATGCCGAGATGATCCAGCGGGTCCGAGAGGTCGGCGCGCGGGTGCACCTCATCACCGACGGCGACGTCGCCGGGGCGATCTCGGCCGCGACGACCCGTCGCTCGGGGCTCGACCTGCTCCTGGGGATCGGCGGCACGCCCGAGGGAGTCGTGGCGGCGGCCGCGCTCAAGTGCCTCGGCGGTGCGATCCAGGGACGGCTGTTCCCGCGCAACGAC
>CBFGWW010000212.1:0-5511 GCA_965652625.1 uncultured Agromyces sp.
AGGGCGTCCCGGCCCATCACCGGGTACCGAAGTGCCCAAGTTCCCAAGTTCCCAAGTTCCCAAGTTCCCAAGGTCCCAAGTTCCCAAGTTCCCAAGTTCCCAAGTTCTGGCCGCTGGATGCCGCTACGCGCTCGGCACCCGGAACAGCTCGGTGCGCGCGACCACCCGATCGCGCTCCGCCGCGAGGTCGAGCCGCCGCGGGTCGGCGAGGTACGCATCGAGCAGCGCCTGGCTCGGGACCCGATACAGCTGCACCTCGACCGGGTGTTCGGGCCCGCGGTCGCTCCGTATGCGCTCGGTCACCTCGATGCCGTAGTCGGGCATCAGCGCGAGGACGCGATCCTCGTAGGCGACGAGATCGTCGTCGAGCCCGGGCTGCGCCCAGAGCAGGCAGCACATCGTGAACGGGGCATCCGCCGCTGACGGCTGCGTGGGCTGGGCAAGCTCGGCCGGGTCATCGGATGCCGCGGAGCCTCCCTCGGCGGCCGGCCCCATCGTCCAGCGTCCCCGCCGCAGCATCCCCTCGACGCCCACGTACCCCGCGCTGTGCACGAACATCGCGATGAACGCCGTCACGAGCAGCGCCGCCCCGGCGACCCAACTCACGTCCCAGAACGACGTCACCATGCCGGCGATCGCGGCGCCCATCGCGAGCGACCGGGCGACGGTCACCGTGCGCGAGGTCGCGAGACGGTGGCGGTAGAGCTCCTGCCAGTTCAGCACGATGAGCGCGGCGAGCAGCGGGATCGCGATCGCGAAGAGCACGATGCTCGCGAGCCCGAGCGGCGATGGCGTGGCATCCGTGATCAACGGCTGCACGAGCACGACGCAGATGCCGACGAGGCCGCCGTACATCAGGTTGTTCTGCCGCAGCCATTCATCCGCGACCTTCGGATCGCTCCGCAGCGCCTGCTCGACGTAGTCGTCGTCCTGCATCGACCGCCTCCTTCGTGCACCCCTCGTGATTCTGGCATCGCGGGATGCGTCTCGATACGCGTCGCCTTCGGCGGCGCTCCTCGACCACCGCATCCGATCGAGCAGGAATCGAGAAGCCGGCCCCGACGGTCGTGAGTAGCTTCGGAGACATGAATACCGAGACCACCACCATCACCGCCATCGACTCGATCACGCTCGACGCCGCCGACCCCGAGGCGGCCCAGCGCTTCTACGCCGACGCGTTCGGCCTCACGACCCAGGTGCGCATCCGGCGATCGGATGCCGCGAGCACCGGCTTCCGCGGCTACACCATGTCGCTCGTCACCTCGCAGCCCGCGAACGTGCGGGCGCTGTTCGACGCAGCCGTCGCGGCCGGCGCGACCGTGCTCAAGCCCGTCGAGAAGTCGCTCTGGGGCCTGGGCGGGGTCGTGCAGGCGCCCGACGGCGCGATCTGGAACCTCGCCACGTCGGCGAAGAAGGACTCGGGCCCGGCATCGAAGGACTTCGAGCACATCGTGCTGCTGCTCGGCGTCGAGGACGTCGGCGCCAGCAAGCGGTTCTACGGCGACCGCGGACTCGCCACTGCCAAGAGCTTCGGCAGCTACGTCGACTTCGCGACCCCCTCGAGCCCGATCGGGCTCGGCCTCTACAAGCGGCGCGCCCTCGCCAAGACGTCGGGCATCGCCGAGGAGGGCAGCGGCTCGCACCGCATCACGGTCAACAGCGATGGTGGTACGTTCACCGACCCCGACGGGTTCGAATGGGGGAGCGCGTCGGCCTGACGCACGCGGTCACGGCTGGTGGTCGCCGACGCCGTCGGCGTGACGGTGCACCACCCGCCACTGGCCGTTCTCGCGGCGGTACACCTGCGTCGCGCGCAGCGTGATCGTGCGCGGCTCGCCGTCGATCGAGGTCGTGAACCGCTCGTAGCCCACGGTGTAGGCCATGTCGTCGGCGACGTCGAACGAGATGAGTTCCATCTCGTAGTCCGTGCAGTCCGAGAAGGCCACGGCGAGCACCTCGAACGCCTCGACGAGCTGGTCCCGCCCCACCGCATTGCGCCACGCGCCGAGCACGCTCACGGGCTCGACCCGCGACCAGATCTCCTTGCGGGGGCCCTCGTCGCCGTCGAGCATCGCGCGCTCGGCGTCGACGAGCGCGGTGTCCACCCAGGCCAGGAAGTCGTCTCGGTCGCTCATGGATTCAGGATCCTCCGACTGGGCGCCGCGCACAATCGGCGCGCCGCTACCGTCGCCGCTCGTGCGCCCAGATCGCGAGCTCGACGCGGTTGCGGGCGCCGATCTTCGCCATGATGCTCGCGATGTGCGTCTTCACCGTGCTGAGCGAGACGTGCAGCTCCTGCCCGATCTCGGTATTGCCGAGGCCGCGGGCGACCCCGGCGAGCACGTCCTCCTCGCGGTCGGTGAGCGGCGACGACGGGAGGCCCGCCGGGTCGTCGCGAGTCGGACCGCCGGAGCCGGCCGCCCCGCCGGAGCCGCGGCCGGCCCCGGCGAACGCCTCGATGAGCCGCACGGTCACGTTCGGGTCGATGAGCGCGTCGCCGCGCGCGGCGGCATGCACCGCCTCGGCGAGCAGCGTCGGCCCCGCGTTCTTGATCAGGAACCCGCGGGCGCCCGAGCGCAGCGCCTCGTACACGTATTCGTCGAGGTCGAACGTCGTGATCACGACGACCGGGATCGGGTCGGCGACGTCGGGCCCGGCGAGCTCGCGGGTCGCCTCGAGGCCGTCCATGACCGGCATCCGGATGTCGAACAGGCACACGTCGGGTCGGATGCCGCGCGCCAGCGCCACGGCCTCGGCACCGTCGACCGCCTCGCCCACCACCTCGATGTCGGGCTGCGCATCGAGGATGAGCCGCAGCCCCGTGCGCACGAGCTCCTGGTCGTCGGCGATGAGCACGCGCACGGTCATGTCGCCCATCCTGCCCGCGGCAGCACCGCGGTGACCGCCCACCCGCCGCCGGGCGCCGGGCCGGCCTCGCACGTGCCGCCGAGCAGGTCGGCGCGCTCGGCCATGCCCGTGAGTCCGTAGCCGGGCGCAGCGGATGCCACTGGCTCTCCGTCGTCGCGCACGTCGAGCCGCACGGCGGCGCCGTCGACCCGCACGTGCACGTCGACGCGCGTCGCGTTCCGGGCGTGCCGCCGCGCGTTCGTCACGGCCTCCTGCGCGAGGCGGAACACCGCCGCGGACACCGGGGGCGGCAGCGCGTCGACGTCGCCGTCGACCCGGACGTCGACCGTCGGGCCCGGGCTCGCGGCATCCGAACGCGCGAGCCGCCGCAGGTCGTCGAAGCCGGGCGTCGGCGCGCGGTCCGCGGCATCCGTGCGCCGGAGCACGCGGACCATCGAGCGCAGCTCGTCGAGCGTGCGCGACGCCTCGCCCTCGATGACGCGCAGCACGTCGACCGCCGCGGCCGGATCGCCCTGCGCGACCACCGTGCCGGCCTGCGCCTGGATCGCGATCGCCGAGACGTGGTGCGCGACCGTGTCGTGGAGGTCGCGGGCGAGTTGCTCGCGTTCGAGCAGGCGCATGCGATCGAGCTCGCGAGCCCGGGCGCCGGCGCGCCAGCGGAACGCGACGCCGAGCGTGCTGGTCGTGACGACCACGGCGAGCCCGCCGATGACGTCGGTGACCGTCGGCGCGCTGTACACGAGGGAGAGCAGGATGCCGCCGAGCACGAGTGCGCCGCCGCCGAGCATCGCGCGCCCCGAGCCCCACCGGAACACGGCGTAGACGAGGAGGAGGAAGTACGCGGTCGTGAACAGCTGCGGGTCGCCGCCCGTCGCGAGGCTCACGATCCATCCGACGCCGAACGCGATCGCGATCATCGTGAACGGGCGCGTGCGCCGCCACAGGAGCGTCGGCACGAGCGCGATGAGCACGATCGCCCAGAGCCAGCGCCACGGGACATCCGTGCGCAGCAGCGCCTCGAGCAGGGCGAGCAGCGGGATCGCGGCGACGAGCACCCAGTCCCGCCAGACCCGGCGCGGCGGCGGCGGGGACGCCGGCGGCGCGTCCCACAGCGCCCGGGCGGGGCTCGTCATGCCCTCATGATAGGTGGGCACCGGCCACCGCCGACGGCGCGGGCCGCCCCGTGCCGGGGCGCCGCGCGCCGCCCGCACCGCGCGCACGCCGGCGGATCACGACCTCGGCGACCGCGAGGTTGATGACCCAGCCGGCGCCCATGAGCACCGTGTGCATGAACTGGCCGGGCGCGCCGAAGAACAGCGTCCAGGGCAGGAAGGTGAACACCTGCGTGCCGGCGCCGAGGCCGATCGCGTAGGCGCGGGTCATCCACGCACTGTGCGTCGTGACGTCGCCGCGGCGGATCGCGACGAACGCGACGACGATCGCGGCCGCCATGCCCGTGGCGAACACGAGCCGCATCACGTACAGGCCCGGACCGTTGATCGCGGGCATGGCGTAGAACAGCGTCATCCAGAGCGCCGACAGCGCCGAGACGAGGCCGGCGGGCGCGGCGATGCGTCCGGAGATGCGGTGCCAGCGCCGCCGCCGCAGCGAGGGCGCGAACTGCAGCGCGCCGAGCAGGAGGAACACGCTCGAGCCGATGATGTGCGCGATCACGGGCACGGGGGAGGCGAAGAACCGGGCGTTCTCGGGCGTCACGGTGCCGCCGGTCGTCAGGTCGGTGAGGCGGAAGGCGCCCGCCGCGATCGGGACGAGGCTGAGCGCGATGAGGCCCGCGGGCACGAGCCACTCGGGGCGCTTGCGCGTTCGCCGCGTCGCGCGGCCGGTGGTGGTGGCGGTCATGCGTCGATGGTCGCGCGGGCGGGGCGGCGCGCACATCGGCCGTGCGGTCGGACTGCATCGGCCGATCGGCCGAGGCGACGCGGCATCCGTGCACCGTCGTCGGCGGATGCCGCGGCGGGCCGCGGCGCTCGGGTGCGCTGCTCAGGCCGCGGCGACCGGGCATCGCCGCCGCGGCAGCGCCAGCACGAGCACGACGCCCACGATCGTGACGAGCGGGCTCGGGATGAGGATCGTCGACACCCACTGCCCGTTGATCATGAGGTTCGCGAGGAAGAGCAGGGCGGGGGCCGCGACGAGCAGCGCGGTCCACCAGCGGCCGCCGAGCAGGATGCCGCAGGCCCCCGCCGCGAGGTTCGCCACGATGACCAGGATGAACAGCGGCGTCGGGTTCGAGAACCTCGTCTCGAAGCCCGCGCCGTTCAGCGCCGCCGTCAGTGCACCGAGCACGATCGCACCGGCCGAGGCCACGGCGACGAGCACCCAGACGACGATGATGACGATGCGGAGCGGGCTGCGCGATGCACTCGGCGATGACGTCACGCGGTCAGGATATTCGGTGACAGGATGTCGCGTGTGGAGGCCGATTTCGAGCGGGCCGTTGCGCGCCATCGCCACGAGTTGCTCGTGCACTGCTACCGCATGCTGGGCTCGGTGCACGACGCCGAGGACGCCGTGCAGGAGACGCTGCTGCGCGCCTGGCGCGCCGCCGACCGCTTCGATCCGGCGCGCGCCTCGCTGCGCACCTGGCTCTACCGCATCGCGACCAACGCGTGCCTGACCGCG
>CBFGWW010000213.1:0-5458 GCA_965652625.1 uncultured Agromyces sp.
CTCGTGTGGGTGGACCTGCGGGTGCACTCGTAGGGCGCGTGTCGCAGCGCTGAGGCGACGGATGCCGCGGGCCGGTCGGGCTCGCGGCATCCGTGTGTCGGCGCACACCCTTTCTCGACCGCATTCGCTTCCTCCCGCTCTCCCGTGCTCCCGTGCGCCCATCGCGTCTTCTCGCGCCCAACGTCTCCTGCCTGCGCCCACTGCGTCCCGCGCTTCCGCGTTTGCTTCGATCCCCCGGGCTCCCGTCCTCCCCTCCCTCCACTTGTCCTCCACAGGTCGATTCCATCCGCAGTTATTCACAGGTTGACCGGGCATTTTCGTGCAGTCCGAGTGTCAGTGGGTGCTGTGAAGATGGATCCATGACCGGCTTCCGCGACACGCTCCACGAGGTGCGATCGCGGCTGCTCGACGCACTCTCGTTCGACGCGCCCGCAGGGTGGGCTGATGACGAGTTGCTGGCGAACGCGGGCGCGCTCGAAGCCCTGGGTCGGGTCGTCGACGCGCACCGGGTCGCGGTCGCGGGTGAGATCGCGGAGCGTTCCCGGATCGAGCTCGGCGACCAACGCCTCTCGACACGGAAGGGGTGCCGATCCGCGGTCGAACTGCTGGAGCGGGTCACCCAGGTGTCCGGGTTCGAAGCACGACGACGCATCACCCTCGGCACCGCGACCCGGTTGCGCGACGGGTTCGCGGGTGAACCCGGCGAGGCTCGCTTCCCCGTTGTGGCGGCAGCGTTCGCGGCGGGCGACCTCGGGTCGGATGCCGCCCATGCGATCATCCGGGAACTCGACCGCACCCGCCCACATGCCGATCCGGCCCGGCTGACTGCCGCGGAGTCGGCGCTGGTCGATGAAGCGACCGGGTCTGGTGACGGGACACCGGTGCGATGCACCGCCGACGAACTGCGGGTGCAGGCGCAGGCGTGGGCGACGTTCCTCGACCCCGACGGCGCCGAACCCGACGATGAGCGAGCGATGCGCCGGCGCGGGTTCCGGATCGGCCGCACCGCGCGCGACGGGCTGATCCCGGTCACCGGTGAACTCATGCCAGAAGTCGCCGCGAAGCTCACTCGCCTGTTCGACGCGCACCTCTCTCCACGCGTCGGCGGCGGATTCCAGACCGATGAAGACCGAGCGCGGGCGGCGGCCTCCGGCGAGGACCGCACCACGGATCAGCAGCGACATGACGTGCTCGCCGCGATCGTCGATACCGCCGCCCGCTCCGGGGAACATCCGACGATCGGCGGCCAAGCACCCACGGTGCTCGTCAGCGTTCGCGCATCCGACCTCGCCTCCGGGCGTGGCGTCGCGCACGCCGACGGCATCGACACCCCGATCTCCCTTCGTGCCGCGCGACACATGATCTGCACCGGCGGCACCCAGACCATCACCTTCGACGACGCCGGCCGGATCATCGAACTCGGCTCACCCGAACGCTGCTTCACCACCCACCAACGCCGAGCGATCACCCTTCGAGACGGCGGCTGCATCATCCCCGGCTGCACCATCCCCGCCGCGTGGACCGAGATCCATCACGTCACCGAGCACGCCGACGGCGGACCCACGCACCCCGACAACGGAGTGCTCCTCTGCTGGTTCCACCACCGCACCATCCACACCTCCGGCTGGATCATTCGCATGATCCGCGGCGTCCCGCACGTCCGCCCACCCCGATGGCTCGATCCCGGCGGCACCTGGCGACCCAGCACCAAGTCACCCACGCGCCTCGCCGACCAGCACGAACGACCACCCAGGGCGCCCGCCGCATGACCGCGTGCACCGCGCCGGGCCAGCGGGGCTCTGCGCGTCGGCGGGCTCTCCGCGCCCTCAGCTCCCGCCGAGTCCCACCCGATCGGGCACCGCCCCGACCACCCGCGGCAGCCACGACTCGACATCGGGCCACGCCCGACCGGTCGGCAGGTGCCGGAGCAGCTTCGCGAGCGAGTCGTCGGCCGCCGGCCACGGGATCACCCGCGTCGGCGACTCCGCGGCGAGCACGCCCAGCCACCAGTGCTTCCACGTCACGGCCAGGTGCTCGGGCTGCAGCACCACGTAGTAGTCGGGCACGTTCATGGCGTGGCGGCCCGCGGCGTCGAGCGCACGGTCGATCTCGAGCTCGAGCACCCCGTAGGTCGACTGGTCGTCGAAGAACTCGACCCAGGCATTGGCGACGTGAGCGAGCGGATCGTGGTCGTGCACCACGTACGGGGCCGCGGTCGATGCGGACCAGCGCGCCACGTCGTCATCGGATGCCTCGTCGAAGACGGCGGCCCGCACGTTCGCGTACCGCTCGAGCGCATGGATGGCCGACGTCGCCTCGTCACCGACGACGACCAGTGTGGTGCTGGCCGGTGCCTCCATTTCCGCATCATACGTCCGCCGCAGGCGGGCGCAGGGAACCATGCGTTCGTTTCGCGGAGACCGTCACACGACCGTGACGAGCGCGTCACACGCGAAGCAGCGGCCTCACCGGATCCGCAGCACGACGCTCCCCCGCTTGTGCCCACCGTCCACGTACCGGTGCGCCTGGGCGACGTCATCGAGGTCGTACGCACGGTCGATCACGGGCCGGAACTCCCCCGCCTCCGCGAGCCGCATGAGTGCGGCGAAGTCTTCGTGACTCACGGGCGCTCCCGACGTCGTGACGAGCGTGCCGCTCCGCCGCCCGTCCCGCTTCGCGCGCAGCATCCCCCGCAGCCCGGTCACCACGAGCAGCAGCGCTCCCCCCGGCTTCAGCGAGTGCTCGACTCGGTCGAACGGCGCGTTGCCGACGCACTCGACGATCACGTCGTACGTCGAGCCGTCCTGTGCGAAGTCGATCGCTCGGTAATCGATCACCCGGTCGGCGCCGAGCGAGGTGACGAGGTCCGCGTTCCCGGCGCTCGTGACCGCGGTGACCCGAGCACCGCGAAGCGCCGCGAGCTGCACGGCTGCCGTGCCCACGGCACCGGATGCCCCGTTCACGAGCACCTCGGTGCCGGGTCCGATGTCGACCATCCCGAGATATGCCAGCGCCGTGTGACCGCCGAAGACCAGGGCGACGGCCTCGTCCCATGACAGGTTCGCCGGCTTGTGCGCGATCGCCTTCGACATCGGCACGCGCGCGTACTCCGCGTGTCCACCGAAGTCGCCCCCGAGCATGGCGACCACCTCGTCGCCCGGCGCGAACCCCTCGACCTCGTCGCCCACCGCCTCGACGACGCCCGCGATGTCCATGCCGAGCACCGGCTTGCGCGGTCGGAACACGCCGAGTGCGACCGGGATCATGATCCCCAGCCCCTCGGGCAGGTCTCGGCTGCGCATCCGGTGGTCGGCGATGCTCACCGTGCTCGCGTGCACGCGCACGAGCAGCTCGTCGGCGCGCGGTACCGGACGGCGCACCTCCTCCACGCGCACCACCTCGGGTCCGCCGAATCGGCGAGCCACGGCCGCCCGCATCGTCGTGGTGACCGCCGCCGTCGTCATGGTGTCCATTTCGAACCTCCGTTGCCTTACGTTGTAAGTCTTACGACGTAAGGTAGCGTGGATCCGAGGAATTGTCGAGAGGCCGAACGCCGGATGTCCCGAAGCCTCGTACGGTGGCAGCAGGACCCCGACGAAGCACGGGAGCCGCACGATCGATGGAACGCTCGTACGGTGGACGAGACGCTCCGACGAAAGACGTGAGGAAGGAGACGACCATGACGTCGACCACGCAGCGGGCCGGGCGCCGCATGCCGCTCTCCCGCGAGCGCGTCCTGCGCGCCGCCGTCGATCTCGCCGACACCGCGGGCATTGACGCGCTCACCGTGCGCCGACTCGCCGAATCGCTCGGCGTCGAGGCGATGTCGCTCTACTACCACGTGCCCAACAAGGAGGCGATCCTCGACGGCATCGTCGACCTGGTCTTCACCGAGATCGAGGGCGAGGTCGGCGGCTTCCAGGTCCCCGAGACGGATGCCGCGTGGCACGACACCCTGCGCGCCCGCATCCTCGGTGCGCGACGCGTGATGCTGCGGCATCCGTGGGCCCCCGCCCTGCTGGACAGCCGCAGCGGACTCGCACCCACGACCGCCCGCTACGTCGACTCCGTCGTCGGCACCCTGCGCTCGGGCGGGCTGTCGTACGACCTGATCCACCACGCGATGCACGCGCTCGGCAGCCGCATGTTCGGGTTCTCGCAGGAGCTCGGCGAGGACGACGACTCGGGCGACGCCGCCGACATGGCGCAGATGGCCGCGATGGTGCCGCACCTCGCGGCGATGCTCGCGGTCGTGCGCCACGACGATCCCGACTCCACCCTCGGGTGGTGCGACGACCAGTTCGAGTTCGAGTTCGGGCTCGACCTCATCCTCGACGGGTTGGCACGAAAGCGCGCACTCGAGGCGCGGGCGGGGAACTAACTCGCGACGCCGAGCCGGGCATCCGCCTCGGCCATCGCCTCCTCGACCACGCCGAACACCTCGCCGGCGGGCGCGCCGCCGACCGTGACGACGCCCCACGCGTCGTCGAACCGCACGAACGACGAGGACGCGTTGTCGAGCCTCGGGTAGTGGCGCGCATCGTGACCCGAGATCGCGGCGAGGGTGAAGCGGATGAGGGTGCCGTGCGCGACGGCGAGCACGCGTGCGCCCGGGTGGTCGAGCGCGATGCGGTCGAGGCCGCGGATGCCGCGAGGCCCCACCTCCGCGTCGGGCTCCATGTCGGCGAAGTCGCGCAGGGGCCAGCGCACATCGAGCTCCGAGACGAGCGTGCCCTCCGCCTCGCCGAAGTCCTGCTCGATGAGCTCGTCGTAGGCGCCGCCGACGGGGAGGTCGAGCTCGCCCGCGATGATCGCGGCGGTCTCGCGGGCCCGGTCGAGCGGCGAGCTGACCACGACGTCCCACGGCTCGGCGGCGAGCGGGGCGGCCGCGGCGAGCGCCTGTGCGCGACCGGTGTCGTTCAAGGGGATGTCGGTGCGTCCCTGCATGCGGCCGGCGAGGTTCCAGTCGGTCTGTCCGTGGCGGATGAGGGCGAGCAGCACGCGTTCCAGCCTAGGCGACGCCGGGTGAACGGTGCCTGAGGGCTCCAAGCCGCGCCTCGGCAGCCGGCGGTACGCGCCCCGTGCGGGCACTGAGGAAATCTCATGCCGTGCACGGATGTGTCCTCCGCGCCGGTCCCGCAGTCTTGTACCCACGCTCCGACCACGGAGCCGATCCCACCATCACCCTCCCCTGCACGATCCCCGTGGAGCACGATCATGAACCTCAGCGAGCACTTCCAGGTCTTCGAGTTGCGACGGGCCGACGAGCAACGCCTCCAGCGCGACCTCGAGCGCCGCCGCGTCATCGCGGAGCGCCTCGCCGAGAGCGGCGAGGCCGGCAACGGCGTCACGGATGCCGCGCGCCCGCGTCGCGGCATCCGCCAGCTGCTGCCCCGCCGCCTGCGGCCGGTCATGCCGGCACGGCCCGCGGTCGGCGGCGCCGTGTGAGCGAGGGTCC
>CBFGWW010000214.1:0-5436 GCA_965652625.1 uncultured Agromyces sp.
TCCCCGACGGCGCGCGTGCCGACCTGCGCAGTGCGCACCTCGGCGTCGGCACGACCGCGACGGTCTACGCGAGCAGCACGGGGGCGGTGTTCGAGGCGCCGCCCGGGCCGCCGAGCCTCCTGGAGTGGATGGTCGGCGTGGCGGCCGTGGCTGCCGGCGTCGTGCTCGGGGTCCTGTCGATGCGGGTCGTGCTGCGGGTGCGCAGATCCTGAAGGCGTGGGCTTTTCATGCGATGATCGGCGCTTTCCGGCTCATCGCAGTGTCAGTGGCTCGTGCTTGGATGGACCCATGCCCGCCACCCTCGACCTCGCGCACGAAGCGGCGCTCGAGGCTGAATTGGCGGCGATCTCCACGTTCGAGACAGCGATCCGCCAGCTCCAGGCGGGGCAGTACCGCTGCATCCAACGCGCACGCGCCCTCGCGGTCGACGTCGAGCGCATCAGCGAATCGAGCACGTCACGCGAACGCGACATGGCGAAGCGCTCGTTCGTCGCCGAACTGGCGACGACGCTCGGGCGGCACGAGGCATCCGCTTCGCGTCTCGTGGCCGAGGCCGAACGACTCACCGGCCCACGCCACGCGACGCTCGACGCGCTCGCGGTGGGCGAGCTCGCGCTCACGCAGGTGCGGTCGGTGCTCGAACTCACGCAGGGCCTTCCGGTCGACGTCGCCGATGCGGTCGAGAAGGTCGCCCTCGATGCGGCGTCGGCAGCAGCGGTGAACGGCACCGTCTCGACGAACTCCGATGTGCGGCGACGCATGCGCCGCGTGCGCGAGCGGCTGCACCCCGAGCCGCTGGCCGATCGACGAGCGCGCGCCGTCGACGATCGGCGAGTCTGCATCGATCCCGCTCCCGACGGCATGGCGTGGCTGAGCCTGCACCTCGAGGCCGAGCGCGCCGTCGCGATCGACGCCCGCCTCACCGCGCTCGCGACGCGTCCGGCCCCGACCGGCGACACCCGCACCTCACTGCAACGCGCCGTCGACGTCGCGGCCGACCTGCTGCTCGGCGGCACGCTCCCCGATGACGAGCGCACGCGCGACGGCGCTGCTGCAACCGGCGCGGTCGTGCCCCGCATCAACGTGACCGTGCCGGTGATGACCCTGCTCGGGCTCGATGACGAGCCGGCCGAGCTCGAGGGCTACGGCCCGATCGACCCCGAGACCGCCCGGCTGCTGACCGCGCACGCGCCGTGGATCCGTCGCATCCTGGTGCATCCCGAGACCGGCGCCGTCGTGAGCTATGGCCACGATCGCTACCGCGTGCCGGCCGACCCCGCCGGGCTCGTGCGGTTCCGCGACGGGCAGTGCCGCTTCCCGGGCTGCTCACGGCCCGCCACCCACGCCGACCTCGACCACACCACGGCCTTCGCGCGCGGTGGCACGACCTCCGCGGCGAACCTCGCGGCGCTCTGCGAACACCACCACTCCTTGAAGCACGAGAGCAGGTGGCGCGTGCTGCAGGAGCCCGGCGGCGTGATGCGGTGGACCTCCCCGGCCGGACACGTGCTCCGAACGCTGCCCGAGCGGCCGTTCATGCCGATCGGTCCGGGCGAGGGGGTGTACTCAGCGGATGCCGCGAGCCCGGGTTGCCCGTCCGCCGAACCGCCCCCGATTCCGCCCGATCCGAGCTCGACGATCGATGAGGAGTGGCAGGCACTATTGGAGCGTTACGAGCCGGTGCCGTTCTGAGCGAGCGCGGCGAGGTCGTCGCGTGGAGACGCGCGGGACGCGGCATCCGCTCGCTCATGCCGCCTCGCCCACCTCCATCACGACGGCACGAGCGGGAAGATCGCAGGCCAGCCGTTGTGCGCGTAGACGATGACGCAGAACACGACCGCGTCGAAGATGAGGTGCACGATGAGCACGTACGTGAGCGACTTGGTGAGCTTGAACGTGTAGCCCTGGATGAGCGTGAACGGGATCGTGAGCAGCGGCCCCCACGACTGGTACCCGAGCTCCCACAGGAACGAGACGAACACGACCGACTGCAGCAGGTTCGCCTGCCAGGTCGGGAAGTGGCGGCGCAGCAGCGCGAAGACCGTGCAGATGAAGAAGAGCTCGTCCCACGTGCCGACGGCGTTGACGCCGACGAAGAGGCGGGCGATCTCGTCGGGCGTGGTGACGGTCGGCCAGTTCTGGTACACGCCCGAGGTGATGAAGTAGAAGGGCAGGATGAGCCAGCCCGCCACGGTGACGGCGATGAGGTAGATCCACTGGGTGCGGGTCCAGCGCCGGCCGGTGCGCCACGGGAATCGGATGACCCGGTCGCCGTACCAGTACCGCGAGATCACGTAGGGCACGGCCACCGCGAGGCCGAGCACCACGGCGAAGCGCACCATGCTCCAGTACGCGATGTCCGCCTCGAGGGGCATCGTCGAGATGATGACCTGGCCGATCGCGATGAGGAGGAGGTCGGGCAGGAGTCGATCGGTGCGCCCCGACCGGTCGACGAGCCACGCGACGAGGAGGCCCACGGCGAGCACGGCGTAGCCGAGGAGGTTCTGCTCGAATCCGAACAACAGCACCGCCGCACCGCACACGAGCACCGCGGGCACGAGGCCGATCGGGTGCGTGCGCACCTCGCTCGGGGCGGCGACGGGAGCGGCGGTCACCGCTCCAGCTTCGCAAGCGGCGATTGCCGCGGCAAGTGGCGCACGGCGAGTGCGGCCATGCGTGTCGGCCCGGCATGGCACGATCGGGTGCATGACACGGATGCCTCGGCCCTTCCCCCATCCGTCCACCCGCGCGGCCATCGTGCCGCCGTACCTGCTCCTGCGCATCGCGACGACCGACGATCCCGCCTACGCCGACGCCGCCGAGGCCGCGCGGCGCTCGCTGCTGCGCGACGCCCCGCTGCGCGAGTTCCGCGCGGCCGGCGAGCTGCCGTCGTTCATGGGCCCCGAACGCCCGGCGCGCGACGAGCGGCCCGCTGCGGCACCCGGCACGGCGCCGCAGCCCGACCGGCGCATCTCCGACGCCGAGGGCGACGACAAGCTGCCCGGGCGCCTCGTGCGCCGCGAGGGCGAGCCGCCGACCGGCGACACGGCGGTGAACCAGGCCTACGACGGGCTCGGCGACACCTTCGAGATGTTCGCCCGCGTCTTCGCCCGCGACTCGATCGACGACGCCGGCATGCCGCTCGAGGCGACCGTGCACTACGGCGACCGCTACGACAACGCCTTCTGGGACGGCGAGCGCATGGTGTTCGGCGACGGCGACGGCGAGGTGTTCCGCGGCTTCACCGAGTCGATCAGCGTCATCGGCCACGAGCTCGCGCACGGCATCACCGAGCGCACGGCGCGCCTGCGCTACCAGGGGCAGTCGGGTGCACTCAACGAGCACGTCTCCGATGTGTTCGGCGCGCTCGTCGAGCAGTACGCGAAGGGGCAGGATGCCGCGTCGGCGACCTGGCTCATCGGCGAGGGCGTCTTCACCGACGCCGTCGAGGGCCGCGCCATCCGGTCGATGATCGAGCCGGGCACCGCGTACGACGACGACGTGCTCGGGCGCGACCCGCAGCCCGACCACTTCGACCGTTACATCGAGACCGACGAGGACAACGGCGGGGTGCACCTCAACTCGGGCATCCCCAACCGCGCCTTCGCACTCGCGGCCGTCGAGCTCGGCGGCTTCGCGTGGGAGACGGTCGGGCGCGTCTGGTACGACGTGGTCACCACGGGGCGGCTGAAGCCGACGTCGAACTTCCGCGAGTTCGCACGCGAGACGGTGCGCGCCGCGCAGGAGCGCTACGGGCGCACGTCGCGCGAGGCGCGGGCCGTGGCGAACGGGTGGGCGTCGGTCGGCATCGAGGTGCCGCCCACCCCGTGATCCCGACGGTCGCGGCCGGTTCCGCACGCCGGCGCCGGGAGTACGATCGCGACATGGACGTCATCGTGTCGCGCAGCGGCGGTCTGGCGGGCCTTCGGCTCACGTGGGAGGTGCGCGTCGACGAGCAGCCCGACGCCGAGGACTGGTACCTCCTCATCGAGGAGATCCCGTGGAGCCAGCCCCCGCCCGTGCCGCCCGAGCCCGACCGGTTCGTCTACCGCATCCGGTGCGCGCCGCACGAGGCGACGCTCGCGGAGCGCCAGCTCGTGGGTCCGTGGCGGGAGCTCGTCGACCGCGTGCGGGATGCCAGCGAGCCCGAGCGCGGGCGCGCGGGCGGCGGCGGCGGTGAAGGTCGACGACCTCCGGCTACGCCGGCTGCGCGGACGACGTCGAGCGACGCGGAGCGCTGACGCCAGCCCGCTGCAACCCCACGACGCCGAGCGCGATGAGGCCCTGCGCGGCGAGGTACGTCGTCATCACCGTGAGGTCGTGCAGCGCGAACTCGTAGCCCGGCAGGAATCGTCCGAGCGCGAGCACCGAGTCCGACACGACGAACAGCGCGCCGCCCAGCGCGACGACCCCGCGGATGCCGCCGGCGAGCGCCGCCATCGTGCCGAGCACGAGCCCGTAGGCCGCCACGGGCACGAAGAGCGCGCCGAGGTGCGGCCCGAGGAGGGAGAGGAAGGCGGCGTACCAGAGGACGTACACGAGCGTCCACGTGGGAAGGCGGCGGCCGCGCGGTGGCAGGCGCAGGAACAGCGCGATATAGGCGACGTGGGCGAGCAGGAACGAGACCAACCCGACGACGAACCAGAGGTCGCCGGGGAACGTGAGCAGTGCGTCGCCGCCCCATGAGAAGGCGATGGCCGCGAGCAGCAGCACGGGCACGGCGCCGCGCAGCGGCCGGAATGCCAGCAGCACCCCGAGTGCGAGCGCCGGCATGAGCAGCACCTTGGTGACCGTGACCGCCATGGGATCGGGCGCCGCCTGGAGCACCACGAGGTGCACCACCGAGAGCACGGCGTACGGCGCGAACGCGACGGGTGGGGCGACGGTCACCTCAGCTCTCCACCAGCTCGCCGCGCACGATCGAGTCGCCGGAGTGCGCCGGGTCGCCGTCCACCGGCTCCGCCGAGACGTCGACGAGCGTGAACTCCGTCAGGTCGATGCCCGCGGGAAGCACGAAGCGCCCCGAGGAACCGTCGAGCAGCCCCAGGCTCACGAGGCCCGAGGCATCCGAGCGGATGAGCCACACCTCGCTGACGTCGCCCTGCGGGACGGACGCATCGAGGTCGACGACGATCGAGCGGATGCCGTCGGCGTCCTCCTCCACGGTGGCATGGCCCGACGCGTCGTCCCACCCGGGGAAGGCGGCCAGGTCGGCGCTCGCGAGCACGACCGCGGGGACGGGCGTGGACTCCACGCCGCCGAGCCCACCGATCGCCACCCCGATGCCGACCCCGACGAGGATGCCGCCGACCGCCGCGGCGACCGCGATCGGCCACCACGGCCGACGACGCGACGACAGGTCGGCGACGGGACGGGGCTCGGCCGGCGTCGCGACCACGCGCCTCCCCGCAAGCGGATCCCCCGCGAGCTCGGGCG
>CBFGWW010000215.1:0-5387 GCA_965652625.1 uncultured Agromyces sp.
GGACGCGCGCTCGAGCGCCGGTCGGAGTCCCGAGGTCAGGCGGTGCGGAAGAACTCGTTCGCCCGCGCCGAGAACAGCAGCAGCAGGCCGATGAGCGCCAGCGCGCCGCCGATGAGCGACGACCAGAGCAACGCGGGGTGCGTGAACATCGTCAGGATCGCCGTGCCCAGGTTGAGCGCGAAGACGATCGCGACGATGATCCTCGCCGCGTTGTTGCCCCGGAACAGGCCGAGGCTGACGATGATGACGATGGCGCCGACGATGATGTTCGCCCACGCGACGCCCGCTCCACCGCCTTGGGCGCCGAACAGGATGAGGATGCCGGTGAGGATCTGGAGTGCTCCAGAGATCCAGGCGAGAACGGCGACGAGGGTGACTCCCCCAGGACGAGGACCTGCCACGATGGCTCCTTTGCTCACAGTGAGGTGCGTGGGCTCAACGTACTGCGAGGATGCCTCGGGTCGGGCGAACTCCACGCCCCGGCGTGTCACGGATGCCGCGACATCAGCACATGGGCTCGGGCGAACTCCGCGCCCCGGCGTGTCACGGATGCCGCGACATCAGCACACATCGGGTCGGGCGAACTCCACGCCCCGGCGTGTCACGGATGCCGCGGCGCCGTGCCGCGGCATCCGTCAGATCACCCGGCGGCCCTTGCTCAGCACCGGGTCGACGAAGCCCGAACCGTGGTCGAGCTGGTAGTCGAGGTTCACCGCCGCGTTGATGAGCGAGAGGTGACTGAACGCCTGCGGGAAGTTGCCGAGCTGCTCGCCCGTGAGCCCGATCTCCTCGGCGTAGAGGCCGAGGTGGTTCGCGTAGGTGAGCATCTTCTCGAACACGAGCTGCGCCTCGTCGAGGAACCCCGACCGTGCGAGCGCGTCGACGTACCAGAACGAGCACAGCGTGAAGGTGCCCTCCGACCCGCGCAGTCCGTCGGGCGACGCGCTCGGGTTGTAGCGGTAGACGAGGCTGTCGGAGACGAGCTCATCGTCCATCGCCTCGAGCGTCGAGAGCCACATCGGGTCGCGCGGCGCGATCAAGCCCATGAGCGGCATGACGAGCAGCGACGCGTCGAGCACCTCGGTGCCCTCGTACTGCACGAACGCCTTCCGCTCCTCGTCCCAGCCCGTGGCCATGACCCACTCGTAGATGGCGTCGCGTTGCTCGCGCCATCGCGGGATGGGCGCCGGCCGACCCCGCGACTGCGCGAGGCGGATGCCGCGGTCGAGCGCGACCCAGCACATGAACCGACCGTACGTGAACTTCTTCGGACCGCCGCGGGTCTCCCAGATCCCCTCCTCGGCGGCGTCCCAGTGGTCGCAGACCCAGTCGAGCAGCCGGCTGAGCTGCGTCCAGCCGACGTGCGGGAGCTGCAGGCCATGGGTGTCGGCGAGGTGGATCGAATCCATGGCCTCGCCGTAGATGTCGAGCTGCAGCTGGTCGGCGGCGCCGTTGGCGATGCGAACGGGCGCCGAGCCGCGGTAGCCCGTGAAGTGGTCGAGCGACTCCTCGACGAGGTCCGACGAGCCGTCGACGCGGTACATGATCTTGAGCGGCCCCGAGGTGTCGCCGACGCTCTCGTGCACGCGCTGCATGAGCCACTCGACGAACTGCTCGGCCTCCTGGGTGTAGCCGAGACCGAGCAGGGCGTAGACCGAGAACGAGGCGTCGCGGATCCACGTGTAGCGGTAGTCCCAGTTGCGCTCGCCGCCGACCTGCTCGGGCAGGCCCGCCGTCGGCGCGGCGACGAGGGCTCCCGTCGGCGCGTACGTCATGAGCTTGAGCGTCATGGCCGAGCGGGCGACCATCTCGCGCCAGCGCCCGCGGTAGGTGGAGCGCTCGTTCCACTCGCGCCAGTAGCGCCGGGTCTCGAGGAACATGTCGAACAGCTCGTCGTGCGTGATGCGCTTCGGCGGCACGCCGCCCGACTCGAGCATCACGCCCGTCATCTCGCCCGCGTTGAGCGAGCCCGTGATGCGCACGCCCTGTCCGACGAGCTCCGCCCGCCCGGCACGCCGGCCGTCGTGCATCACGAAATCGCCCACGCGGTGCATCGTGAGCGCCTGGTCGGGCGACCGGAAGATCGCGCCCTCGCCCTCGACGGCCGAGAAGTCGTGCGCCTGCCGGCCGTAGTCGAAGCGGGGCTGCACCTCGGCGACGAAGTCCAGCGTCCCGCGCACCACGCGCAGCATCCGCACGAGCCGGTGGCGGTCGGTGGCCGTGCCGTCGGCCACGGGCATGAAGTCGATGAGCTCGCCGACGCCCTGCTCGGTCATGAACCGCGTCACGAGGATCGCCGTGTTCGGCAGGTAGAGCTGGCGCGTCACGTAGTCGTCGGTCGCGGGGCGAACACTGCAGTAGCCGCCGCGTTCGGCGTCGAGCAGCGACGCGAACACGCTGGGCGAGTCGAACCGCGGGCAGCAGAACCAGTCGATGGTGCCGTTCGAGTCCACGAGCGCCGCCGTCTGCAGGTCGCCGATCAGCCCGTGGTCGGCGATGTTCGGATACGTGTCGGCCATGCGCCAGCCCCCAATCCCCAGCGCCATGTTCTCATGACGGCCGCGCCGGGCTCAGGGCCGCGTTCGGGTGTCAGGGCGGTGTCGGTGGGGGGTCGGTCGGACGTCACTCCCGTGGCAGGAACGCGTAGTGCATGAGCGACCACGCCCGCCTCGCGACGTCGGGGCGCTCCGCGGCATCCGCCCGCGAGATCACGTCGGCGAGCATGGTGATCGCGAGCAGCACGTCGGCCGCCTCGACGTGCCCGCCGAGGCGGCCCGCGGCCTGCTCGCGAGCGAGCACGCGCTCGACGATGCCCGCCAGCTTGTCGCTCAGGGGCGCGACGCGCTCGTCGTGGCGGTTGTGCCAGATGAGGTCGATGAACGCCGCCGACACCACGACCTGGCCGATGATGGCGTCGAGCAGGTCGTCGAGCGTCGCGTCGTCGGGCTCGACCGCGACCGCGAGCTCGTCGAGGTTCTCGTCGAACACGGCGACCGCGAGCGAGAGCCGGTCGGGGAAGTGCCGGTAGAGGCTGCCCTGACCGACCCCCGCCTTCTTCGCGACCGCGCTGAACGGGGCCTGCAGGCCCTCGGTCGCGAACACGTCGCGTGCGGCGGCGATGAGCGCGCGCCGATTCGCGGGTCCGGCGCTCGGCCCGCGATTGGGCTTGCGCGCTCCCTGGATTCCCTTCCCACGCTCAGGCACGGGTGTTACGTTACTACCGGACAAGGATGTCCGGTAGGTTCCGGACGAGCCCGAAGAGAAGGAAGCACCCCATGAGCACCCCCAAGCCCCTCACCGGCGACGACTCCATCAAGACCTGGCTCGAGCACCCGGTCGGCGGCCCCATCATCCGCGACATGCTCGCACAGGCCGGCCAGGATCCGAGCGTGCTGCGTCCCGTGTACCGACTCGCGCTGAAGCGCCTGGTCAAGCTCAGCAAGGGGCAGTTCAGCCAGCAGATGGTCGACGACCTCGTGGCTCGGGCGGCCGCGGGTGACGTGCCAGCGGGCGCGCCGGCCGCCGCGGGCGAGATCGATGACGCCTCCGATGAGGCGGTGGCGGATGCCGCGGGCACGCCGGTCGAGCGACCCGAGTGGGTCGAGCGCCTCGACCAGGGCCGCTTCGCGGGCAAGACCGTCATCGTCACGGGCGCGGGATCGGGCATCGGCCGCGCCACCGCGTCGCGCATCGCCCGCGAGGGCGGCCGTGTCGTGGCCGTCGACGTGTCGCAGGAGCGCCTCGACGAGTTCGCCGCTGACCACCCCGGCGCTGACGTCGTGACGCTCGTCGCCGACATCACCGACGACGCGAAGGTCGCCGAGATCGTCAGCGCCGCGGGCGAGCGCATCGACGGCCTGGCCAACATCGCCGGGATCATGGACGACATGACGCCGATCGGCGAGCTCACCGACGCCGTCTGGCAGCGCGTCATGCGGGTGAACGTCGACGGCACCATGAAGCTCATGCGCGCCGTCGTGCCGACGATGCTGGCGCAGGGCGCCGGCTCGATCGTGAACACCGCCTCCGAGGCGGCGCTGCGCGGCTCGGCCGCGGGCGTGGCCTACACGGCCTCGAAGCACGCCGTGGTCGGCCTCACGAAGTCGACCGCCTTCATGTACGGCCCGAGCGGCCTGCGCGTGAACGCCGTCGCCCCCGGCCCGACCATCACGAACATCGAGGCGTCGTTCGCGTCGCCGCTCGGTGCCCAGCGCGTCCGCCAGGCCATGGCGATCCTGCCCGACGCGGCCGAGGCCGAGGCGCTCGCGGCATCCATCACGTTCCTGCTCTCCGACGACGGCGTGAACGTGAACGGTGTCGTGCTCGCGTCCGACGGCGGCTGGTCGGCGGCGTAGGCCCCGGCCCGCGCGACGACGGCGTCCAGCCCGTGCCGACCTTCCATCGCGACCTCGCGGTCGCGCGGTTCATCCCGAAGCTCTCGGTGACGCCGCGGCTGCTGCCGCTCATGCGGCAGACGCCGCGGGTGCCGCCGGCTCCCGACGATGTCCGGATCGACGAGCTCACGGTCGCCGGACCGCTCGGGGCGCCCGACGTGCGCATCCGGCGCTACGACCCGGTCGGGCGCTCCGCGGCGACGCCGGCCCTCCTCTGGATCCACGGCGGCGGCTACCTCCTCGGCACGCCCGAGCAGGACGAGCAGTCGAGCATCGGCTTCGCCCGGGAGCTCGGGATCCCGGTGTTCGCGGTGCGGTACCGGCTCGCCCCGGAGCATCCGTCACCGGCCGGGCTCGAGGACGCGTACGCGGCCCTGTGCGCGATCGCCCGGGACGCGGAGGCGCTCGGCGTCGACCCCGCACGGATCGCGATCGGCGGTGCGTCGGCGGGCGGCGGCCTCGCGGCGGCGCTCGCCCTGCTCGCGCACGACCGCGGCGAGGTGCGGCCCGCGTTCCAGCTGCTCGTCTACCCGATGCTCGACGATCGCACCGTGGTGCGCGACGACCACGTGGTGCCCGGCGTGCGCGGTTGGACGCCCAAGAGCAACCGCTTCGCGTGGACCGCCTACCTGGGTGGCGAGCCGGGGGCTGCCGACGTCTCGCCGTACGCCGCTCCCGCCCGGCGCGACGACCTCTCGGGACTGCCGCCCGCGTGGATCGGGGTCGGGTCGAACGACCTCTTCCACGACGAGGACGTGCGGTACGCCGCGCGCCTCGCCGAGGCGGGCGTGCCGTGCGAGCTCGTCGTCATCGACGGCGCGTTCCACGGGTTCGACGCGATCCTCCGCAGGGCGGGCGTGTCGCGCGAATTCTGGCGTGCGCAGGCGCGGGCGCTGCGGGAGGCGCTCCTGCGCTGAGCGCTGCGGGGGTCGCTCCTGGGCTGATCGCTGCGCCGATCAGTCGGCGTACACCGACGCGGACGGTGCGGCATCC
>CBFGWW010000216.1:0-5381 GCA_965652625.1 uncultured Agromyces sp.
AATTGAAATGGACCGGGAGCGCGTCACCCGTGTGAAGTCCGCCTCATGTGAGGCGGATTCGACATGAGCCCCCAGGAACATCCGACCCGTTGGTGACCGGCCAAATCTGCCGGCGGCGGCTCACGACGACGGGATCGGCTCGCGCTCGACCGTGACGGGCAGTCCCAGGAACCGCTCCACGTCGGCGACGGATGCCGCGAGCGCGCGCTCCTCGGCGGGGGTGAACTCGCGCCACGGCACGATCCGCACCCGGGCGCGCTTCGCCTCGACGACCGGGGCCCAGCGCCCGGCCATGGTGCCGTCGATCACGAGGGCGTGCAGCGGGAACTCGGGGTGCACCGGATCCGAGCGGCCCGGCGGCTGCAGGTACGAGCGCGGCGGCGCGTAGCCCATGATGTACTCGTCGTAGGCCTGCAGCAGGTCGACGATCGGCGTCGCGGCATCCGACACCTGCTCGACAGGTTGCAGCGCGGCCACGGATGCCGCATCGAGCACGTGCACGGCGCCGTCGACGTCGAGCTCCTCGAAGCGCTCGCCATCGCCCAGACCCTCGGGATCGGCTGCGTCGGCGAACGCCCGACGCGCATCGCCGAGCGTGAAGCCCGACCACGCGGCGAAGTCGCGTTCGGTGACGGGACCCCGCGACGCGATGAACCGCGCGGCGAGCTCCGCCAGCGCCTGCTCGCGTGGACGCGGCGCCGACGGCGGCACCCGTTCGTCGAACGCGGCGTAGGTGCGCTGCTTGCCGGCGTTCGCGCCGCTGATGGCGACGCGCTCGAGTTCCGCCAGCATGAGCACGTAGGTGAACGCGAGTCCGGTGAGCGGCAGCCCGCCCGCCTCGAGGGCCGCGCTCAGCTCGGCACGCGTGCGGTGCCCGCCCTCGAGCGACGCCGCCAGGATCGTGAGCCCGCGCGTGCCGGTCTCGCCCTCGAGGCCGGTGCGGCGGATGTAGGTGCGGCTCGCGCCGTAGACGCGCTCGGCCGAGACCTCCATGATCCAGCGGGCGTCGTCGGGATGCAGGAAGTGCCACGTCGGCCGGAGCACGTGCGTGCGGAGGATCTCGCCGTCGTCGAGCGCCGCGGCGAGGGCCGCGGCATCCGGTCGCCGATCGGCGGGAACCCGAGCGGCGAGCCCCCACTGCGCGGGCAGGAACTCCTGCGCCTGCACGGCGGCGAACCGACGCACGACCTCGGGACCCGAGGCGTCGAACGGCGCCCGGAGTCCCTGCACGCGGAGCCGGAGCGTCCGCAGCTCGGCGAGGTCCACCGTCAGGTCACGTCCCTCCGCCAGGTGGTCGCGCCGCCGAGGATCGTTGCGACGGCGCCGATCGCGAGGAGCACGAGGCCGCCCTGCCACCACTCCAGCATCTCCGACGAGCCGACCGAGGCGATCGTGTAGAACGAGGCGCCGACGAGCGCGTCGCTCGCCGCGCCTGGCAGGTACTGCCCGATCTGCGCGGTCACGTCGTTGAGGGACGCCCCGAGCCGCAGGATCGGCTCGACGAACTGCGTGAACGCCAGCACGATCACGATCGCGGCGACCTGGTTCGGCACGAGCGCGCCGAGGCCGACGCCGATGGTCGCCCAGAGCGCCATCGCGAGCACGCCGCGACCGATGAGCGCCCACGTGTCCGTCTCGTCGAGGCCGGTGTCGAGTCCGAACGCCGAGAGGGCAGCGGCTCCGCCGGCGACCGACGTCGCGAACGCGATGACGCCGAAGCCCGCGCCGAGCACGAGCTCCGACACGTACTTCGAGCCGAGCACGACCGAACGGTGCGGCACGGCGAGGAACGTCGGCGTCAGCGTCTTGTGCCGGAACTCGCCCGTGACGGCGAGCGCGCCGAGCAGCACGGGGAAGACGTAGCCGACCGAGGAGGCGAAGCTGTAGAGCAGCGGGCCGAGCTGGATGCCGGGCGGCAGCTGGGTGTTGCCGACGTTCTCGGCGGCATCGGGGTTCTCGACGGCCCACCCGAGGAACGCGCCGAAGCCGCCCGCGAGGAACAGCACGTACGCGACGAGCAGGATGGCGAGCAGCCACCACATGCGGGTGGTGAAGACCTTCTGGAACTCGGAGCCGATCGAGCGGAACACGGTCATCGCTCCTCTCCGCCGACGCGCAGGGGTTCGAGGTCGGGCGTGCCCTCGCTCCCGCCGTCGCCGACGAGCGACAGGAACGAGTCCTCCAGTCCGGCCGCGACCTGATGCAGCGCGCTGAGCTCGACGCCGCCGACGAACGCGGCGTGCCCGACGCGGCCAGGATCGGGTTCCTCCACGATGAATCCCGCGCCCTCCTCGGTGTAGTCGAGGCCGGCCTGGTCGAGCGCCGCGGCGAGGCGGAGGGGATCGGGCGATTCCACGATGGTGCGCGGCGCGGCGCCGATCTGGAGCGTCGAGAGGGGCCCGCTGCGCACGAGCCGGCCGCGCGAGATGATGACGACGTCGTCGACGCTCTGCTGCACCTCGCTGAGCAGGTGGGAGCTCACGAGCACCGTGCGCCCCTCCTTCGCGAGGCTCTGCAGGAAGCCGCGGATCCACCGGATGCCCTCGGGGTCGAGCCCGTTGATCGGCTCGTCGAGCACGAGCACGCCCGGGTCGCCGAGCAGCGTGTACGCGAGCGAGAGGCGCTGGCGCATGCCGAGCGAGAATCCCCCGACGCGGCGGCCCGCGAACTCAGCGAGCCCGACCATGGTGAGCACGGCCGGCACGCGCGACTTCGGGATGCCCGCGGCCGTCGCGTACACCGCGAGGTGCTGCTTCGCGGAGCGGCCGGGGTGGAAGTTCGCGTCGAGCGCGGCGCCCACCGTCTCGAGCGGGCGGGGCAGGTCGCGATAGCGGGTGCCGCCGAACGTCGCCGTGCCCGCGCTCGCGCGCACCAGGCCGAGCAGCACGCGCAGGGTCGTGGTCTTGCCCGCGCCGTTGGGTCCGAGGAACCCGGTGACGCGACCCGGCTGGACCGTGAAGCTGAGATCGTCGACCGCGGTCACCGGTCCGAATCGCTTGCTGAGCCCCGTGACCTCGATTGGGATTCCCGCCATGCACGCCACCCTAGCGAGGGGCGCGGGCGCGGGGCATCCGCCGCGTGGGGGAGACCCGAAGGTCGACTCCGCCGATCGGGCGAGCCGGGCGAACGGATGCCGCGGGCCTCAGCTGCGCGGACGGGGTTCGAGCGGCAGTGTTCCGCCGTCGTAGAGGTAGCTCGCGAGGTCCTGCAGCTCGGCGAGCACGACGCGCTGCGGGTAGGGCCCGTAGGAGAGGCGGGCGACGCCGAGCTCCTGCAGGCGTGCGGGTGCGGGGATGTCGGGCAGCCCGATGAGGCTCACCCGCTGCTCGCCGAGGCCCGAGACGAGCTCGACCACGACGTCCTCGCCGAAGTTCCCGGGCACGAACACGGTGGTCGCGCCCGCGTCGAGGTAGGCGCGCCCGCGCTCGATCGCGTCGGCGATCCAGATGTCGCGGCCACGGTCCCGTCCGTGCACGAACGCGTCGGTGCGCGCATTGAGCGCGAACGGCACGCCCTCGGCCTCGGCAGCGGCGACGGCGGCCTCGACCGCGGCCACCGATTCGGCGAGCGGCTTCAGCTGGTCCTCGAGGTTGGCGCCGACGATGCCCTCGCCGACGGCGCGGCGGATGGTCTCGCCCGCGTCGGCGTACCCCGCCTCGAGGTCGGCGGTCACGGGCACGTCGACGGCGCGCGCGATGCGCCCCGCCATGTCGAGCATGAGGTCGACCGGGATCTGCTCGCCGTCGGGATAGCCGAACGCGGCGGCGATCGAGTGGCTCGCGGTCGCGATCGCGCGCGTGCCCGGCAGGGCGGCGACGGCGCGGGCGGTCGCCACGTCCCAGACGTTGACGACCTGCAGCAGCTCGGGGTCGGCGTGCAGGCGGCGGAGGGCTTCGGCGGTCTCGGCGATGGTCATCCGCTCAGCCTAGGCGGGGCCTCCGACGGCGTCAGCCGAGCCTGGCCGGCGGGATGCCGTCAGCGAAGCGCGGCGGCGAGCCCCTCGAGGAGGCGGTCGACGTCGGACGCGTCGGTGTACGGCGCGAGGCCCATGCGCAGGCCGCCCTCGTCGCCGAGTCCGAGGTGCCGCGACACCTCGAGCGCGTAGAAGTTGCCCGACGGAGCCAGCACCTTGCCCGCCGCGAGCGCCCGCGTGACGTCGGACGCATCGGGGCCGTCGAACGTGACGAGCAGCGTCGGCGTGCGTCGCGCGGCGCGCGACCGGATCTCGACGCCGGGCAGCTCGCGGAGGCCCGCCTCGAGCCGCGCGCGAAGGGTCTCCTCGTGCTCGTGCAGCGCCGCGTACGACGCCGCCAGTCGCTCGCGCCGCGACTCCGCCGCCTCGGCGGCCTCGGGGTCGAGCCCGGCGAGCACGTCGACCGCGGCGGTGACACCCGCGAGCAGCTCGTACGGCAGCGTGCCGAACTCGAACCGCTCGGGCACGACGTTCGTGGCGGGCAGCAGCTTGTCGGGCATGATGCCCTCGAGCAGCTCGGGGCGGGCCGCGAGCACGCCGCAGTGCGGCCCGAGGAACTTGTAGGGCGAGCACACGAAGAAGTCCGTCCCCATCTCCTCCACGTCGGGCAGCTCGTGCGCGGTCAGGTGCACGCCGTCGACGAACACGAGCGCGCCGGCGCGGTGCGCCTCGGCGGCGATCGCGGGGATGTCGGGCATCGTGCCGATGAGGTTCGACGCACCCGTGACGGCGACCACACGCGTCCGGTCCGAGAGCAGGGAGGCGACGGCATCCGTCGGCAGCTCGCCCGTGGCCGGGTCGAACTCGGCCCACCGCACGGTGGCGCCCCGGTGCTCGGCGGCCTGCACCCACGGCCGCACGTTCGCGTCGTGGTCGAGCCGTGTGACGATCACCTCGTCGCCCTCGCCCCAGTCGCGCGAGAGGTTCCGCGAGAAGTCGTAGATCAGCTGGGTGGCGCTGCGCCCGTGCACGATGCCGCGCGGGTGCGCGTCGAGCAGGTCGGCCATCGCGAGCCGGAAGCCGTGCACCGCCGCCTCGGCCCGCTCCTCGGACTCCCCCACGGTGCCGCGGTTCGAGAGCGGCCCGGTGAGCACGGATGCCACGGCGTCGCCCACGGGGCGCGGGGTCTGCGTGCCGCCCGGCCCGTCGAAGTGGGCCCAGCCGCTCTCGAGCGACGGGAACAGGGAACGGATGCGCGCGACGTCGTAGGCCATGGGCGAGAGCCTACGACGCGCCGAGTCGCGCGGACTGGGGTCGGCACGAGATCCGGACGCTTCCTACGATGAAGCGATGCGATCCCGTCGACCCGCCGCCCGGCGCGCGCTCCCGGTGCTCGTCGCCATCGGATGCCTCGCGCTCACCGCCTGCGTCGGAGCGTCCGATCCGGCGCCCGACGACCGGGCGACCG
>CBFGWW010000217.1:0-5369 GCA_965652625.1 uncultured Agromyces sp.
CACTCGGTGATGCGGGTCACTTCGTGGGCTCGAGCTTCGAGAGGATGAGCGCCGCTTGCGGACCCGTGGGCTGCGGGTTCGCGTAGGGGTCGTCCTCCGAGGGGAAGCCCGTGTAGTTCACCGTGGAGTACTGTGCCACGGCGGGGCGCGACCAGATGACGAGACCGGGGGCGTCGTTCACGAACGCGTCCTGGATCACCTGCATCGCCTCGGCGCGGGTCGCGTCATCCGATGCGCCCTTGAAGGCCGCGAGCGCCTGCGTGACCGCGTCGTTCCGGTAGCGGCCGAAGTTCCAGTTCGCGGTCTCGCCGAGCGGCACGTAGGACGCGCCGTCCATGATGTTCGAGTAGAGGTTCCACGGGGTCGAGCCGCCGTCGGTCCAGTGCAGGGTCGCCTGGAAGTTGCCGAACGGGATGATGTCGTTGAACCACGTGTCCTGCACGGCCGGCTCGACGGTCGCGGTGGCGCCGAGCTCCTCGGCGCCGGCCTTGATGATGTCGAGCGCCGAGAGGTAGTCGCTCCAGCCCGCGGGGTTGGTGAGCGTGAACGTCACGGCCGTGCCGTCGGGGTCGACGAGCTTGTTCGACGAGTCCCACGTGTAGCCGGCGTCGGTGAGGAGCTGCTTCGCACCGTCGACGTCGACCTCGAGCTCGGCGCCGTCGAACTCGGGCGCGATGTACGCGTCGCCCGAGGGCTGGGGCAGGCCCGTGACGCTCGAGATCTGCGGCCACACGCCGTAGCCCGCCTTCTCGGAGATCTCGGCCCGGTCGACGACGAGGTTCAGCGCCTGGCGGAACGCGGGGTCGTCGAACGGCTTCGTCTCGTTGTTGAGGTAGAGCACGTCGACGCCGAAGCCGCCGCCCGCCACCTGGTGGAAGTGCTCGGGATCCTTGGCGATGAACGTGTTCTCGTAGTCGGGGATGAAGGTCCAGCCCCACTGCGCCTCGCCGGTGGTGAGCGCCGTGGTGAGGCCGTTGTTGTCGTTGAACGTGTCGTAGCGCAGCGTGCCGACCTTCGGCTGGCCGCCCCAGTAGCCGGGGTTCGGCTTCATGGTGACCGACTGCGGCGTGAACTGGTCGAGCAGGTACGGCCCGGTGCCGATCATCTCGTCGTCGGTGAACTGCACCGGGTCGACGTCGGCCCAGATGTGCTCGGGCACGATGAGCAGCTTGTAGAGCTTGTCGCGGTTGACGTACTGCGAGGTCGTGAAGTCGACCGTGACCTGGTTGCCGTCGACCGAGATGTCGCCGTACTGGTCGGGGAAGTCGATGTTCAGCTCGGGGGTGTCCTTGCGCAGCTGGATCGAGAACGCGATGTCGTCGGCGGTGAAGTCCTCGCCGTCCGACCACTTCACGCCGTCGCGCGCGGTGATGATCGCCTGCGTCGAGTCGTCGTTCCACTCGACCGACTCGGCGAGCCACGGGGTCGGCTCGTCGGTGGGGTGCAGCTCGTTGATCTGCATGAGCGACTCGTACACGACGTACGCGTAGCCCAGCGAGAGCGAGGCGGAGCCGGTGGCGAGCGGGTTCTGGTTCGGCGCCTGCGGTCCGTTCGGCATGCCGATGGTCAGCACCTTGTTGCTCGAGTCACCGCCCCCGCCTCCGCCGGCACTGCACCCGGTGAACGCCAGGCCGGCGGCGACCACGATGGCGCCGGCGGCGAGGATGCTCTTTCGCATTTCCATGCCTCCTTGCATTTCTGTTGTTCGTGCGTGTGGTGATGCGTGTTGCGTGGTGCTCAGCCGCGGATCGGGACGTCGATCTCGAGGCGGAGGTCTCGTGAGGACCGGCCGACGTGCGCGCGGTAGGCACCGGGCCGGAGGGTGAAGTTCGCGGCATCCGTCGACCAGGTCTCGAACGCGCGACGATCGATGGGCAGGTCCACGGTGGCGGTGCCGCCCGCGGTGACGTCGACGACCGTGAAGCCGGCGAGCCAGCGCAGCGGGCGGTCGGGGTCGGATGCCGCGTCGGCCGGGTCGGCGGCGAGGTAGAGCTGCACGACCTCGCGTCCGTCGCGGGCGCCGGTGTTCGCGATCGTGACGCGCACGACGGCGGCGGGACGCGCGGCGGCGCCTGCGCCGGCTGCGTTCACGCGTGCGTCGGCGTCGCCGGCCGCGACGGATGCCGCGTCGACGAGCTCGACCGACCGGTACTCCCACTCGGCGTATCCGAGCCCGAACCCGAACTCGCGCGCGGGCGTGCGGCCGAGCCGGTCCCAGCCGCGATGGCCGACGTCGAGTCGCTCGGTGTACTCGATGACGCCGTCGACGGGGATGCCGTGCGGCACGGGCACGTCCTCCTCGCGGGCTGGGAGGGTCCACGGCAGTCGTCCGCTCGGCTCGATCGCGCCCGTCAGCACGGCGGCGAGCGACGTGCCGGCCTCCTGCCCGGGCAGCCACCACCAGAGCACCGCGGGGACCTCGTCGAGCCACGGCAGGATCACGGGCGCACCCGCGTTCACGACCACGACCGTGCGCGGGTTCGCGGCGGCGACGCGGCGCACGAGCTCGTTCTGGCGGGCGGGCAGCGCGAGGTCGGGGCGGTCCCAGCCCTCGGACTCGGTCTCGGGGTTGGTCCCGACGACGACGACCGCGAGGTCGGATGCCGCAGCGGCCGCCACGGCGGCGTCGAGCTCCTCGTCGATCGTCAGGCCGGGCGCGCGGTAGCGGAAGTGCACGCGCACGAAGCGTCCGTAGGACTCCCCGTCGATGACCTGGGCGTCGACCTCGACGCGGGCGAGCCGCGGGGCGTCGACCTCGACGACGGCCTCGACGCTCGGCGGGTTGGCGTAGCTGGAGTTGAGCACGACCTCGACGCCGACGGGCTCGTCCGCCCTGCCGCGCAGCTCGCCGTCGACCGTGACGCGGTGCGCGCCCACGGGGGCGAGCTCGATCACGTGCCGGCCGGCCGCGCGCAGCTCGACGTCGGTGGTGAGCCGAGCAGTTGCCACGGCGTCGTCGTGCACCGGGAACCAGAGGCTCGCGGCATCCGGCACCTGCAGCGACTCGCGCACGTCGCCGTCGGCGTCGAGGAGGTCGATGCGGATGCCGGGCTCGCCGTCGGGCGTCGTGAGGAGCCGGCCCGGCGCGAGTGGAGCGCCGATGGTCGCGGCCCCGCCGCGGTGCAGCACGACCTCGGCGTCGGGGAAGGCGTCGCGCAACGCGTCGATCGGCGTGCTCACGTGCGGCGGGGTGACGAACGCGCTGCCGCCGCCCTGGGTGAACGGCTCGACCGCGTTGTGGCCGATGAGCGCGATGCGGCGGGGGCCGTCGGCGCCCGTCGCGACCGGCAGCAGGCCGCCGTCGTTACGCAGCACGACGGTCGATCGGGCAGCGGCCTCGGTGAGGAGCGCCGTGACCTCGTCGGACGCCGGGTCCTCGGTCGCCCCGCTCGCGTCGTAGGGCAGCACCTCGCCGGCGAGGCCGCTGAGCGCGCCGACCCGCGCGGCGAGGCGCAGGATGCGGGCGACCTTGTCGTCGATCGCCGACTCGGGCACACGTCCGTCGCGCACCGCGTCGAGGAGCCCCTCGGCCCACGGACCGCCGGGCCCGGGCATCACGAGGTCGAGGCCGCCGAGCGCCGGCTCGACCGCGGTCTTCGTGGCGAGCCAGTCGCTCACCACGATGCCGTCGAAGCCCCACTCGCCCTTGAGGATGCCGTTGAGCAGCGGCCCGTGCGCGGTCGCGGTGGCGTCGACGCCGTCGCGGGCGAGGCCGTTGTAGGCGGCCATGATCGTCCAGACGCCGGCGTCGACCACGGCCTCGAACGGCGCGAGGTAGACCTCGCGCAGCGTGCGCTCGTCGATGCGCGAGAGGTACTCGGTGCGGTCGGTCTCGGTCTCGTTGCCGACGAAGTGCTTGACGCAGGCGGCGACGCCCTGCTCCTGGATCGCGCCGACGAACGCGACGGCAAGGCGTGCGGTGAGCAGCGGGTCCTCGGCGAGGCACTCGAAGTGCCGGCCGCCCACGGGGCTGCGCTGGAGGTTCACGACCGGGGCCAGGATCACGTCGACCGCCTTGCGCCGCGCCTCGGCCGCCATGAGCGCACCGAGGCGGGCCTGCAGGTCGACGTCCCACGTGGCGGCCGTGGCCGACGGCGCCGGCAGCTGTGCCGACGGCAGCCCGTCGTCGCCGGTGCCGCGCACGCCGATCGGGCCGTCGGAGACGGTCATGGTGCGCAGGCCGATCGCGGGGATCTCGCGCAGCGTCCAGGTGGCGGCGCCCGTGAGCAGGGCGACCTTCTCGTCGAGGGGGAGCGAGGCGGCGACGGCCGCGGCATCGAAGCCCTGGCCCGGCGCGATCGTCTCGGTGCCCGAGAGGGATCCGCTCTCGTCGAGGGCGCCGGTGGCGGTCGTTGGGGTCACGCCTATACTCCATTCACAGCTCGTCGTTGAGTGACGAAGGACATGCTGGCACACTTACTGACTTGTAAGTAAGTTTGGAAGTGTCACAGTTCGATAACGGCGTGCCCGGGCCCGTTCCGGGGCCGCGTCACGAGTGCTGCACTCGACTCGCGAGCCTCGTCGGCGCCTCCGGCAGTGCAGCGGATGCCGCTGCGGCGAGCCGCACAGGAAGGGAAACACCGTGGTGGAGACAGCGCGAGACGACGCGCGCAGCCGGCCCGCCGCCGAGCGCGTGCAGCGCCCGCAGGCCCGCACGACCGAGCGCCGCGAGGCGGTGCTGAAGGCGGCGATGAACGTCTTCGGCGCGCGCGGGTACAACAAGGGCGCGCTCGTCGAGGTGGCCGAGCAGGCGGGCATGACCCACGCCGGGGTGCTGCACCACTTCGGCAGCAAGGAGGGCCTGCTCGTCGCGATGCTGAAGTACCGCGACGGCGAGGAGGTCGCGGGCGTCCCGGCCCGCGCGCAGACCGAGGGTCCGGCCTTCCTGCAGCACCTCGTCGACACCGTCGAGGAGAACACCCATCGACGTGGCGTCGTGCAGGCGTACGCCGTGCTCTCGGGCGAGTCGGTGACCGACGGGCATCCGGCGCACGACTACTTCCAGGGGCGGTTCCACGTGCTCCGGGCGAAGATCGCTGGCGTGCTCGGCGAGGTGTCGGGCAACACCGACCAGCAGGAGCTCGACGACGCGGCATCCGCGCTCATCGCGATCATGGACGGCCTGCAGGTGCAGTGGCTGCTCGAGCCCGAGGCCATCGACATGCCGCGCATCCTGAGCCGCACCATCGACGAGCTCGTCGACCACCTCGAGCGCGGCTGAGGCGCTGGGTGCGCGGATGCTGCGCATCTTCGCGCCCCAGGTGCCCCTCTACGGAGTCGGAATCGTGCTCGCCGGCATACTGCAGGCCCACCGCCGGTTCCTCGCGGCCGCGCTCGCGCCGCTCCTGTCGAGCCTCGTCGTCGTCTCG
>CBFGWW010000218.1:0-5270 GCA_965652625.1 uncultured Agromyces sp.
CCGCGTGCGGATCGTGCCCGCGGTGGCCCTGCGTCTCGTCCCGCGTCATGTCCATCGATCTTCCTCCACATCGTTCCGCTTCGCAGCATACCCCCTAGGGGTATCATCGACAACGACCCCGCCTCCGATTCCATTCCCGATCTCGTCGCACGAACCCTCTGCGCCACTTCCGAGCCCCTTGCGCCCCTTCGGGTGGCGCAGACGGCACCGAAGTGGCGCACTGCCCGGCGCGATGAGTGGACGATCGCCGCGGCATCCGTCATGCCGGGATCGGATCGGGATCGGGATCGGGTCGGGATCGGGGTCGCGGCCGTCCAGCCCGGTTCGCAGTCGGAGAACACGCGCGACCGCGGCATCCGTCGCGTGCTGTGATGAGCGGATGGACCTGCTCATCCTCGGTGGCACGCAATGGCTCGGACGCACGATCGCGCAGGAGGCGCTCGCGCGCGGCGATCGCGTGACGTGCCTCGCGCGCGGCGAGGCCGGCGCGGTGGCCGACGGCGCCGAGCTCGTGGTGGCCGACCGTTCGCAGCCGGGCGCGTACGACGCGGTGTCGGATCGCGACTGGGACGCGGTGATCGACGTCACGCGCCAGCCCGGGTTCGCGCGACGAGCCGCCGCCGACCTCGGGCCGCGCGCCGCGCACTGGACCTTCATCTCGTCGGGCAACGTGTACGCCGCGCAGGACGAGCCGGGCGCCGACGAGTCCGCCGAGCTCATGCCGCCGCTCGCGTCCGACGAGTCGACGCCCGACACCTACGGCGAGGCGAAGTCGGCGATCGAGCAGGCGTACCGCGAGGCGCTCGGCGACCGGCTGCTCGTCGTGCGCCCAGGGCTCATCGCGGGTCCGGGCGATGCCTCGGGTCGCAGCGGGTACTGGGTCGCCCGGGCGGCGCGCGACGACGACCCGATGCTCGTGCCCGACATCCTCGACGCGTCGGTGCAGGCGATCCACGTCGACGACCTCGTGCGCTTCACGCTCGACTCCGTCACGGCCGGGCGCACCGGAACGTTCAACGCCGTCGGCGACCGCGTGTCGTTCGAGGACTGGCTCGAGGCGAGTCGCGCGGTCGGCGGACACCGCGGCGAGGTCGTCGCCGTGTCGCCCGAGTGGCTCGCGGAGCAGGGCGTCGCCGAGTGGTCGGGACCCGACTCGCTCCCGCTCTGGATCATCGACCCCGAGTGGAACGCCTTCCTCGACCGGTCGAACGCCGCCGCGAAGGCGGCCGGGCTGCGCCTCCGTCCGCTCGAGCAGCTCCTCGCCGAGACGCTCGAGTGGGAGCGGAGCCAGGGGCTCGACCGCGAGCGCGGCGCGGGGCTGTCGAAGGCGAAGGAGCGGGAGCTGCTCGCGGCCGTGCGGGGATAGCGGGCGGATCGATCCGGCGGTCGGCGGGGGCTCTCGGGCCGGCGGTCGGCCCGGCCGTGCGCTGCGCGCGGTCGCCGGCCGTCCGGGATCGCAGACATCGCGGTCGGCGGATGCCTCGGCTCGCGGCATCCGCCGTTGCTAGCGTCGTGGCATGGCGACGCTCTCGTACGACCCGCTCTGGCCCCGTGCGGGCGACTGGCCCGCGCTCGCGGACTTCCGCGACGGGGCATCCGTCGGACCTGAGGGCCGGGTGGTCGACCTTGCACTGCTCGGCGTGCCGGCGTGGCGCACATCGCTCTCGCCCACGAACGCGCACGCGACGCCGGCGGCGATCCGCGAGGCGCTGCGGCGGTACAGCCCGGCGCTCATGCCCGACCGGTCGGCCGCATCGGCGCCGTTCCATGCTCCGGATGCCGCGAGCCCGAGCGGCCCGCGCCACCTCGGTGAGCTCCGATTCGCCGACGCCGGCGACATCGTCGACCCCGACGGGCCCGAGGGCGAGGCACGCACGATCGCCGCGACCGCCGCAGCGCTCGAGCGCGCCGCCGCGCTGATCGCGCTCGGCGGCGACAACTCGGTCACGGTCGCGACTGCGCTCGGCGCGTGGGGCGACGACCTCGCGACCGCCGGGCTCGTGACGATCGACGCCCACTACGACCTGCGCGACGGCGTCTCGAACGGCTCGCCCGTGCGGCGCCTGGTCGAGGCCGGGCTCGACCCGCGGCGGATCGTGCAGATCGGCATCGCCGACTTCGCCAACTCGGTCGCCTACGCGACGCGTGCGGCCGACCTCGGCATCACCGTGATCCATCGCGACGAGCTGCACGGCCGGCGCCCGGCCGAGGTCATGGCCGAGGCGCTCGAGATCGCGGGTGCCGCCGGTGGACCCGTGCACCTCGATGTCGACGTCGACGCCTGCGACCGCTCGGTCGCGCCCGGGTGCCCGGCGTCGGTCCCGGGCGGGCTCGCCGCATGGGAACTACGGGCGCTCGTGCGCGCCGCAGCCGTCGACCCGCGGGTGCGGTCGGCCGACCTCGTCGAGATCGATGCGTCGGCGGATGCCGCGGACGGTCGCACGGTGCGACTGGCCGCGTTGTGCGTGCTGGAGTTCGCTGCCGGGCTGGCGGCGCGGGGGTAGGGCGCGGTTCGGCGGCCGGCGGCGGCCGGGCCGCGGGGTTCGGCGGCCGGCGGCATCCGGATTCGGGCGCTGTGCGGCTCGCGGCATCCGGATTCGGGCGCTGTGCGGCTCGCGGCATCCGACCTCGCGGCCCCGTGCGTGCGGTGGCAGACTCGGCCCATGAAGACCCTTGCGCTCGTGCGCCACGCGAAGTCGAGCTGGGATCACCCCGGCGTGTCCGATCACGACCGGCCGCTGAACTCGCGCGGCCAGCGCGATGCCCCCGCAATGGGACGTCGGCTCGCGGAGCGCGGGTTCCGGCCCGAGCGGATCCTCTCGAGCACCGCCCTGCGGGCGCGCATGACGGCGCAGCTCATGGCGGATGCGCTCGGTGTCGACGCCGACCGGATCATGCTCGACGAGCGCCTCTACGCGGCATCCGCCGATGAGGTGCTGCGCGTCATCGGGGAGCTCGACGGCGACGTCACGACCGTCATGGTCGTCGGGCACAACCCCGAGACGGCGTCGCTCGCGCACGAGTTCTCGTCGGACATCCACGAGCTGCCGACGTGCGCGGTGGCGGAGTTCACGTTCGACGTCGACGCCTGGTACGAGCTCGAGGACGTCGAGCCGTCGTCGGTGCGGGTGGAGACGCCGCGGGACTAGGTTGCGGGGGTCGGGCGACTTGTCCTCCCCAGGCGGGCGGCGACGCTGGTTCTCCACAGGTATTTCTCCTGATCAGCGCCGATTTCACGGCGCAACGGATGTCGGTGGGTGGTGATGGAATCGATGCATGACGACATCCGGGGCGAGCACCGCCGAGGCCGCGCTGCGCGCCGACCTCGATCGCATCGCCGTCCTGGAGCGTGAGATCCGGGCGGCGCAGGCGGAGCAGCTGCGGCTGATCGACCGGGCGCACGAGTACGCGCACGCCGTCGCACGGGTGCACGACGGGTCGCCGCAGGTCGATCGTGAGTTCGCGACCCGGTCGTTCATCGCCGAACTCGCGACCCTGCTGCGCATCCCCGAAGCCACCGCGTCCGGGCTGGTCGCCGACGCCGGCATCGCCCGACGCCACCCCGACACGGTAGCGGCGCTCGGCACGGGGGCGATCAGCCTGGCCCACGTCCGGTCGCTGTTCGATGCCGTGGTCGGGTTGCCCGCCGAGGATGCCACCCGACTCGAGGCGTCCGCGCTGGAGCGGGCGCCACACCAGACCGCGGCGGCGTTCCGTCGTCGGGTCCGGCGGTTGCGCGACCGGCTGCATTCCGAACCGCTCACCGCCCGGCACGACCGGGCACGCGAGCAACGGCGGGTCTGCCTCGAACCGGCCCAGGACGGCATGGCCTGGCTCAGCCTCTACCTCGAGGCCGAACGCGGCGTCGCGATCATGGCGCGACTCGACGCCATCGCGCACACGCGCTCTGATACTCCCGACACCCGCGCGCAGCTCAAGCTCGATGCGGCCGCCGACCTGCTCCTGGGCCGCCCGCTCGACGCACGCGGCGCCGCCGAGGCGTCGCCGCTGGGCATCGTGACCCCCCGGGTGTACGTGACCGTGCCCGTGCTCACCCTGCTCGGCCACTCCGACGAACCCGCCGAACTCGACGGGCACGGACCGATCGACGCCGAGACCGCCCGCCGCCTCGCCGCGCACGCACCCTCGTTCCGGCGGATCCTGACGCACCCGCATACCGGCGCCTACCTCTCCTACGACCGCACCGTCTACCGAGTCCCCGCCGACCTCGCCGGGTACCTCCGGGTCCGCGACGGCACCTGCCGGTTCCCGGGCTGCTCCCGCCGCGCGGTCCGCTGCGACCTCGACCACACCCGCGACTGGGCCACCGGCGGCGACACCCGGCACGACAACCTCGCGCACCTCTGCCGCAAACACCACCGCCTCAAGCACAACACGCGCTGGCGGATGACCCAGCTGCCGAGCGGCGACATCCGCTGGACCTCACCCGCCGGCCACGAATACCTCACCAGCCCCGAACAGCCATTCACACAGCTCCCACAAGAGCCCCCGTGGGCGACGGCAGGAACCACGGAAGGCCTCGACTCCGACGCACCGACCTCGGACGCCGCATGATCACGGCGACGTGCGACGGCTGCGCTGCAGCCGTACGCGGCAAGGCGCAGCCTCGACCCTCACTCGCCCGACGCCGCGAGCATCCGCTCGACGTAGGGCGTCGCGGGCGACGCGCGCAGCTCTGCGAGCGTGCCTCGCTGCGTCACTCGGCCGCCCTCGAGTACGAGCACGGAGTCCGCGAGTGCGGCGGCATCCGCCGGGCTGTGCGTGACGAGCACGGTCGCGCCGCCGAACTCCCGCACGTGCGTCGCGAGCTCGACCCGCATGTCGGCGCGCACCTCCACGTCGAGCGCCGACATCGGCTCGTCGAGCAGCAGCACCTCGGGCTCGGCCGCGAGCGCACGGGCGAGGGCGACGCGCTGCGCCTGGCCGCCCGAGAGCTGGGTGGGCAGCCGGTCGGCGAGCGACATGAGTCCGTAGCGTTCGAGCCATGGCTCGGCGGCGGCGCGAGCAGCGGCGCGCGACCCGCGCATCCGGGCGGCGAACGCCACGTTGTCGCGCACGGTCAGGTGCGGGAAGAGCACGTAGTCCTGGAAGAGCACTCCGATGCGTCGGCGCTCCGGCGGGAGCCGGTCGACCGAGCGGTCGCCGATCGCGACGCGTCCCGACTCGAGCGGCACGAGCCCCGCGATCGCCGCCAGCACGCTCGACTTGCCGGCGCCGTTCGGTCCGATCACGGCGAGCGGATGCCCCGG
>CBFGWW010000219.1:0-5255 GCA_965652625.1 uncultured Agromyces sp.
CCGGCACGGGCAGTTCGTCGCGGCCGCGGAGGATCCAGTCGGGATGCGCTCGGGCGAGCTCGCTGTCGAGGTTCACCATCTCGGGCTCGACCCACAGGCCGAACTCCATGCCGAGCCCGCGGACGCGCTCGATGATCGGGCCGAGGCCCGACGGCCACACGGTGTCGTCGACCTCCCAGTCGCCGAGGCCCGCGGTGTCGTCGCGCCGGCCGCGGAACCAGCCGTCGTCGAGCACGAAGCGCTCCACGCCGACGGCCGCGGCGCGCTCGGCGAGCGCGGAAAGGGTCTCGAGGTCGTGGTGGAAGTACACGGCCTCCCACGTGTTCAGGGTCACGGGCCGCGGGCGCCGGGGATGCTGCGGGCGGGCGCGGAGCTCGTCGTGGAAGCGCTGCGCGAGCTCGTTGAGGCCGTCGCCCCACGAGCCGATCGCCCAGGGCGTCGTGTAGGACTCGCCCTCGGCGAGCACGATCTCGCCCGGGCCGAGCAGCTCGCCCGCCGAGAGGAACGACTCCGCCGTGGGCGTGCGCTCCGCCGCGAGCCGGTGGTTGCCGCTCCAGGCGACGTGCACGGCGTGCGCGAGGCCGCGTTCGAAGCCGAAGCCCGTGCGCCCCGCGGCGAGCACGAGGCTCGCATCGGCGCCGGGGCGTCCGCGCCGGCTCTCGCGCAGGTGGGTGCCGATGGTGAAGGCGTGCCGCTGCGGCGACCGCTCGCGCAGGTGCCGCCCGGTCGTGTCGAGGAGCTCGCCGAGGTCGCCCGGCACGGGGAACACGGGCGCGAGCGCGGCGAGCGAGTACGGCTCGGCCGCGCGGTTCTCGAGTGCGATGCGCTGGCGGAGCAGGCCCGAGGCGGTGACCTCGAGGGTGATGGTCGCCGCGAGGCCGGCCGCGGCATCCGCTGCGCCGATCACGGCCCGGGTGGATGCCTCGTCGAGATCGATCGACTCGGTGACGAGCTTCGTGGAGAACGAGCGCCCGTCGCGGTGTCCCGCGAGCCCGGGCGTGCCGAGCCAGCCCGAGGACTCCTGCGGGATGAGCGTGAGCGGCGCCGGCTGGTCGAGTCCGCCCGACACGCGCTGGGGGAGTGCCGCCGTGCCGATCGCCGCGAGCTCCGCCTCGCCGAGGTCGCCCTGGTCGGCGCCCCAGTACACGATCGCGGGCAGGGGCGCGTGGCGGGCGTCGAGGACGACGCTCGTGCCTCCGTTGCGGAGGTGGAGGAGCTCGGTGCGGCGCTGCATGAGTTATTTCTACGACAGAAATAACGCACTGTCAAGACACCCCTGTTCGAGGGTGAAAACCGGCGAACACTCGGTTCCACGGGCGATCTTCATGCCAAGATGGAACGAATCCAGCGTTCCGGGAGGTCGACGATGACGCCACGCGAGACCGAGGTGAGCGACACGGCGCGCGATCTCGCGCGCGAGGTGCTGATCCACGGGCCCATCTCGCGCGCCGAGCTCGGGCGCCGGCTCGGGCTGTCGCCTGCGAGCCTGACCCGGCTGAGCAAGCCGTTCCTCGACCGCGGACTGCTCGTCGAGACATCCGAGACGCTGCAGGGATCGACGGGTCGTCCTGCGCGGCCGCTCGACGTGCCCGTCGACGCGGGCCGGTTCGTGGGCATCAAGGTCACCGGCGAGTCGGCGTTCGGCGCCGTCACCGACCTGCGCGCGGGTGCCGTGGCGACCGCCGAGCGCGTGCTCGACGACCACGCCGTCGAGCGGGTCGTCGCGAACCTCGCCGACCTCGCGCTCGAGCTGCGCGACGCGGGCGGCTCCGACCTCGCCGGGGTCGGCGTAAGCGTCGGCGGCAACGTCGCGGACGGGCGGGTCATCACCCGCGCGCCGTTCCTCGGCTGGCGCGACGTTCCGCTCGCCGAGCTCCTCGAGTCGCGCCTCGGCGTGCCCGTCACCGTCGAGAACGACGTGACCGCGCTCACGACCGCAGAGCAGTGGTTCGGCGACGTGCGCGGACGCGACTCGTTCGCGGTCGTGACGATCGGCGCCGGCGTCGGCTACGGGCTCGTCATGCACGACCGGGTCGTGACCACGCCCGACTCGGGCCTGGGATTGGGCGGGCACCTGCCGCTCGACCCGAACGGCCCGCTGTGTCCCGAAGGGCATCGCGGATGCTCCAGCGCCATGCTCTCCATCCCGAGCATCACCGCGCAGCTCGGCATCGCCCTCGGCCGCGAGGTCGACTACGACGAGGTGCTCGCGCTCGCCGCGGAGGGACATCCGCTCGCCGTCTCGATCACGAATGCGGCCGGCCGCGCCCTCGGTCGCATGATCGCCCTCATCGCGAACCTCGCCATGGTCGATGCGATCGTGCTCGCCGGCGAGGGCATGGCGCTCTGGGACGTGGTCGCCGACGTGGCGCTCGCCGCGCTCGCCGCCGACCGCGACCCCGAGGCGTCGCCCGTCGAGCTCTTCGTCGACGACGCCGGGTTCGCGTCCTGGGCGCGTGGCGCCGCCGCCGTCGCGATCCAGGCCGCGCTCGGCCGCCTGCGCCTCCCGGTGGTCGAGTAGCGCCGCGCGCAGCGCGACGCGTATCGAGACCCGCCTAGGGGGTTACAGCTCCAGCGGGCGCGCCGACGACGACCGCACGCGGAGCTCGTAGGGGAGCGGCGTCGCGGCGGGGGGCACGGCATCCGCTTCGGGTTCGAGCTGCTCCATGAGGATCTCGACCGCCTTCTCGCCCTGGAGGCGCGGGAACTGCGCGACCGTCGACAGCCCGAAGAAGTCGGACAGGTCGTGGTCGTCGATACCCACGATCGACACGTCGCGCGGCACGACGAGCCCCAGGTCGCGGGCCGCGAGGATCGACCCGATGGCCATCTCGTCGGATGCCGCGAAGATCGCGGTCGGGCGATCGTGCGGCACGCCCAGCAGCTGCTTCGCCGCGTGGTAACCGCCTCGGATGGTGAAGTCGGCCGGCGCGAACAGGCGCGGGTCGACCTCGATGCCGGCGTCGCGGAGCGCGCCCTCGTAGCCGATGCGCCGGTTCGTCGGCAGGTGGAAGTCGAGGTCGAACTCGATGTCGCCGCCGATGTGGGCGATGCGGCGGTGGCCGAGCCCGATGAGGTGCTCGGTCGCGAGGCGGGCCACGGCGACGTCGTCGATCGTGAGCGTTCGCACGCCGGGGATCGGCCCGCCGACGCCGACGAGCGGCTTGCCGAGGTCGTGGAGCCGGGCGACCTCGGGCTCGGCGAGCTCGAGCGACACCGCGATCACCGCGTCGACGCGCTGGCGCAGCAGGAAGTGCTCGAACACGCTCGCGCGCTCGCGGCCGTCGCCCGACAGGTTGTACAGCGTGAGGTCGTACCCGTGCCGCAGCAGCGCCTGCTGCGCGCCCTCGAGCACCGACGAGAAGAACCACCGGTTGAGGAACGGGATCACGACGCCGATGTTGCGCGTTCGGCCCGATGCGAGGCTCGAGGCGTTCGACGACACCACGTAGCCGAGCCGCGCGGCCGCCTCGAGCACCTTCTGCTTCGACGAGGGCGAGACGTGGCCGCGGCCGCTGAGCGCACGCGAGACCGTCGCGGTGGAGACCCCCGCGAGCTTCGCGACCTCTTCGATGCCGGCCATGGCCTCCTCATTCCCGGCCTCGCCGATGCCGACACGACGTCGCATACCGGGCCTCGGCGCGTCATCCCAGGCCTGACCGAGTCACGAGGCATCCTATCGTCTGGCCCTGTCGGCGACCCGTCGTGACCCCCATCGACGGGACACCGTTTGCCGCCTCACCTGCGTGGCGCGTTGCCGGCGAGGCGCCCGTGCGGTAGAAAAGGCCGGGTTGATGCATGCACGTCGGGGGCGGACCAGCCTCCTCGGAGACTGGAAGGGAGAGCTCGCGTGAAGTGGGTCAAGCGCATACTCATCGCAGCGGTCGTCATCTTCGCGGTCTTCTACGTGGTGACCCGCCCGCAGGACGCGGCCAGCGCCGTCGAGGGCGCGGTCGGCGCGGTCTGGAACGCCGGCGCGGCCATCGGCCAGTTCTTCACCTCGCTCGCCACCTGAGGCCTGCGTGCTGTTCGACCCGAAGGTCCAGAAGTACCTCATCGCCGACGAGGGCGAGGTGATCGTCGACGAGGTGCGAAAGCACTGGGCCGTGATCATCGGCCCGATCATCGAGATCCTCCTCGCCGTCCCAGCGCTGCTGCTGCTCGGCGTGATGCCCTCGACCCTGTACTGGGTCCCGATCTTCCTCGCGCTCGCGCTGGCGCTGCACGGCGGCTGGCGCATCCTCGAGGCGCAGATGGACCGTTTCGTCATCACGAACATGCGGGTGTTCCGCGTGCACGGCATCCTGTCGCAGTCGCAGGCCACGATGCCGCTCGCGCGAATCCTCGACATCTCGGTGCACCGGCCGATCATCGGCCGCATCCTCGGCTACGGGCACTTCGTGTTCGAGTCCGCCGCCCAGGAGCAGGGCCTGCGCGAGATCCGGTTCGTCGGCCGCCCGAACGAGCGCGGCCTCACCATCCAGCGCGTCATCGCCCGCTCGGGCCTGCGCGGACCGGTTCGGCGCCAGGAGACGCCGGCCGCGCCCCCGCCGCCGCCCCAGACCGTGCCGCCGCCCCCGCCGGTGCCCGTCGTGACCGTCGCGCCCGTCACGTCGTCCAACGCGCCGACGGGCCCCATCCCGACGGTGCCCGACCCCGGCGCGCCCTACGATCCCGACGCGCCGCACTCGGAGCACGACACCGCCGAGATCCCCTGGTGGAGGGCCGCGAACTGACGCGGAATCGGCGCGGAATCGGCGCTGAATCGGCGCTGAATCGGCGCTGATCAGGCCTTCGATGGCGCGGACGTCGGCAGCGGCATCCGGTGCCTGCGTCGATTTCTCACCACGGCACTCCGCGGGTATCCTTGACAGGCCCCCGGTTGTGTGCAGAACGCGGTCGGGTGCGACTGGCGAGTTACCCAAGCGGCCAAAGGGATCTGACTGTAAATCAGCTGTCTACGACTTCGGGGGTTCGAATCCCTCACTCGCCACTCCAGAAGCCCCGGTCCGCCGGGGCTTCCGTGGTCTTCGGGGTCCGCGCCGGCGCTGGCCGGGCACGTCGAGCGGATGCCGCGGGGTAGCGTGATGGGCATGACCCAGCTCGACGCCCACGGGGCATCCGCCGGCCTGCTCGACCTCGTCCGTGACATCGCCGTACGGGCCGCGGAGTTCGCGCTCGACGCACGACGGGCCGGCGTCAGCGTCGCCGCCACGAAGTCGACCCCGACCGACGTGGTCACCGCCGCCGACCGC
>CBFGWW010000220.1:0-5223 GCA_965652625.1 uncultured Agromyces sp.
TGGACCCGCCGCGCTGCTGTCGGCCACGCTCGCCGACGGCACGAACGCCTTCGCCGGGCGCCGCCTCACGGTCTTCACCGACGAGGAGGAGCGCACCGGCGGCACCGGCGAGAACACCCCGTGGTGGGTCGAGACCGCGCTCCGCGACGCCGGCGCCGTCATCGAGTCGGCCGCGCCCTGGAGCGACCACGTCGTCGTCGACGGCAACCTCATCACCGGCCAGAACCCGCAGTCGAGCGCCTCGGTGGCGCGCCGAGTGCTCGAGGCGCTCGCCGCCTGAGTCGGTGGGCGGAGCGGCATCCGTCGCGGCCCGCGTTCGGGAGGTGCCGCCGGGCCCCCGCACCCGACATGATGGTGCTCATGCCCGAACCGGTCCACGTCGCCCCCGCCGACGCCCCCACACCCCTGCCCGCCTCCGCCTCCGCCGCCGGCTCGCTGCCGACCTCCGCGCCGCCGCCCGCCGGCGCGGCTGCGCCCGTCCCGGCCCCGCCGACCGACCGGGTGCCCGGCCGCACCCTGGGGATCGTCGGGTTCGCCCTCTCGTTCCTCGCGCTCGTCAACTTCGTCGCCCTCGCGCTGAGCATCGTCGCGCTCGTGCGATCGAAGCGAGCCGGTCACCAGAACGGGTTCGCGATCGCCGGCATCGTGATCGCGGGCGTCGGCGTCACGGTGACGCTGCTCATCCTCGGGGCGATCGTCCCGAACCTCGTGGACGCGGCACAGACCTGCGCGGAGCTGGGCACCGGCGTGCACGAGGTCGGGTCGTCGACCTACACCTGCACGCCGACGTCGTTCCACGTGTTCCGTCGCTTCTAGCGAGCGGCGATCGACCCGGCGCACCACGACGGGAGGAGTTCCGCACCGCGGGAGGTGCCTGCAGCGCGCAGGCTCCTCCGCTCGTGCGGATCTCCTCCCGTGGGGCGCCGCGGCTCAGTCGAAGAGGTCGGAGAGCCAGCTCTCCTTCTTCTTCTTGCGGTACTGGCCCTGGTCGCCGTAGCCGCGGTTGTCGTAGCCACGGTCGTAGCGGGGGTCGTACGACTGCTGCCCGTAGGCCGGCTGCTGGTACTGGGGCGCCTGCGGCGGCGCGGGCGGTGCGGCGGGGGCCTGCGCGGCCGACGCGGCCTGGCCGAACTCGCGGGCGTCGCGCTCGATGATCTTGTCGAGCTCGCCGCGGTCGAGCCACACGCCGCGGCACGTCGGGCAGTAGTCGATCTCGATGCCGCTGCGCTCGCTCATCACGAGCACGGTTCCGTCATTGGGGCACTGCATCGGGGGATCCTCCTCAGGGTCGTCCGCGAACATCGGCGTCGTGACGACCCTATGGAGCGAAGCTCCGAGGACGCCGGGATGCCGCGCGAGCCAGCCGCGGTCACGGCATGATCAGCCCGCGGCATCCGCTGCCGTGCGCAGGTCGTCGACGAGCGCCGCGAACGCCGCTTCACGGTCGGCGGCGTCGTCGATCCGCAGCAGCGCCGACGGGTGCGTCGTCACGAGCACGGGCGCCGGCAGCGCGGATGCCCCGCCTGCGGCATCGGGCGGCATGACCCTGCCGCGCACCTCGCCGATGCGCACCGTGCGCCCGAGCACCGACCGCGCCGCCGTCGCGCCGAGCGCGACCACCACCGCGGGATGCACCGCCTCGAACTCGGCCTCGAGCCACGGCCGGCAGGCGACGATGTGCGCGACCGACGGCTTCTCGTGGATGCGCCGCTTGCCGCGCCGCTCGAAGCGGAAGTGCTTCACGGCGTTCGTGACGTAGACGCGCTCGCGGGCGATGCCCGCCGCGTCGACGGCGTCGGCGAGCAGCCGCCCGGCGGGACCGACGAACGGCTCCCCCTCGAGGTCCTCGCGGTCACCGGGCTGCTCGCCCACGAGCATGAGCGCCGCACCCGCCCGGCCGCGCGAGAACACCACCTGCGTGGCGTCGCGCCAGAGCTCGCAGCCGCGGCAGTCGGGCGCGGCTGCGCGGAGCTCGTCGACGCCCGCGTCCTCGGGGACCCACTGCTCGGCGCCCGGTCGATCGACGTCGGTTGCCATGCTGAGAGGCTAGGCGAGGCACCACGGCGACGGCAGGGGGTTGCGGCATCCGCGGCATCCGATGCCCATCGAACGTGAGGTTGCGTCACTTCTGCAGCGGGAGTACGTTGACGCGCAGAGGGGTCCGGGGGGAGCCCGTTCGACGTGCCCGTGCGAGCCGACGTGCCCCGCGAGCGCGCCGGGCGCCATCGACCTTCGGGCGTGCCATCGACCTGAGGGGGAAGTCTCATGGCCAGGCGATCGAAGCGCGATTCGACCGATGCCCGCGATGACGGCGTCGACGGCGTCGACGAGGGGCCGGGCCGCCAGCAGGGCGCCCGCTTCGAGGCGACGGTCCACCCCGGCGAGGGGGCCGGCGCGGCGGGCGGCGAGGGGGTCGCGGCGGGGCGGGGCCGCCAGCCGGGCGCCCGCTGCGCGGCGCCGGCCCACCCCGGCGAGCGCGACGTCGCGCTGAGCCAGGTGTCCGACCTCGACCTCGACCGCATCCCCGACCCGCAGGGCGGGGTGCGCGTCGTCGTGACGGCGGACGAGCTCGCCGAGCTCGTGCGACGCGGCTACGAGGTGCGCGTGTTCCGGACCGTGCCGATCGAGCCGCTCGATCCGAAGCTCATCCAGTCCGACGAGGACGCGAAGCGCTGGCTCGACGAACGCGTCGCCGGCATCCCGCGTGAGGAGGAGGGCTGATGTACCGCACGGTCGCGCAGCTCGACTCGCTGACGCAGCTCCTCGCCACGTGGTTCCCCGACTACTTCACGCGGATCCAGCTCCCCGAGGCATCCGTGCAGGGACGCCCCGTCTTCGCCCTCCGGCTGCGCGCCGGCACGGGCCCCGAGCGCCGCGGCGTGCTGCTCGTCGGCGGCACGCACGCACGCGAGCTCATGAACCCCGACGCGATCGTCGAGCTCGCCGTCGACCTGTTCACGAGCTACGTCAACGAGCGGGACCTCGTGTACGGCGGCCGACGCTGGCCCGCCGCCGACGTCAAGCTCATCCTCGAGGCCCTCGACATCTGGATGGTCCCGTGCGTCAACCCCGACGGGCGCGTGCACGTGATGACGGTCGACGGCATGTGGCGCAAGAACCGTCGCTCGAACGCGGGCACGTCGTGCATCGGCGTCGACCTCAACCGCAATGCCGACTTCGTGTGGGGCGTGACGCAGGGGCAGACCTCGTGCAACCCGTGCACCGACATCTACGTCGGGCCGAGCGCGTTCAGCGAACCCGAGAACCGCAACGTCAAGCACCTGCTCGACACGCACCGTGTCGACACGTTCGTCGACGTGCACTCGTACTCCGAGCTCATCCTCTGGCCGTGGGGGCACGCCCCGACGCAGACGACCGATCCGTCGAAGAGGTTCACGACCCTGCCGACGGGCACGTGCGCGCCGATCGGCGTCCCCGGCTACCAGGAGTACCTCGCGCCGCGCGACCTGCAGCGGTTCCAGACGGTCGGCGGACGCATCCGCGACGCCATCGCGGCCGTGCGCGGCCGCACCTACGCGAATCAGGCGAGCGTCGCCCTCTATCCCACCACCGGCACGTGGAGCGACTACGCCTACAGCCGGCACATCGCCGACTCCCGCCTCGGCACGACCTACGGGTTCACGTTCGAGACGGGACCCTACGTCGGCTCGGCCGAGGAGTCGTTCCACCCCGCCGACCCCGAGCCCGTCAAGCGCGACGCGAAGTCGGGCATGGTGGCGCTGCTCCAGCAGAGCATCTGCGCGATCGAGCTCATCGGGCTGCAGTTCTTCCGCGCGCAGACCGAGGTCAACGCGCTGCGGAAGGTGCGCGACAGGCTGCTCGCCACGACCGACGCCGGACGCGAGTGGATCGCCCTGTTCGAGCGCGTGGAGGTGCCCGTGCTCGCGGCGGCGATGGGCGATCGGGACCTGCTCGCCGAGACCGCCGAGCTCGTGAAGCGCAGCGCGAGCCTCGCGCGCGACGACACGGTGAAGCTCACTGCCGAGGAGGTCGACACGGGCGTGAAGGTCGTGCGGCGGCTCCGGACGCGCGTCGACGATCCCGAGCTGCGGAAGGACCTCCGCGCGATCGAGGTGCACCTCGACGCGATGCGGGGCGTCACGATGGCGAAGGCGATCGAGCGCCTGATGGCGCAGCCGCCGGGCGCCAAGCCGAAGGCGCCGGCGGCGCGCGGCCGGGCGACGACCGGGTCGAACGCGAAGCCGAAGGCGGTCGAGAGCGGCGCAGCGAATGCGAAGGCCGCTGCGAAGCCGCGCACTCGAGCGCGGTGAACGACGACGGATGCCGCGACGCGCCGCCGCGGCATCCGGTGCCAGACTTGGGGCATGCGCATCGCCGTCACCGGTGGGTCGGGCAAGCTCGGCCGCACCGTCGTCCGCACGCTCCGCGACGAGGGCAACGAGGTCGTGAACCTCGACCAGCACGGGGACCGCGATTCGGTCACACGGGTCGACCTCACCGACTACGGGCAGGTGATCGACGCCATCGCGGGCGTCGACGACCGGCACGCCGGCGTCGAGGCGATCGTGCACCTCGCCGCGATCCCTGCGCCCGGCATCGTGAGCGACGTCGCGACCTTCCACAACAACATGCTGTCGACGTTCAACGTGTTCCAGGCGGCCCGCCGCCTCGGCATCACGCGCATCGTGTACGCCTCGAGCGAGACGGTGCTCGGCCTCCCGTTCGACGTGCCGCCGCCCTACATCCCCGTCGACGAGGAGTACGCGGCCCGACCCGAGAGCACCTACTCGCTCGTGAAGCACCTCGAGGAGCAGATGGCGATCGAGCTCGTCCGCTGGCACCCCGAGCTCTCGATCACGGCGCTGCGCTTCTCGAACGTCATGGACCCCGCAGACTACGACGCGTTCCCGTCGTTCGACGCCGACGCGAGCCTGCGCAAGTGGAACCTCTGGGGCTACATCGACGCGCGCGACGGCGCACAGGCCGTGAGCCTCGCGCTCGCCAAGGCGCATCCCGGATTCGAGCGCTACATCATCGCCGCGGCCGACACGGTCATGACCCGGCCGAATGCCGAGCTCGTCGCCGAGGTGTTCCCCGACGTGCCCGTGCGCGGCGACCTCGGCGTCAACGACACGATGCTCTCGATCGACAAGGCGCGCCGGATGCTCGGGTACGAGCCGCGGCACTCGTGGCGCGACGAGGTGACGGTGGCCGCGGCCTCCGTGCACCCCCGCGGCGCCC
>CBFGWW010000221.1:0-5174 GCA_965652625.1 uncultured Agromyces sp.
CGATGCGGATCGTGTTGGCGTACCACTCCGCGTAGGCGTTGTGCGCGAACCACTCGTCGTCGGGCACCGCGCCGAGCGCGCCGGAGGGTTCCGCCCAGGCGGGCACCGAGTACGGGCCCCAGTGCACGAAGATGCCGAGGCTGGCATCCCGGGCCCAGGCCGGGAGCGGCCGTCGGGACGAGGTCACGCGTCGACGTCGTGTCGGCGTCGCGGACGCTCTGGCACCGCCACGATCGCCAGCGCGACGCAGCCGAGCGCCGGGATGACGAGCGGCACGAGCTGCCACGTCACGACGCCCGCGAACACCGCGGTCGCCACGAGGTATGCGGCGCCAGCCGGGTCCGTGCGCGCCGCGCCCGGCACCTCGCGCAGCGCGCCGAGCCAGCCCCCGCCGGGCGTCCAGCGTCCGGCGGCGGTGAACAGCACGAGCGCGAGCGCCGCGAGCCCGGCCCAGCCGACCGCGGCCACGACCGGGCCGCCGGGCAGCACGCCCGAGCCGGCGAGGTCGATGTCGAGCGCCAGCACGAGGGCGAGCACCAGGGATGCCGCGCCGATGCCGATGCCGCCGACGAGGCCCGAGCGCACGTCGCGCCAGAACCAGCTGAGGCCCGAGTCGTCGGCCTTCAGGTAGCGGCGCAGGTGGCGCACGCCGGCCGCCAGTGCGGCCGGCAGCGTGACCACCGGGATCGAGACGACGGCCACGAGGATGCCGACGTACAGCACCTCGCCGAGCAGCGAGAACGCTCCGCGCGCACCCGGGAACCGGGCCTCGTGCGCGGTCTCGCCCCGGGTCGGACCGCTCCCCGAGAGGGCGGCGCGACGTGCGGCGCGGTCGACTCGCGACATCCGATCGACCCCTAGCCCTTGAGTCCCTGCGTGGCGACGCCGGCGACGAGGAAGCGCTGGAACACGATGAAGAAGATCAGGATCGGCACGAGCGCGAGGAACGACACGGCGACGGTGGCGCCGTAGTCGCTGGTGGACGTGGCGTCGTTGTAGAGCCGCAGTGCGATGGGCAGCGGGTACTTCTCGGGGCTGTTGATGTACAGCAGCGGGCCGAGGAAGTCGTTCCAGGTCCAGATGAACGTGAAGATCGCGGAGGTGATCAGGGCGGGCTTGATCAGGGGCACGATGATCGAGAAGAAGATCCGGATGTGCCCGGCGCCGTCGATGCGGGCGGCCTCGTCCATGTCGCGGGGGATGTTCCGGATGAACTGCACGATCAGGAACACGAAGAACGCCTCGGTGGCCAGGAACTTGGGCAGGATCAGGGGCACGTACGTGTCCACGAGCTCGAGCTTCTGGAACATGATGTACTGCGGGATGATGATCACGTGGAACGGCAGCAGCAGCGTTCCGATCATGGCGGCGAACAGGATGCCGACGCCGCGGAACTTGATCCGGGCGAATGCATACGCGGCGAGAGCCGATGAGATCAGGGTACCGATCACGGCCATGATCGCGATGAAGAACGAGTTCGCGAAGAACTGGTACAGCGGGGTGCCGGCGATGCCCTCGACGACCTTCGTGTAGTTGTCCAACGTCGGGTTGTTGGGGATCAGCCCCTGGTTCTGGCCGAACTCGCTCGAGGGCTTGAACGTGGAGAAGAACAGCCACACCAGCGGGTAGAGCACGATCGCGGTCAGCACGAGCAGCACCACGAACCAGATCACGGTGTTGATCGTCTTGCGCTTGATGCGGCGGCGCGGCTGCTGGGTGTCGGGTTCGAGGGCGTTCTCGACGACCTCGACGCGAGGGGCTTCGAAGGTGGTCATCGGTTCTCTCCGGCGTAGTGCACCCAGGACTTCTGGGTCTTGAACAGGATGAAGGCGATGATCGCGACCACGATCACCAGGACCCACGCCATGGCCGACGCGTAGCCCATCTGCAGGTCGGCGAAGCCGCGCTTGTAGAGGTACAGGGTGTAGAAGTTCGTCATGCCCGCGGGGCCGCCCGAGCCGTTCGAGATGATGTAGGCCGACGCGAACACCTGGAACGCGTTGATCAGCTCGAGCAGGAGGTTGAAGAAGATCACGCTCGAGAGCATGGGGATGGTCACGTTGCGGAACTTGTGCCACGGTCCGGCGCCGTCGACCTCGGCGGCCTCGTAGAGCTCCTGCGGGATCTGCTTGAGCCCTGCGAGGAAGATCACCATCGGGGCGCCGAACTGCCACACCGCGAGCAGGATCATCATCGGGATGACGAGGGCGACGTTGCCGACCCAGCCGCCGATGTCGATGCCGAAGAAGCTGAGCGTGTCGTCGACGGGCCCGTCGGTGGAGAACATGGCCCGCCACACCCTCGCGACGGAGACCGAGGCGCCGATCAGCGACGGGGCGTAGAACGAGGAGCGGAAGAAGCCCGACCCGCGGTCGCGGTAGTTGAGGAGCATCGCGACGCCGAGGGCTGCGGCGAGCTTGATCGGGGTGCCCACGAGCACGTATACCAGGGTGATCTGCACCGACTGGATGTAGTTCGGGTCCTCCGTGAACATCCGCACGAAGTTGTCGAGGCCGATCCACTCGGGCTCGGTGAAGAGGTTGTACTTCGTGAACGCGAGGTAGAGCGAGAAGATCATGGGCCCGACCGTGAGGCCCAGGAACCCGATCAGCCACGGCACGAGGAACCCGTACCCGGCGACCGTCTCCTTGCGGTTGTGCGCTCGGCGGCCGGCGGTCGTGGGGACCTTGGCGTCGGCGCGGCGGACCTGGCGCATGGCCTTCCGCACGCTTCTCGACCCGGCCTCAGCCGTGACGATCGATTCGGTTTCCGTGCTCACTGTGGTTCTCCGGTTCCTGCGAGAAAACAGTACCCGGGCCCGGCGGGGGTGGTGCCCCACCGGGCCCGGTGTCGACTGCTTCCAGGTGTCACTGGTTGAGGACGACGTCCATCTCGTCGAAGAACTGCTTCGCGGCGTCGGCGGGGGTGATGGTGCCGAAGCCGAGCTCCTGGCCGAGCTGGCGGAACTTCTCCTCCAGGCTGCCGTAGCCGACGATCGGCACGGGCGGGGCGTCGCCGAGGCGGTCTGCGATGGACTCCTCGTAGTCGGCGATCTGCTGGCCCAGCGGGTCGAGCTCAGCGCCCTCGAGCTGCGTCTCCGAGGCGGGGATGCCGCGGTTGGTGCCGAAGGCCGCACCGACCTCGGGCGCGTTCACGAGGTAGTTGAGCAGCGTGGCCGCGGCCTCGGGGTGCTCGGTCGTCGAGGCGATCGAGTGGAGCATCGAGGGCTTGAGGTACAGGTCCTTCGCGCCCTCCTCCGTCACCGGCGGGGCGACGAGGCCGAGCTCGGTGTAGCTCTCGCCGAGGTTGCCGAGGTAGCCGGCGCCGAAGTTGTCCCAGGTCAGCTCGCTCGTGGTGAGGGCCGTGTCGAAGCCCGAGAGCGGGTAGACCTCCTCGAGCTTCTGCTGCGGGACCACGACGCCGTTGCGGATGCCGTCGGCCTGCTCCCAGAACTCCGTGAGGTCCTCCTCGGTGAAGTTCGGCTCGCCGTCCTCGGTGAAGAGGTCCTTGCCCTGCGCGCGCTGCTGGATCTCGAAGTTCTGGATGCGGCCGGTGTAGTCGGTGCCGCCGAAGACGTTGCCCGCACCCGCGGTCGTGACCTCCTCCATCCAGGCGTCGTAGTCCTCCCAGCTGCCGCCGCCCTCGTAGTCCTCGACGCCGACCGACTCGAGCAGCGCGGGGTTCGTGTACATGCCCCACGCGTTGGTCGAGGTCGGGATGCCGGTGGTCTCGTCGCCGACGACGCCGATGTCGAGGATCTGCTGCGACAGCGGCTCGGTGTCGATGATGTTGCCGAGGTAGGGGCTCAGGTCGAGCAGGAGCCCGTTCTCCGAGTACTGGCGGAGGTAGGAGTAGTCGAACTGCATGACGTCGGGGAGGCCGCCGCCGGCCGCCTCGGTCTGGCGCTTCTCCCAGAACTCGGGGAAGCCGAGGAACGAGGTGTTCACCGTGATGTTCGGGTACTCCTCGTTGAACGCGGCGATCGCCTCGTCGTACATCGCGGCGCGCACGTCGTTGCCCCAGAACGCGAAGTTCAGCGTGACCTTCTCGTCGGGATCGTACGTGGCCGCCGCCTCCTCGCCACCGCCGCCGCCCGAGCAGCCCGTGAGCACGAGCGCCGCGCTCGCGGTGAGCGCTGCTGCGGCCGCGGCCATGCGGCGCTTGCGAATGTTGAACATCGTTGTCCTCCCGGAAACGTCTCTGTCTGCCTGGTGCGGGTTCACGCTGTGGGAAAGCGCTTCCCCAAATGTAGCCCTTCGGCCCCATGCCGTCAACTGCGGAGGGAAAATCGTTTCAATTCGTTATCGGATGCCGCGGCGGCATCCGTTCCGTTGCCGGATTCGGTGTCCTGCGGCGACGCGCCGTCGAGAGCGACAGCGCTCCGGCGTGTCGGCCCGGAACACCGAATCCGGTGACAGGACCGGGCTCATCGGCGCCTTCCCGCGGCATGGGCGTTGCGGTCGCAGACGAGCCGATCGTCCACGACCTCGAGCGGAGCGGCGAACACCGCGCTCAGCCGGGCGGCCGCGGCGTCGCTCGACCCCAGCTCGGAGCCGTCCCAGTGCGGGTGCGTGAAGTAGTAGACCACCGCGCGATCCCCGTCGACGACGACGTCGCCGTGGCGGCCGAACGTCTCGTCGCCACGCCGCCGTCCGGGCTCGCCGAGGATCACGTCGTCCGGGCCGCCCTGCCGCGTCCACGTGACGGCATCGATCGAGCGGTGCACACCCATCCCCCGCCACTCGTCGACGAGCATCCACCACCAGCCCCCGAGCTCGAACACGTTCGGGCCCTCGTGCGGACGGCCCCCGATCGCCCGGCCCTCGACCCGCCAGCTCGACAGGTCGTCGCTCACCGCGGCCCAGGTGGTGGAGTCGTCGGCCTCGTCCTTGTACCAGAGCCGCCACCGCCCGTCGGGGCACCGGGCGACGCACGCGTCGATCACGCGGTCGGAGCCCAACGGCACCTCGCCCACGACCGTCCAGTGCTCGAGGTCGTCGCTCGCGTACTCGACGATGCGGCGCGGGTGGTCCCAGTCGGCGAAGATCCCGTCGATGACCGTGAGGTACATGCGGTATCGCTCGCCGTCGTCGATGACCTCGGGGGCCCAGTGCGTCTCGCCGCCGCTGCCGGCGCCGAGCTCGAGCCCGGCCGCCGCGCCCGCGTACCGCCAC
>CBFGWW010000222.1:0-5131 GCA_965652625.1 uncultured Agromyces sp.
CGGTCGAGCTCATCCAGCCGATCGCCATGGAGGAGGGCCTCGGCTTCGCCATCCGTGAGGGTGGTCGCACCGTGGGCGCCGGTACGGTCACGAAGATCATCAAGTAACACCCTTCGCGTCGCTCGCGGCGCGGAACCGACACGGGGTCGGACCTTCGGGTCCGGCCCCGTTTCGCGTCCCCGGGCACGGGGTCGGGGCTGCGCGGATGCCGCGGGGGCCCGGCCCCGTTTCGCATTCCCCGGCCCCGTTTCCCGTTGTGTGACGGGAGGTTTCGACAACCCGGCAATCCCCTGTCAACCCCACCGCTCGTTTTGAGCCTCGGACGGGGGTCTGCCTACGCTCGTGGAGATGCCCTCATCTTCCGCGACCGCGCCGCGCGCCTCCGTGCGCCCCGAGATCCAGGCGCTGCGCGCCGTGGCGATCGGATGCGTCGTGCTGTACCACTTCTGGCCGGCCGTGCTGCCCGCGGGGTTCGTGGGCGTCGACGTCTTCTTCGTCGTGTCGGGCTTCCTCATCACGGGACTCCTCCTGCGCGACGCGGAGCGGTTCGGCCGCGTACGGCTGCGCGAGTTCTACGTGCGACGCATCCGCCGCATCCTGCCGGCCGCCCTCGTCGTGCTGAGCGCCTGCGCGATCGCCACGCTGCTGTTCGTGCCGCGCATCGAGTGGCGCCCGTTCCTGCAGCAGATCCTCTCCAGCGCGCTGTACGTGGAGAACTGGCACCTCGCGCGCGACTCGCAGATCCCGCGTCGGGCCGACCTCGAGTCCACGCCCGTGCAGCACTTCTGGTCGCTGTCGGTGGAGGAGCAGTTCTACCTGCTCTGGCCGCTGCTCATCATCGCCGCGCTGTGGCTGGCCGTCAGGCTCGGCCGCCGGCGCCTCGCGATCGTCGCCGCGGTGCTCGGCGTCGCGACGGTCGCCTCGTTCGCGCACGGCGTCGCGCTCACCGCGCAGGACCACAACCTCGCCTACTTCTCCACGCTCTCGCGCGCCTGGGAGTTCGGCGTCGGCGGCCTGCTCGCCCTCGCACCGGCGATCGCGGGGGAGCGGCTCCGGCGAACCCGCGCCCTCGCGGCGTGGCTCGGCCTCGCGGCCATCGCGACGGCGGCGCTCACCTTCACCGACCACGCGCTCTTCCCGGGCGTGATCGCGCTCGTGCCGGTGCTCGGCACGGCGGCCGTGATCTGGGCCGGGATGCCGCGGGCGTCCCTCTCGCTCTCGCCCGTCGCCGCGCTCAGACCCGTGCAGTGGTTCGGCGACATCTCCTACTCGCTGTACCTCTGGCACTGGCCGATCATCATGTTCACGCCGTACCTCACCGGGCAGCCCAGCCAGGCACCCGTGATGGTGCTGCTGCTCGTGCTGTCGATCGTCGTGGCGGCCGCGTCGAAGCGCTGGATCGAGGACCCGTTCCGTCGTGCGGTTCCGGGCGAGCGGGTGCGGATGCCGCGCGCCCGGCGCGTCGGCGTGGCATCCGCCGCCGCCCTCGCCGCCGTCGTGCTGCTCACGTCGGGCGTCGCCGGGTACACCATCGAGAAGCCGAACGCGCAGCTCTGCCGCAGCACCGAGGACGGCGACTGAGCCGACGGATCAGCGCGGCGCGTGCCGGAGCTCGGTGCCGTCGACGGTCGTGGGCAGCTCGACGACCTCGTCGATCGTGCGGGCCACGGTGCATCCGCGCTCGATGGCCTTCGTCATCACGTCGAGGAGCTGCTGCCGCTCGTCGGCGTCGAGCGCCGACAGGTCGAGCAGGAATTCCTCGTCGATGCGGTGGTAGCGGTTGTCGTCGGCCGACTTGCCGTGCGCCCAGACCGTGAGGGCGAAGTCCTCGCCGAGGCGGCGCGCGGTGACACGGTCGGCGCTGAGGCCCGAACAGGCGATGAGCGCGAGCTTCAGCAGCTCGCCGGGCGTGAAGTGCTCGCCCTCGAGCTCGGGGCCGCCGACGCGCAGCGTCGCGCCGCGTTCGTTGAGGCCCTCGTACATCCGCGGGCCGATCCGCGCGACCGAGACGCTGCCCGGTCCGATGCGCTCGCTCACGGCGTGCGCGTGCTGGGTGGTGGGCTGCTCGTCTGCGGTCGTCATCCCTCGATTCCACCACTCCGGGAGGCCCGCGGCATCCGCAACCCGACAGGAGCCTGTGAACCCGTGGAGCGCGACACGCCCGGGTTGCACGGAGGGGCCCGGCTATGGCAAACTCGTTGGGTTCAACATTTCGAACGGGCGCCTTCGTGCGCGCCGTTTCGGATCACTGCCAGGCAGTGCATAGCCACCGGAATCGCAAGATCACCGGGTCAGGTTAGGCCGCAGGCAGCAGAACACGACAATCGACACCCACTGCTCACGGGGGAACCCGTGTGCGTTCGCGCGGGCGACACGCCCGAGCGCGGGGGTCGGTGGCTCGGGGTCGAGCGTGTCGAGGCCACCGCGGCTGTGTCCGAACAGCGCAGCGGGGTGCCTTCGACAGGCTCGATCAACGGCCGTTGACAGCAGAACAGTGGTGCTCCATACAAGCAGTGCTACGCGGCGTCCAATGCCCTCGGAAGGGGTACGACGCCTTGACAGAGAGAGAGTCAGCAATGGCGGGACAGAAGATCCGCATTCGACTGAAGTCGTACGACCACGAGGTCATCGACACCTCGGCGCGCAAGATCGTCGACACGGTGACCCGCGCGGGCGCCACGGTCGTCGGCCCCGTGCCGCTTCCGACGGAGAAGAACGTGGTGTGCGTCATCCGCTCGCCCCACAAGTACAAGGACAGCCGCGAGCACTTCGAGATGCGCACCCACAAGCGCCTCATCGACATCGTGGACCCGACGCCCAAGGCCGTCGACTCGCTCATGCGTCTCGACCTCCCGGCCGACGTCAACATCGAGATCAAGCTCTGAGGTACCTGATGTCCACCGCTACCAAGAACGTGAAGGGTCTGCTCGGCACCAAGCTCGGCATGACCCAGGTGTGGGACGAGAACAACAAGCTCGTGCCCGTCACCGTCATCGAGATCGCCCCCAACGTGGTGACCCAGCTGCGCACCCCCGAGAAGGACGGCTACCAGGCCGTGCAGATCGCCGCGGGCGCCATCGACCCCCGCAAGGTCAACCAGCCCGCCGCCGGCCACTTCAAGGCCGCAGGCGTGACCCCCCGCCGCCACCTCGCCGAGGTCCGCACCGCTGACGCCGCGAGCTACGAGCTCGGCCAGGAGCTCACGGTCGACGGCACCTTCGAGGCCGGCCAGCTCGTCGACGTCGTCGGCACGAGCAAGGGCAAGGGCTTCGCCGGTGTCATGAAGCGCCACAACTTCAAGGGCGTCTCCGCCTCGCACGGTGCCCACCGCAACCACCGCAAGCCCGGCTCGATCGGTGCGTCCTCGACGCCCAGCCGCGTCTTCAAGGGCATGCGCATGGCCGGTCGCATGGGTGGCGAGCGCGTCACCGTCCTCAACCTCCGCGTGCACGCCGTCGACGCCGAGAAGGGCCTGCTGCTCGTCAAGGGCGCGGTTCCCGGTGCTCGCGGCCGTCTCGTGTTCGTCCGCAACGCAGTGAAGGGGGCGTAGTCCATGGCTACCGCGACCAACACCATCGACACCCTCGACGTCACCGGCAAGAAGTCCGGCACGGTCGAGCTCCCCGCCGAGCTCTTCGACGTGCAGACCAACGTGCCGCTGATCCACCAGGTCGTCGTCGCCCAGCTCGCCGCGGCGCGCCAGGGCACCCACAAGACCAAGACCCGCGGCGAGGTCTCCGGCGCCGGCCGCAAGCCCTTCAAGCAGAAGGGCACGGGCCGCGCCCGCCAGGGCTCGATCCGCGCGCCCCAGATGACCGGCGGTGGCATCGTCCACGGCCCGCAGCCGCGCGACTACTCGCAGCGCACCCCCAAGAAGATGATCGCCGCCGCCCTGCTCGGCGCGCTCTCCGACCGCGCCCGCGGCGGCCGCGTCCACGCGGTCGAGGGCTTCGTGGCCGGCGACGTGGCGAAGACCCGCGACGCGATCGCGCTCCTCGAGGGCATCGCCCCCGCCAAGCACTACCTGGTCGTGCTCACGCGCGACGAGGAGCTCAGCGAGCGCGCGGTGCGCAACATCCAGACCGTGCACGTGCTGCCGGTCGACCAGCTCAACGCCTACGACGTGCTCGTCGCCGACGACATCGTCTTCAGCACGGCCGCGCTCGAGGCGTTCATCGCCGCGAAGGCGCCCAAGGCCGACAGCGCCGTGAAGGAAGAGGTTTCGGCATGAGTTCCGCCGCCCACAACAAGGACCCGCGCGACATCATCATCGCGCCCGTCGTCTCGGAGAAGAGCTACGGCCTGATCGACGAGGGCAAGTACACGTTCATCGTGGACCCCCGCTCGAACAAGACCGAGATCAAGCTCGCCATCGAGAAGATCTTCAACGTGCAGGTCGCGTCGATCAACACCCTGAACCGCCAGGGCAAGACCCGCCGCACCCGGTTCGGCATCGGCAAGCGCAAGGACACCAAGCGCGCGATCGTCACCCTCAAGTCCGGTTCCATCGACATCTTCACGGCTGTCGGCTGAGGAGCATAGAGAAACATGGCTATTCGTAAGTACAAGCCCACGACCCCGGGTCGTCGCGGTTCGTCGGTCGCCGACTTCGCGGAGATCACGCGCTCGACGCCCGAGAAGTCGCTGCTCCGCCCGCTGTCCAAGACCGGTGGCCGCAACAACCAGGGCCGCATCACGACGCGTCACATCGGTGGTGGCCACAAGCGCCAGTACCGCGTGATCGACTTCCGTCGCAACGACAAGGACGGCGTGCCCGCCAAGGTCGCGCACATCGAGTACGACCCGAACCGCACCGCGCGCATCGCGCTGCTGCACTTCGTGGACGGCACCAAGCGCTACATCCTCGCGCCGAACAAGCTGCAGCAGGGCGACCCGATCGAGTCGGGTCCCAACGCCGACATCAAGCCCGGCAACAACCTGCCGCTGCGCAACATCCCCACGGGTACGGTCGTCCACGCCATCGAGCTCCGCCCCGGCGGCGGCGCGAAGATGGCGCGTTCGGCCGGTGCCGCCGTCCGCCTCGTGGCGAAGGACGGCCCCTACGCGCAGCTGCGCCTGCCCTCGGGCGAGATCCGCAACGTCGACGCGCGCTGCCGCGCGACCGTCGGCG
>CBFGWW010000223.1:0-5124 GCA_965652625.1 uncultured Agromyces sp.
ATCCGTCTCGTCGATTATCCTGCCCGGGACGGCCCCGCCCGGCTCGGCCCCGCCGAGGCGAAGCGGCCCCGCGGGCCTGCGCGCCCCCTCAGCGCCGCCTCGCCGTGAGCACCCGCTGCAGGATGATGAACACGAGCAGCAGCGCGCCGATGAAGATCTTCGTCCACCACGACGAGAGCGTGCCCTCGAACGTGATGATCGTCTGGATGACGCCGAGCACCAGCACCCCGAGCACCGAGCCGAGCACGAAGCCGTAGCCGCCCGTGAGCAGCGTGCCGCCGATCACGACCGCGGCGATCGCGTCGAGCTCGGTGCCGATGGCGGTGAGCGGATACCCCGACAGCGTGTAGAAGGTGAACAGCACGCCGGCCAGGCCCGAGCAGAACCCCGAGACGACGTAGACGAGCACCTTGGTGCGCGCCACGGGCAGGCCCATGAGCAGGCCGCTCTGCTCGCCGCCGCCGATCGCGTAGACCGTGCGGCCGAAGCGGGTGGCGTGCAGCACCCACACCGCGATCGCCACCACGACGAGGGCGATGATGACGCTCGGCGTGATCGACATGCCGCCGCCGAGCGGGATGCGTGCCACGGCGAGCTGCACGAACGTCTCGTCGGTGATCGAGATCGAGCTCTGGCTGATCACGTAGCAGAGCCCACGGGAGAGGAACATCGCGGCGAGTGTCGCGATGAAGGGCTGCACCTTGAACACGTGGATCATGAGTCCGACGAGCAGGCCGAGCACGCTCGTGAGCACGAGGATCAGCGGGATCACCGTCCACGGCGACCACCCGGTCTGCAGCAGGCTGGCGGCGATCATGCCGCTGAGCGCCACGACCGCGCCGACCGACAGGTCGATCCCGCCCGTGAGGATCACGAAGGTCATGCCCACCGCGAGCACGATCAGGTAGGCGTTGTCGACGAGCAGGTTGAGGAACACCTGCCCCGAGAAGAACCCGCGGTAGCGCACGCCGCCGATCACGAAGATCGCGAGGAACAGCACGGCCGTCACGGTGACGGGTCCGTACTTCGGGCTGGTGAGCAGGGCACGGATGCCGCTGCCGATGCTGCGGCGCGAGGGACCGGGCCGGCCGGGGCCGGTGGGGCGCCCGGCACGGCCGGGGCGGGCGGGGGCGTCGAGGAGCTTCGTCATGATGCGGCGGCCCCCTTTCCGGCCCGAACGGCCAGTCGTCGTCGGAACCCGCTCAGCGCCTCGGCGGTGGTGGGCGACTGCAGGAGGCACACGACGGTCACGACCGCGGCCTTGAACACCATGGTCGCGATCGGCGGGATGCCGACGGTGTACACCGTGGTCACGAGCGTCTGGATGACGAGCGCCCCCACGAGCGTGCCGAGGAGCGAGTACCGTCCGCCGGCGAGCGACGTGCCGCCGATGACCACGGCGAGGATCGCGTCGAGCTCGATGAACAGGCCCGTGTTGTTCGCGTCGGCAGCGGCGGTGTTGGCGGTGAGGATGAGGCCCGCGATCGCCGCACAGAAGGCGCAGAACGTGTAGACGGCGAAGAGCAGCCCTCGAGCGCGCACGCCCGCCTGGCGGCTGGCCTCGGGGTTGATGCCGACGGACTCGATGAACATGCCGAGCGCCGTGCGCCGCGTGATGAGCGCCGCGGCGCCGAACACGACGGCCGCGATGATGACGGCGATCGGGATGCCGAACCAGAAGCCCGATCCGAGCGCCTTGAACGGCGGGCTGTTCACCGTGATGATCTGGCCCTCGGTGATGAGCATCGCGACGCCGCGGCCCGCGGTCATGAGGATGAGCGTCGCGATGATCGGCTGGATGCCGAGCACCGCCACGAGGAAGCCGTTCCACACGCCGAGCACGAGCGAGATGAGGAGCGCGACGGCCACGGCGACGGCGACGGTCGCGGGGCTCGCCGGCTCGGGCGACCCGAGGATGATCGAGCACGCGACCGCGCCCGAGATGGCGGCGACCGCACCGACCGAGAGGTCGATGCCCCGCGTGGCGATGACGAGGGTCATGCCGACCGCGATGATGAGCGTCGGCGCGCCGTTGCGCAGGATGTCGATGAGGCTCCCGAACAGGTGCCCCTCGCGCACGGTGACGGTGAAGAAGCCGGGGAACGCGACGAGGTTGATCGCGAACAGGACGAGCAGCATCACGATCGGCCAGAAGAGCCGGTGCGCGACGAGCCGGGCGAGCAGGGCGCTCATCGGTCGCCTCCCTGGGCGGGGTCGGTAATGGGTTCGGTGGGTTCGGCGGGGCGTGCGGTGACGGATGCCGCGGGCTCGAGCTGCGCGGCATCCGCGCGCTCGTCGTCGCCCGCGTCGCCCTCTTCGGCGACCGAGCCGTCGGCGATGAGCGCGAGCAGCGAGTCGACGGTGAGGCCGTCGTTCTCGAGGTCGGCGACCACGTGCCGGTCGCGGAGCACGACGATGCGGTGGCTGAGCCGCAGCACCTCCTCGAGCTCGGCCGAGATGAAGAGCACGCTCATGCCGTTCTCGGCGAGGTTGAACACGAGCTTCTGGATCTCGGCCTTCGCCCCGATGTCGATGCCGCGTGTGGGCTCGTCGAGGATGAGCAGGTGCGGCGCGATCGCGAGCCAGCGGGCGAGCAGCACCTTCTGCTGGTTGCCGCCCGACAGGTTGCGCACGAGCGCGTCGGGGTTGTCGGGGCGGATGTTGAGCGCCTGGATGTAGCTCTGGGTGAGCTCGTCCTGCCGCTTCTTCGGGATCGGACGGAACCACCCGCGGTCGGCCTGCAGCGCGAGCACGATGTTGTCGCGCACCGTGAGCTCGCCCACGATCCCCTCGTCGCGGCGGTTCTCGGACGAGTACGCGATGCGGTGCGAGATCGCCTGGCGCGGTGTGCGGAGCTTGGTGGCCTTGCCGCGGATCTCGAGCTCGCCCTGGTCGGCGCGGTCGATGCCGCCGAGCAGGCGCGCGAACTCCGTGCGTCCGGATCCGAGCAGTCCCGCGAGGCCGACGACCTCGCCCGCGGCGATCGGCAGGTCGGCCGGGTGGATGGCGCCGCGCCGGCCGAGGCCCTCGGCGCTCACGAAGGTCGCGGCATCCGATTCGTCGGCGAAGGACGCCCGCGCGCGCTGCTCGAGGTCGTCGAGGGCGGTGAGCTCCTTGCCGATCATCTTCTGCACGAGGTCGATGCGCAGCAGCTCCTCGGTGAGGTACTCCCCCACGAGCTTGCCGTTGCGCAGCACCGTGAGGCGGTCGCAGATCTCGTAGACCTGGTCGAGGAAGTGCGAGACGAAGAGGATCGCGACGCCCTGCTCCTTGAGCGAGCGGATGACGCGGAAGAGCTCGGCGACCTCGTCGGCATCGAGCGACGACGTCGGCTCGTCGAGGATGAGGACCTTGGCCTGCACGTCGATCGCGCGGGCGATCGCGACGAGCTGCTGCACCGCGAGCGAGTGGTCGCCGAGCAGCGATCCGGGGTCGATCTCGAGGTTGAGGCTCTCGAGCAGCACCGCGGCCCGGCGCCGCATGGCCCGCCAGTCGATCGAGCCGAACCGGCGCGGCTCGCGGCCGAGCATGATGTTCTCGGCCACCGACAGGTTGGGCAGGAGGTTGACCTCCTGGTACACGGTGGAGATCCCCGCGGCCTGCGCCTGCGCCGGCCCGCTGAACGACACGTCGTCGCCCGCGAGCGTGATGGTGCCGGCGTCGATGCCGTACACGCCCGTCAGCGCCTTGATCAGGGTCGACTTGCCCGCGCCGTTCTCGCCCATGAGCGAGTGCACCTCGCCGGGGAACATGCGGAAGTCGACGCCGTCGAGCGCCTTGACGCCGGGGAATGAGATCGAGATGTCGCGCATCTCGACGACCGGCGCGACAGCGGATGCCTGGGTCACGAGTCTCTCCATCGAGGGTGGTCGCGGCATCCGCTCGTGCGATGCCGTTGGTCGAGGGTAGGGCATGGCGGGTGTGCGGCACGGTCGCCGCGCACCCGCCGGTCCGGGCGGGCGGATGCCGCGGCATCCGCCCGCGTCGGGCTCAGTACTGGCGGTCGGGCAGCGCCTCGATCGCCTGCTCCTGGTTGAACGTCGTCTCCTCGGTGATGATGCGCGGTTCCACCGAGCCCCCGTCGTTCAGGGTCGTGATGATCTCGACGAGCTGCTTGCCGAGCAGCGGCGAGCACTCCACGATGAAGTTGATCTTGCCGTCGGCGAGCGCCTGCATGCCGTCCTTCACCGCGTCGACCGTGACGATCTTGATGTCCTGGCCGGGAACGAGACCCGCGGCTTCGATCGCCTCGATGGCGCCGAGGCCCATGTCGTCGTTGTGCGCGTAGACCAGGTCGATGTCGGGGTTGGACTTCAGCATCGCCTCCATGACCTGCTTGCCGCCGGCGCGCGTGAAGTCGCCGGTCTGGCTCGCCACGACCTCGAGGTTCGGGTTCTGCCGGATCACGTCGGCGAAGCCCTCGGCCCGGTCGATCGCGGGCGCGGCGCCCGTGGTGCCCTCGAGCTGCACGATGTTGACGGGCTCGGTCGTGTCCTTGTACTCGTCGAGCACCCAGAGGCCGGCCTTCTTGCCCTCCTCGATGAAGTCGGAGCCGAGGAACGAGACGTAGAGCGACGTGTCCTTGCTGTCGACGGCGCGGTCGGTGAGCACCACGGGGATGCCGGCGGCCTTCGCCTCGTTGAGCACCGCGTCCCAGCCGGTCTCGACGACGGGCGAGAACGCGATGTAGTCGACGCCCTGCTGGATGTAGGACCGGATCGCCTTGATCTGGTTCTCCTGCTTCTGCTGCGCGTCGGAGAACTTGAGCTCGATGCCGGCCTCCTCGAACGAGGCCTGGATGTCCTTGGTGTTGGCGGTGCGCCAACCGCTCTCGGCGCCGACCTGTGCGAATCCGACGACGAGCTCGTCGAGGGGCTTGGGACCCTCGGCCGCGGCACCGCCGCCACCGCCTGCGCAGCCGGCCAGCGCGACGAGCATCGCGCCCGCTGCGGCGATTCCGATGAGCTTCTTCATCAGCGTGAACCTCCTTGTTCAGTGGTGCCGGCGAAGCCTGCGTTGCTGCGTTCCTGGTGCGCCGGGTCGCCAGTCCATTCTGGCGGCACTCGCGATGTTAGCGCTCACTTGTGAGCGCTCACAAGTGTAACTTTCATAACGGATGCATCA
>CBFGWW010000224.1:0-5031 GCA_965652625.1 uncultured Agromyces sp.
CGGCGAAGCCGGCCGCGTATCGAGACGCTCCCCGATCGGCACTGGCGTCTCGATACGCGTCGCCTGCGGCGGCGCTACTCGACGAACGAATGCGGATGCCCCGGGGCTGTGCACCCCGGGGCATCCGTGTCGTCTGGTTGCGGATCAGGCCGCGAGGCCGAGCCGGCGCAGGTCGTCGCTCGATGCGCGGAACTCCGCGCCCTCGGCGATGGTCGCCTCGCGCGGCACCCGCGCACCGTTCTGCACACGTGCGTCGGCGCCGATCTCGGCGTAGGGACCGATGACCGCGTTGCGGCCCACGACGGCGCGACGTCCGACGTGCGCGCGCACGCCGATCACGGCGCGCTCGGCGACGATGGCGTCGCGATCGACCCAGCCGCCCGGGCCGACGTTCGCGTTGCGCTGCACCTCGGCGCCCGGGTCGACGTAGGCCGTCGGGTCCACGAACGCAGTGGGGTCCACCTTCGCGGTCGTTGCGACGAGGCCGCGACCGTTCACGTGCTTGCGGTAACGCCGAAGCACCCCGTTCTCGTCCTCGAACTCGACGTAGCTGATGCCCACGTTCTCCTCCTTCCGGCGTGGTCCTCCCACGCCGCTCCGACGTAGTGGCTCCACGTCCGGACATTGGTACAACATCGAGGCTGACCGGGGCATTCCCGGTTTCGGGGCCGCTCGGCGAGCCCCAGCGAACCCACAGCTCGGTGCCAACCCTGAAACCCGACGGGGCCAGCCCCGAAACCGGCCGGAATCGCTTGTCGCGGGCTCACAGCGCTGGATAGCTTCGCTGCTCATGTCCACCTACCTCCTCTGCGCCAGCCCCATCCAGGGCCACGTGGCGCCCATGATCGCCATCGCCCGCGACCTCGTCGGCCGCGGCCACGACGTCACCGTGCTCACCGGCTCGCGGTTCCGCGAGACCGTGCTCGCCGCGGGCGCCGACCACCGCCCGCTCGTCGGCATCGCCGACTACGACGACCGCGTCATGCAGGACCTCCTGCCCGAGCGCGACCGCCACCGCGGCATCGCGAAGCTCGAGTACGACGTGCAGACCATGTTCGTGCGGCCCGTGCCCGACCAGTTCCGCGCGGTCGAGGAGGCCATCGCGGAGCTCGCCCCCGACGCGATCCTCGCCGAGGGCGCGTTCGCCGGCATCGTGCCGCTGCTGCTCGACGACCCCGCCTCGCGGCCGCCCATCCTCGGCGTCGGCGTGATCCCACTCGTGCAGCTCAGCGTCGACACCGCGCCGGCCGGACTCGGCCTCGCACCGAAGCCGGGCGCGTTCGGCCGCCTGCGCAATCGGGTGCTCAACGGGCTCGTGACGAAGGTGATCTTCCGCAAGACGCAGGCGCTCGCCCAGCAGGTCATGCGCGACCTCGGCCGCCCCGGCCTCGACACCTTCGTGTTCGACTCGACCCGCAAGTGCGACCGCTACCTGCAGCTCTCGCCCGCCGAGTTCGAGTACCCCCGCAGCGACCTCAGCCCGAACGTGCGCTTCGTCGGCACGGTGCTGCCGCCCGCGCCCGCCGACCCGGCCCTGCCGTCGTGGTGGGACGAGCTCGACGGCGACCGCCCGGTCGTGCACGTCACGCAGGGCACGATCGACAACAAGGACTTCGACCGGCTCGTGCGCCCGACGCTCGACGCGCTCGCCGACCGCGACGTGCTCGTGGTCGTCGCGACCGGCGGCCGTCCGGTCGCGGAGCTCGGCGAGCTGCCGGGCAACGCCCGCGCGGCGGAGTTCCTCCCGTACGACCTCCTCCTGCCGAAGACCGACGTCTTCGTCACGAACGCAGGCTTCGGCGGCACGCAGTACGCCTTGAGCCACGGCGTGCCCATCGTCGCCGCGGGCGACACCGAGGACAAGCCCGAGGTCTCGATGCGCGTGCAGTGGGCGGGCGTCGGCGTGAACCTCCGCACCGGCACGCCCACCGCCGGCGCCGTCGCGAAGGCCGTCGACGAGGTGCTCGCCGACCGCACCTACCGCGACCGCGCCCGCGCGATGGCGGCACGGATCCGCGAGTACGACACGTTCGACCTCATCGAGGCCGAGCTCGAGGCATCCGTCATCGCCGCCTCGCTGCGGCTCGAGACACCGGTCGGCTGAGGCATCCGTCGGGGCGCGGTGGGGCGGGCGGATGCCGCGCCTCGCCCCGCCCGAACGGGAGAGGTTAGGCTGACCTCAGCCGATACCTCGGCGACGCTTCGCCCGTCGGCGGCAGCCGGCACGACCGGGACTCCCGATGACCGCTCCCCTGCTCGAGCTCGATGCCGTGCGCATCCGCCACGACGGCGCGACCCGTGCGACGCCCGACGGCGTGAGCCTCGCGGTGCGGCCCGGCGAGGTCGTGCTCGTGCTCGGACCCTCGGGCTGCGGCAAGTCCACGCTCGCGCTCGCGCTCGACGGCCTCGTGCCCCACGCCGTGCCCGCCGAGCTCGACGGCACGGTCTCGATCGCCGGGCTCGACAGCCGCGAGCACCCCGTCGGCGTGCTCAGCGCGCACGTCGCGATGGTCTTCCAGGACCCCGACGCGCAGGTGGTCACGGGCACGCTCCTCGACGAGGTCTGCTTCGGCCCCGAGAACCAGCTCGTGCCCGCCGACGAGGTGCTCGCTCGCGCCGAGCGGGCCCTCAAGCTCGTCGGCCTCTGGGAGCGGCGGGCCGACAACCCCGATCGGCTCTCGGGCGGCGGACGGCAGCGCCTGGCGATCGCCTGTGCGTTGGCCATGGCCGCACCCGTGCTGGTGCTCGACGAGCCGACCGCCAACCTCGACCCCGCCGGCATCGACGAGGTCTACGCCGTGCTGCGCGAGCTCGCGTCGACGCGCGACCACGCGATCGTGCTCGTCGAGCACAACCTCGACGCCGCCGTCGACCTCGTCGACCGCGCGGTCGTGCTCGATGCCGAGGGTCGCGTGGTCTTCGACGGACCCGTGCGCGAGGTGCTCCGCGACCACGTCGACGAGCTGCTGCGACTCGGCGTGTGGCTTCCGGTCTCCACGCTCGCGGCGCTGCGACTCCGCGCCGCCGGCGTCCTGCTCGAGCCGCTGCCGCTCACGCCCGCGGAGCTCGCGGCCGCGCTCGACGCCCGCGAGGAGCTGCCCGCGCCCCGGGTCGAGGCGGCGACGGCGGCGGCTGCCGCTGCGCCAGCGGCCGACTCGACCGCTGCCGCCGCTCCCGCCATCCGCATCCGCGGGCTCTCCGTGCGCCGCGGTGGACGCCGCGGCCCGGTCGTGGTGCACGACGTCGACCTCGACGTGGCGGCCGGCGAGTTCCTCGCCGTCGTCGGCACGAACGGCGCCGGCAAGACGAGCCTGCTGCAGGCCGTCGCAGGGGTCATCCCCGCGTCATCCGGCACCGTCGACGTGCTCGGCCTCGACCCGCAGCGCGCCGACTCCCGCGAGCGCAGCCGCCGCATCGGCTTCGTCTTCCAGAACCCCGAGCACCAGTTCGTCGCGACCTCGGCCGAGGAGGAGCTCGCCACGAGCCTGCGCGCGCAGGGCGTGCCCGAGGCCGAGCGCGCCGCCGAGGTGACGCGCATGCTCGAGCGGTTCGGCCTCGGCGACCTCCGCACGCAGCATCCGTTCCTCCTCTCGGGCGGGCAGAAGCGCCGGCTCTCGGTGGGCACCGCCCTCATCGCGGGCGCGCCCGTCCTCGCGCTCGACGAGCCGACGTTCGGGCAGGATCGCGAGCGGGCGACGGAACTCCTCGACGTGCTGCGCGCCCTGCACGAGGAGGGCACCACCGTGCTCGTCGTGACGCACGACCTGCAGCTGGTCGCCGACTACGCGACGCGCGTCGCCGTCATGGCCGACGGGCGCCTGCTCGGCGCCGGTCCGACCGCCGAGGTGCTCGCCGGTCCGCTCATCGACGAGGCGGGGCTGCGCCATCCCCCGCTCGCCCGGGCGACCCGAGGGCTGGCGCGGCATCCCGAGTGGCACGCGGTCACGCGGATGTCGCAGCTGCCGTCGCCCGTGGGCTCGCCGGAGGGCACCTCGTGACTGCCGCCGAGGCCCGCCAGGCGCAGGCGCCGGCGCAGGCATCCGGCGTGGGGAACACCGACGGCCACCGCGCCGTCGACGTTGGCGACCTGGGCGTCGCGAACCCCGCGGTCGACCCGTTCGCCGAGCGCCCGGCGCCGAGGGGCCGGTTCCTCCACGCGCTGAACCCGCTCGCGAAGCTCGCCGCGCCGCTCCCCGCCATGCTCGCGCTGATCGTCACCCGTGGACTCGCGATCCCGACCGTCCTCATCCTGCTCTCGCTCGCGCTGCTCCTCGTCGGCGCGCGGTTGCGGGCGCGCGCCGTCGTCCTGCTCCTCGTCGGCGTCCCCGTGCTCGTCGCGGTGCTCGCCGTGACGTTCGGCGTGTGGGTGGACCCGAGCCGGATCGAGGCCGGGAGGCCCGGGGCATCCGTGGTGCTCGTCGAGGTCGGCGCCTGGCAGTTCACGCTCGCCGCGTACCTCGTCGGGCTCGCCACCGCGCTGCGCATCGCGGCCCTGCTCGTGCTGAGCCTCATCGCCGGGCTCACGACGACGGGTCCCGAGCTCGTGCGCGCCCTCGTGCAGAACCTTCGCGTGCCCTACCGGATCGGGTACACCGCACTCGCGGCGCTGCGCTTCGTGCCGCGGTTCGGGCATGAGCTCGAGGTCATCCGCGCCGCGCAGCGGGTGCGCGGGCTCGACCACGGGCGCGGCCCGGTCGCCGCCGTGCGGCGCACGCTCGCGGTCGCGATCCCGCTGCTCGCCGGCGCGATCCGCCATGCCGAGCGCGTCGCGCTCGCGATGGACGCGCGGGCGTTCGGCGCCCACCCCACGCGCACCGAGCGCACGCTCAGCCGCTGGCGCGCTCGCGACACCGTCTTCGTCGGGCTCGCGTGGTGCACGATCGCGGCGGTCTACTGGTGGGGGCTCTCCACCGGCTTCGGCGGACTGGGCGGGCGGCCGGGACGCGCGCGCGCGACGGCCGCCCCGGCCCCTACCGGCCCAGCGCCGGGGCGGGCGCGGTGGGGCTGTTCTCCACCCGGGACCCCCGCGTC
>CBFGWW010000225.1:0-5023 GCA_965652625.1 uncultured Agromyces sp.
GCGCGCCCGCGGCATCCGTCAGGCCGACCTCGGCCCGACCCCGTCCCCGCCGCCCAGCGTGGGACGTTCCGTAGGGCGCGTCCCGGATGCCGGACGGCCCGGCATCGACGGGTCGACGGGGCGAGCGATAGCGTCGGAGCATGCGGATCCTGCTGGTCGGTGCTGGTGGCGTGGGTGATGCGATCGCGAAGATCGCGGCTCGTCGGTCGTTCTTCGAGCTGCTCGTGGTGAGCGACTACGACGAGTCCCGGGCGCAGCGCACGGTCGACTGGATCCGGCAGCGGCACGGCGACGACGTCGCGGCGCGGTTCGCCACCGCACGGATCGACGCGTCCGATCCCGAGGTCGTGGCATCCGTCGCCCGTGAGCACGGCGCGACGCACGTGATGAACGCGGTGGAGCCGAAGTTCGTGCCGTCGATCTTCGCCGGGGCGCTGGCCGCCGGCGCGGACTACCTCGACATGGCGATGAGCCTGTCCGAGCCGCATCCGACCGACCCCTACCGCGAGACCGGCGTGAAGCTCGGCGACGATCAGTTCGCGCAGGCCGGCGACTGGGAGGAGGCGGGTCGGCTCGCGCTCGTGGGCATGGGCGTCGAGCCCGGGCTCAGCGACGTGTTCGCCCGGTACGCCGCCGACCACCTGTTCCGCGAGATCGACGAGCTCGGCACGCGCGACGGCGCGAACCTCGTGGTGCGCGACGACGAGGGCAACGAGATCTTCGCGCCGTCGTTCTCGATCTGGACCACCATCGAGGAGTGCCTCAACCCGCCCGTGGTGTGGGAGGAGGATCGCGGCTGGTTCACCACCCCGCCGTTCTCGGAGCCCGAGGTGTTCGAGTTCCCCGAGGGCATCGGCCCGGTCGAGTGCGTGAACGTGGAGCACGAGGAGGTGCTCCTGATGCCGCGGTGGGTGGACGCGAAGCGGGTCACGTTCAAGTACGGCCTGGGCGACGAGTTCATCAACGTGCTGCGGACCCTGCACCTGCTCGGGCTCGACTCCACGACACCCGTCAGGGTGCGCAGCGCGAGCGGCCCCGTCGAGGTCGCTCCCCGCGACGTGGTCGCCGCCGCACTGCCCGACCCGGCCACGATCGGGCCCCGGATGACCGGGAAGACCTGCGCCGGCCTGTGGGTCACCGGCACCGGCACCGACGGTGCGCCGCGCGAGGTCTACCTGTACCACGTGTCCGACAACGAGTGGACGATGGCCGAGTACGACGCCCAGTGCGTGGTCTGGCAGACCGCCCTGAACCCCGTCATCGCGCTCGAGCTCCTCGCGGACGGCACCTGGTCGGGCCGTGGCGTGCTCGGCCCCGAGGCGTTCGACGCGCAGCCGTTCCTCGACCTGATGGCCCGCAACGAGCTCGAGGGCGGCTACGGCCAGCCCTGGGGCATGCAGGACCGGCTCGCGTGATCGACTCGCCGCGGCTTCCGGCGTCGGTGGTCGCCGACGCCGAGGCCATGGCGGATGCCGCGGACGCACGTGCCGGCCTGCGCACGCGTGCCGCCCGCCCCGACGAGATCGGCGGCGTGCTCGCCCGGTTCGAGTCCACCTGGGGCGTCGGACGCGGACCCGACCACGCGATGATCCAGGCCATCGAGCACGCGGGCGCCACCGTGCTGGTGGCCGTGCCCGACGACGACGGCGCCCCCGCCGACGCTGCCGGCCCCGACGACGCCGCCCCCGACGACGCTGCCGCGCCCGACCTCCCGCTCGGCGCCGTCCTCGGCTTCCTCGGCTGGAACGACGGCCTCCACATCCACTCGCACATGAACGCGGTCGACCCGGCGGCGCGGGGCCGCGGCATCGGTCTCGCGCTGAAGCTCCGGCAGCGCGCGATCTGCCTCGCGCACGGCGTCGACGAGGTGCGGTGGACGTACGATCCGCTGATCCGTCGCAACGCCCGCATGAACCTCGTGCGGCTCGGTGCCGAGGTGATCGCGTTCCTGCCCGACTTCTACGGCGAGCTCGACGACGAGATCACGGGCGCCGACCGCAGCGACCGGTTCGAGGTGCGCTGGCGCCTCGACTCGCCCCGCACGCGACGGGCGCTCGCGCGCGGCCCGGTGCCCGAGTGGCGGGCCGAGGGGCACCTCGCGCTCGTCGCCGACTACGAGCACGTGCGCGTGGCGGATCCCGAGGCGTCGGCCCGCCTCCGCGAGGCGTCGCGCGAGGTGTTCGCCGCGCTCGAGCTCGACCCGACCCTGCGCGTCGAGCTCGATGCCGCGGGCGACTACGTCCTCACCCACGACGACCCCGACCGGGAGGCCTGATGAACGCCGTGAACACCGTGCCGACGATCGAGCGCATCGAGCTGCACCGCATCGAGGTGCCGCTCGTGCGACCGTTCGAGACGTCGTTCGGACGTGAGACCGTGCGCGAGGTCCTGCTCGTGCGCGCGCTGACCGACGCCGGCGAGGGCTGGGGCGAGTGCGTGGCCGGCCGCGACCCGTTCTACTCGGGCGAGTACGTCGACGGCGCGGCATCCGTCATCGAGCGCTACCTCGGACCCGCGCTCATCGCGGGCCATGGCCGTCACGTCGACGAGCACCGCAGGGCGACGGATGCCGCGGGCGGCCCCGCTGCGGAGGGACCGGGCTCGCGCGGGGCATCCGTGCCGCTCGCGGCATCCGTGGCGCCGTCGCTCGCGTTCGTCGCCGGACACCGCATGGCGAAGGGAGCCCTCGAAGCCGCGGTGCTCGACGCGGAGCTGCGCGCGCAGGGCCGGTCGATGGGCGCGTTCTTCGGCGCAGAGCGCGAATGGGTCGACTGCGGCGTCTCGGTGGGCATCGCGCCGACGCTCGAGGAGCTCATGGACGAGGTCATGGGCTACGTCGAGGAGGGCTACCGCCGCATCAAGCTGAAGATCAAGCCCGGCTGGGACCTCGTGCCGACCGGTGCCGTGCGCGAGGAGCTCGGGCCGAAGGGGCTGCTGCAGGTCGACGCGAACACCGCGTACACGGCCGACGACATCCCGCTGCTCGCGAAGCTCGACGCGTTCGACCTGCTGCTCATCGAGCAGCCGTTCGCCGAGGAGGACATCGCCACGCACGTGCGCCTCGCCGAGGCGTGCGAGACGCCCGTCTGCCTCGACGAGTCGATCGTCGACACGACCACCGCCGTCGACGCGATCGACCGCGGGGCGACGTCCATCGTGAACATCAAGCCCGGTCGCATGGGCGGCTACCTCGAGGCGCTGCGCGTGCACGACGCGTGCCGCGCGCTCGACGTGCCCGTGTGGTGCGGCGGCATGCTCGAGACGGGGGTCGGCCGCGCGGCGAACGTCGCGCTCGCCGCGCTGCCCGGCTTCACCCTGCCGGGCGACACGTCGGCATCGGGCCGCTACTTCGCCGAAGACCTCACCGAGCCGTTCGTGCTCGGCGACGGCGAGCACCGCGGCCAGCTGCGGGTGCCGGATGCCCCGGGCACGGGCGTCACCGTTCCCGAGGACCTCGTCCGCGACTGGGCGGCCTCCGCTCCGGTCTCGATCACGGGCTGACCGCGGCCGCGGCATCCGGGGTGCCTCGCTAGGAGGACACGAGCCCGAGCGCCCGCTCGCCCAGCGTCGTCGCCGACGCCGCAAGCCCGGGGTCGTCGTCGAGCGCGAACCACGTCGACGAGAGCGCGCACCACGCGACGAACCAGCGCGCCATCCGCTCCGGCGGGATCCCCGTGGTCGCGAGCACCACGGCGAACTGCCGCTCGAGCCGCCCGGGTGCGAGCGCGCGCTCGTGCGACGGGTTCGTGAGCACGTTGCACGCGTCGAACGCGGCCTCGCCGAGCAGCCCCTTGGGGTCGATCGCCAGCCAGCCGCGCTCGCCGAAGTCGAGCACGTTGCCGTGATGCAGGTCGCCGTGCAGCACGGTCTCGTCGCGCGGATCGTCGAGCAGTTCGTGGGCGATGTCGGCGCCGCGACGGTGGAAGGCGCCGAAGTCGTCGGCGTACGCGAAGAGGTGGCGGAACCAGGTCGGCAGGTCGATGAGCTCGGGCGGCGACGCCGATGCGAGCACGTCGGCCGTCGCCGCGTGGATGGGTTTCGCGACCTCGCAGATGATGCGTGTGGCCGCGTCGTCGTGTCCCGCCTGCACCATGCGGACGAGGTTCCGGCGACCCGTCGCGCGCTCGACGAGCGTCGCCTCGCCCTCCCGACGCAGCACGCGGGCCACGCCGTGGCCGTCGAGCGCCGCGAGCAGCTCCGAGCCGCGCGCCTCCTCCTCGGAGTGGGCGACCTTCAGCACGACCGGATCGCCGTCCTCGGTGCGGGCGCGGATGAGGAGACTGGACGCCGTGGTCTTCGGATCGCCCTCGGGGCGCAGGCGCCAGCGGCGCAGCCACTCGACGTCGGCCGCATACCCGGGGTTCACGGGACCGAGATCGCTCACGACGTCACCCCCGCGCGGGCGGGGCGGGCGGGCCGGCGCATCAGCCGATCGTTCCGTCGGCGTTGCGGTACCGGGCCCACGGATCGTAGTCGACCTCGAGCGGCTCCTGCGGGGGCCGCTCGCCCTCGGGCACGTGCTGCAGGTTCACCCGGATCCGGTACCAGAGCGAGCTCGATCCGCGCATGCCGTCGACGAGGACGTCGGCCGGCTCGAGCTTCGCGACGACGTCGGGATGCCGCGACTTCCACCGTTCGAGCCCCTCGAGCGCCTCGGGCTTCGTCTTGGCCCGCGCGATCTCGATGAGCGGCATCGTGGACTGCCGCCGCCCCGATCCGTCGCCGGCCCGCGGCGGCTTCTCGGCCGGGCCGAGCTCCTCGGCGAGCTCGAGCAGCGCGTCGAGGCTCCCCGCGGCGTCGTCGATGCCCGCGTGCGGGTCGCCGCGCTCGGCGAAGCGCTCGAGCACCGTCGGCACGGTGAACCGCTCGGGATGCGAACGCGGCACCTCGTCCCAGTCGAGGGGCGTCGAGACGCGGGCGTCGGGCAGCGGCCGCACCGAGTAGGCGGATGCCACGGTGCGATCCTTGGCGTTCTGGTTGAAGTCCACGAACACGCTCTCGCCGCGCTCCTCCTTCCACCAGC
>CBFGWW010000226.1:0-5012 GCA_965652625.1 uncultured Agromyces sp.
AAGTCGGCGTAGCGGCATCCGCTCGGGTCGCCCGGCGACGCGGCGCGGGCGTTCGCGCCCGCCCCGGACGGCCCGTCGGCCCGTCGGCTCGACTCAGTCGTAGACGCGCACGAGCTGCCAGTGCGCGCCGTCGTGCTCGACGTCGAAGACGTGCGTCTCGCCGTCGTCGGCGCTCGCCTGGAAGCGCCACCCCGAGATCGCCAACGGCACGCGGCCGGGGGAGACGTCGTGGCCCGCGAACGGCGCCCACCAATCGCAGGGACCGACGAGCGCCGTCGGCATGTCGGTCACGCGGAACCGCCGCGCGCGCCACACGAGCCGCTGAGGCTCACCGGCGTCGCTCGTCCAGACCTCGACGAGCTCCTGCACCCGGGGCATGCGCACCTCCACCGCGTTCGAACGTATGTTCGAATGGTAGCACCGGGCACGGCGATGCGGCAGGGTCGCTCGAAGGCGGGCTCGGCGCCCCGCGAGAGTCGCTGGCGAAGGGCGCTCGCGGGCTCGGCCCGCGAGTCCGGGAAGCTCGAGTGATCAGGCGAGGTCGTCGTCGGATCGCGCGCCGAAGACGATCTCGTCCCAGCTCGGCATGGAGGCGCGGCCCTTCTTGGCGGGCCGCTGCGGACCGTTCGAGACGTTCGCGGGCTTGTTCGACGCGTCCGTCTTGCCGCCGCCCCACAGCGCCCGAGCCGCCGCGCCCGGCTTGTCCTCGGGTGCGGCCCCGGCCGGTTGGGACGTCGGGGCTTCCGACGCCTGGGCCGGCGCGGGCGCGAGCGGCAGGGGCAGCTGGGGCTGCTCGGGCTCGGCGGCCGCGGACTCGCGCTCCCCGCGACGGCGCCGGAGCGCCTCGAGCAGGTCGGCGGTCTCGCCCATCGACTCCTTCGGTTCGTCGGCGCGCTTGATGGCGGCGCGGGTGACCGCGGGGCTCGACGTCGCGGGCGTCGCGCGGGCATAGGGGAGCGGCTCGAGGTGCGGCGCGGTGTCGTGCTCGCCGAACTCGGGCTCGTCGAACGTGAAGGCGCCGCTGTCGAAGCGCGACTCGTCGGCCTCGGGTGCGACGGCGCGGAGCCGGGGGATGAGGCCCCCCTTCAGCTCGCCCTGCTGCGAGAGCGTCGTCGCCTCGCCGTTCATCGGGTGCAGCGACTGCTTGCGGGGCTCGAAGCCCCAGCGCGCGTCGTGGTCGATCGCGTCGGCCGTGAACTCGAGCTTGACGATCCAGCCGCGCTCCTCGTCCTTCCAGCTCGCCCAGCGTTCGCCGTGCGCGCCCAGCTTCGCCAGGCGGTCGCGGATGACGCCGCCGAACGTGGGCGGGTCGTCGTTGGGGTCGACCTCGACCGTGACGTGCACCGGAACGGCCAGTGCGGAGGTCACCACGTGCTCGCGCTCGGCGAGGACCGGGCCCTCGAAGCGGCGGACGTAGTCGACGGATGCCCCGGTGACCTGCGCCACGTCGTCGGCGGAGAGCCCGGAGCGGATGAGCGACTGCACCTCGCGCGGCGAGGGCTTGGGGCCGGTGTGCGTCTCGGGCTGCGCCTGGCGGATCCGCGACTGCAGGACCTCGTCGATCTCGATCCGGAAGCGTGCCCCATCGTCGGAGGCGGCGAGCAGCGCGCCGTTCTCGACTCCGATTACCTTCAGTTCCTGCATCGCGACAAGCCCTTCCGTGCCTTCGTCTCCGCCCAAGGATGCCACGGGCGAAGGGGTGCGTTCGGGAATAGCACGGGCGCGCCGGAAGTTGACGAGGTAGCCGGTCCGCACAGCCGTGCAAGCGGGACGCAAGTGGTTTGCTTACGCCACCGATTTGATGCAGACTATCGCCGCCGAATCTTCGGCGATGAGGAAATGGATGGGAATGGCAACGGATTACGACGCACCGCGCAAGACCGAAGACGACTCCGAGTCGATCGAGGCCCTGAAGGAGCGCGTCCCCGACAAGATGTCGGGTGTGGTGGACGTCGAAGACGCCGACAACCCCGGCGGCTTCGACCTGCCCGGAGCCGACCTCTCCGACGTCGAGCTCGACGTCGTGGTGCTGCCCCCGCAGGCCGATGAGTTCACGTGCGTGAACTGCTTCCTCGTGAAGCACCGCTCGCAGATCGACCACGAGACCAAGCTCGGTCCGATCTGCATGGAGTGCGCCTCCTAGGTCGTGCCCTCCCCGCGCTCAGGCCGTCGTGATCCGTTGATCACGGCGGCCAGTTCTTTGGGTCGACGGCTCGACAGCAGCCAGTACGGCGCCGGATCCGCGGGATCCGTGATGGGCACGCGCACGACCGGGTGCACCCATCCGCGGATCACCAGGTACGCGCGCGCGTCGAGTCCCGTGCCGCGCTCGATGCGCGCGGCCGCGTCGAACGCGGCGACCGCCTCGCCCGTGTGATCGAGGGAGATCTGCGCTCGGCCGGCCCGCAGCATCCGATCGCGCACCTCGATGACCGGCGCCGTGAGCGTGAGCGAGCCCACCGCCGCGACGTAGAGGACGATGCCGGTCACGATGCCGGCCGGCAGCGAGACGGGGGCGAGCACGAGGATGCTCGCGGGGACGAGCAGGAGCGTCGCGAGGTAGATCCACGGCGACGGCCACAGCTTCTCGCGGTAGTCGGGCATGGAACTATCAGACCAGACTTCTGCACTACCCTCGAACAGTGACCGATTCCGTCGATGTGCTGATCACGGCCGATCGCGTCCCGTCGTACGCCCATCCGGGCGATGCGGGCGCCGACCTCCATGCCTCCGAGTCCGTCGTGCTGGGCCCCGGCGAGCGTGCCACGGTCGGCACGGGCGTCGCGATCGCGCTCCCCGACGGGTACGTGGCATTCGTCGTCCCGCGGTCGGGGCTCGCGTTCAAGCACGGCCTCACGATCGTGAACGCGCCGGGCACCGTCGATGCCGGATACCGCGGCGAGATCAGGGTCGCACTGCTCAACACCGACGCCCGCGAGGCCTACGCGATCGAGGCCGGCGACCGCATCGCCCAACTCGTCGTCATGCCGGTCAGCCGGGCGCGGTTCGTCGAGGTCGAGCGGCTCCCCGGGAGTCTGCGCGGCGAGGGGGGATTCGGCTCCACGGGATTCGGGGAGCACAAGTCAGGAGTGAACGCGTGAGCGACATCGAGAACGTCGACGACGTCCCCGTCGACCAGCCCAAGTCCGCACCCGAGGACCGGGCCACCGCCGGTCCGTTCGACGAGTCCGAGGCGAACCCCGTGCGGCCCTACGTCGACCTCGGCGGCGTGAAGGTGCTGCCCCGCGAGGGCCTGCACCTGCGCCTCGAGGTCGAGGAGGGCACGAAGCGCGTCGTCGCGATCGGCCTCGACTACGCCAACTCGACGCTGCAGGTGCAGCCGTTCGCCGCGCCGCGCTCGGCCGGGCTGTGGCACGAGATCCGCGCGCAGATCGCCGACCAGATCGCCCGGCAGGGCGGCACCACCACGGTGCGCGAGGGCGCGTTCGGCCCCGAGCTGCTCGCCCAGATCCCCGTCGCCGCCGCAGAGGGCCAGGCCGGGCACATGCGCCTCGCCCGCTTCATCGGCGTCGACGGCCCGCGTTGGTTCCTGCGCGGCGTGATCGCCGGCGAGGCGGCGGTCGACCCGGCCGCGGCCGCCCAGGTCGAGGACCTCTTCCGTTCGATCGTCGTCGTGCGCGGCTCGACGCCCATGCCGCCGCGCGACCTCATCCCGCTGCGCATGCCGGCGACGTCGTCCGGCGCGCCCACCGCGTAGTGATGCAGGGACGCGACGCCGAGCACGAGCCCGGGCACGACGAGCGGGCGGATGCCGCGGCGCGGCCGGCGGCCGACCCGGCACCCGGTGCCGCCGACGCCGGTTCCGTCGACGACGCGACGTCCGCTGCCGCCGACGACGTGACGCCGTACGGCCCTGATGCGGCGACCGCCGGCGCCGCGGGCCGACCCGACTCCGGAGACTTCGCGCGCCAGTTCGCCGCCGCCGCGGAGAAGAGCGGACTCGGCGCGATCGCGCGCGAGGAGAAGCTGACCGGCCGCGATCTCCTCACGGCGGTCGGGGGCGTTCGCGGCATCCTCGAGGCGCTGCTGCCCGGCCTCGTGTTCCTCGTGACCTACAGCCTGCTCACGAGCGTCGCGGGCCAGGACCCGCAGGCCGCCCTCGTGCCGGCACTCGCGGCATCCGTCGGGCTCGCGGTCGTGTTCACCCTCGCCCGCATCGTGACGAAGGGGCAGCCCACCCAGGCGATCGCCGGCCTGATCGGCGTCATCGCGTCGGCCGCGCTCGCGCTCTGGACCGGCGACGCCCGCGACAACTACGTGCTGGGGTTCTTCACGAACGCCGCGTACGCCGTGGCGCTCCTGATCTCGCTCCTCGTGCGCTGGCCGGCGATCGGGCTCATCGTGGGCTTCCTCATGGGCGACGGCGTCGCCTGGCGCGAGGACCGGCGCAAGTACCGGGCCGCGCAGTTCCTCACCCTGGTCTGGATCGGGCTCTTCGTCGCGCGGCTCGTGGTGCAGGTCCCGCTCTACCTCGTCGACAACGTCGAGGCGCTCGGCGTGACGAGACTGCTCATGGGCGTGCCGCTCTACGCCCTCGTGCTGGTGTTCACGTGGCTCGTCGTGCGGGCGGTCTACCCGTCGGCCGCGCGCTCCGCCGAGTGATACAGTTATCTCGACGTCAAGATAAATCAGCCGGCAGGATGCCGCTGATCCGTGGCACGCTTAGGTGAGCCTTGCTGGATCAGCCCCCGGTCTGACGGAGAAGATGGAGCGTCGTGCGCGTGCTCGTGCGGCATCCGCGAAGGAGAGGACATCGTGTCTGCAGTGAACAGTTTCGGGGCGAAGGACACGCTCCACGTCGGTGACCAGTCCTACGAGATCTACCGTCTCGACACGGTGCCCGGTCACGAGAAGCTGCCGTTCAGCCTGAAGGTGCTCCTCGAGAACCTGCTGCGCACCGAGGACGGCGCCAACGTCACGAAGGCGCAGATCGAGGCGCTCGGCTCCTGGGTCCCGACGGCCGAGCCCGACACCGAGATCCAGTTCACGCC
>CBFGWW010000227.1:0-4989 GCA_965652625.1 uncultured Agromyces sp.
TTGGCATACTGGAACCAGCCGCTTCCGATGGAGGACTGCCGTGGCCGATCTCAACGTTCTCGCCCAACGCCACCTCGACGCTGCGCTCGCGGACGAGCATGGCCGCAGTGCCGAGCTCATCCTCCGCGACGGCCCCATGCGCCAGACGATCATCGCCCTCCGAGATGGCGTCGAGCTCGCCGAGCACAACTCCCCCGCCGCCGCGAGCCTGCAAGTGCTGGTGGGGAGCGTGCGCGTGACCGGCCAGGACGTCACCGACATCCGCGACGGCCGCATCGAGGTGCTGACCCATCACCGCCACGCGGTGCTCGCGCTCGAGGACGCGGTGTTCCTGCTCACGACCGTGACGAGCGTCGAGGGTAGCGTCGGCGGGCCCGAGCGCGCGCGCTGAACTCACGCGCGCTGAACTCACGCACGCTGTCGCCCGAGGCCTGCAGCGCCAACGGTGCTGCCCCCGAGCGCGCGCGCTGAGCTCACGTGCGCTGTCGCGGGAGGCATGCAGCGCCGACGGTGCTGCCCCGAGCGCGCGCTGAACTCACGCGCTGAACTCACGCGGTGCTGTCGCCCGAGGCTCAACCTCACTGGCCGCCTGACGCCCGGAACGCCGACCGCGCCGCGGCGATCGAGGGCGCGGCCTTGCTGCCCGGCGGAGCGCGAGGCGGGTCGTGCGTGCGCTCCCGCTCGGTTCCGGTGCGCAACCGGATGCCTCGGCCGACACGATCGCCGGCAGGAACGCGACCGCGCCCGTGCGCGGCGAACTGGAACGCGGCGATCCGCACGTGCCCCGAGGCATCCGTGCGGCTCCTCGCGATCACCGCGCATCGCGGCCCGTTCGAGGCCGACGCGGCATCCGGATCGCCGCCGCCGTCGGTGCGAGCTTCGACGAGGTGACCGGTCGTGCGCCTGCGCGTCGCGGCGAGCGGTGCTGGACCGCCTGCGCCCTCCTGGCGGCGGCAGGCATACACGGTCATGTTCGGCTCGAGGCGGCGGCGCGCACGCGGCCCACGAATGGGTCGATCTCGAGTCGCTCGCAATCGTCACCCCGTCGCTCGAGGGGCGATCGCGCGGTACGTGGGGTGAGCGGCGCAACGCTTCTGAGGCCACGCCTGGGTTTATTCGTTATTTTGTTCGATTCAAGTTCCCTATATATGCACCAGAACTCGAATGTATCTGCTATGCTGAGTCTACTCGTGCCGGAGTGAACGAACTGGAGACAGTCATGCATCCGCTCCTGCACGAGAACGCTCGACCGTGTTGACCGCGGGATCCGAATCGACCACGGAATCCGCGTGGACCGCGGGATTCGTGGCGACTGCACGATCCGCGTTGAGCGCGGAATCCGCGCTGACGTCGAATTCCGACTCGTCGGTAGGCACGGCGGTGGCCACCGGCCTCGATCTCATCGTCGACCGTCTCGACGAAGCGACGGCCGCCCAGGCCGACGCCAATCGGGCCCATGCCCGCCAGTGGACGGCGCTGGCCGAACTGATGCGACTCGCACGCGCCAATCCGCAGGTGTACCTGCGCTCCGAGGGGATGGCTCGAGCCGACGCGCTCGAGATGGCGGAAGACACCGCCGCGTACGACGCGGGACTGCGCCTCCAGCTCTCGGCCAACCAGGTGCGCAGCATCGCCCACGATGCGCAGGTGCTGGAAGACCGGCTGCCGGCGTTGCACGCCGAGTTCGTCGCCGGACTCACCACGGTCGGGCACGTGAGCGCCGCCGTCGACCTGGTGGCGGGATGGACCGACGATGCAGCCCTGCGCACATTCGACGGGCAGCTCGCCGCATGCGCATCCACGACGACGATCGCGGCGTTCCGCGGGCGGGCGCGTCGCCTCAGGGAGCGACTCCTTCATGAATCCGCCGAAGACCGACACGCGAAGGCGTTCGCCGATCGACGCGTCTGGATCGAGCGGGCCGACGACGGGATGGCCTTCATCCACGCACTGGTTGCAGCACCCGACGCGGTACGGATCATCGAGCGGCTGAACGCCACGGCACGCGCCGAGCAGAAGAAGACTCGATCCGGCGAGCCCGGGTGGCGTTCGCGCGATCAGCTCCGCGCCGACCTGGCCGTCGGGTGGCTCGCTGGCGACGGCACGCCGACCGCGGCGAAGGTGCGTCCGATGCTCCTCGTTCCGATGCTCTCGCTGCTCGGCGAGGGCGACCAGCCGATCGAGCTCCGGGGATACGGCAGCATCGATCGCCGCTCGGCGGCGCGCCTGTTCGCCAAGGCCCCATCGTTCCGGCGGGTCGCCACCGACCCGTTCACCGGCGAGACCCTCGAGTACGACCGCACGCGCTACCGGCCGACGAAGGCGCAGCGAGACTGGGTCGCGCTGCGCTACGAGACCTGTATCGACCCCACCTGCTCGCGTTCGGCCTACGACTCCGATGTCGATCACCTCGAGGAGTGGGTCCGCGACATGGGGCGCACGAATCGCGACAACCTGATCCCGCTCTGCGAGAACGGGAATCTCCGCAAGAACGTGAGTCGCATCGCCTACGAGCGACTGCCTTCGGGAGGGGTCTCGATCACCACGCCGACCGGCTACGCCGTCATCGCCGACGCGCCACCGTTCTGATCGAGGCGGGGTATCGACTCCCCCGAGTCCTTGATCCTGCATGCCCGCGCGTGGCCGGCGGATGGCCCGCGCCCAGCTCCACCCATTGCGATAACCATCGTGACGCAATCGATCGCGTCAGCCGGCTCGTGCCGCGGTGTCGCGTCGGCCGGCGGTGACCGCATCGAACGCGTCATCCGGCGGACGCGTCGGTCGACTGGTCCATGACGTAGATCACGAGCCCATTGGGATCGCGATACGTCGCCAGCTTTCCGCCGGGGATCTCGGCCGGCTCCGCGAGCACGTCGAGCCCGGCAGGTGCGTCCGCGTGGAACCGGTCGACGCTGTCAACGACGAACACCGGACCGGCCGGGGCGTCGGGATCGTTCGCGTCGAGCATGAGCTGCACGTCGGTGCCGGGCATGCCGAGCGAGACGGTGGTGTCACCCTCGCGCCACACCTCCTCGGCGCCGAACGCGTCGCGGTAGAGGGCCAGTGAGGCGGCCAGGTCGGAGGTGGGCGCCAGGAGGAACTCGAGCTTCATCGCGCGGCCTTTCCGTGTGTCGTAACGTGACTTCCCCTCAGCATAACGGCATTATGGACGTATGCGCGAGTGGATTCCGGTCTCGACGTCCCCGAAGGGACGGCTCGTCCTGGCCGCCGCCCGCGAGTTCGGCTCACGACCCTTCGACGACGTGACCGTGGCCGATCTCGCCCGGGCCGCGGACGTCACGACCGGCGCCCTCTACCACCACTTCGACGGAAAGCTCGGGATCTACGCGTTCGTGCGCACCGACGTCGAACGCCGCGTGCTCGACCGCATGGAGGGCGCGGCGGCGGCCCTTCCCGACGGCGCGGCGAGCGCACGCATCGGCGCCGCGCTGGCGGTCGGCTTCGACTTCGCGACCCGGGCCGGATTCGCCCGCATGCTCGCGGAACCGCCGATCGGCGACGAGCCCGACGTCATCGCCGGCGCGCTGGCCGAGCTCTGCGCACCCCCGTCCGCCGAGCTCGGCGCGATGCTCGCCGCCGCCTGGCGCGCCGCCGTCGGGGCTGTCGCGAGGAGTGGCGACGCCGCGATCGTGCGCGAAGCGCTGGGCCGACTGACGGAGGGCTGAGGAAGCCAGGCTCGGCTACACCCGCGCGACACCGCGGCGAGCGCCTGCCCACCGCCGATGCACATCGTCTCGAGCCCGAGCTCGCCGTCGAGGGCGGGCAGCTCGTGCGCGAGCGTCGCGAGCATGCGGATGCCGGTGGCGCCGATCGGGTGGCCGATCGAGATGCCGCTCCCCCGCGGGTTGAGCCTCGGATCCTCGGCGTCGAGGCCCCAGTCGGCGAGGCACGCGAGCACCTGCACGGCGAACGCCTCGTTGAGCTCGATCACGTCGAGGTCGTCGAATCCCAGTCCGGCCCGCGACAGCGCGAGGTTGGCCGCCGGCACCGGGGCGACGCCGAAGCGCAGCGGATCGTTCCCCGCGACCGCCCACGAGACGAGGCGCAGCATCGGCTTCAGTCCGAGCTCCTGGGCGCGATCGGGCGTCGTGACGATGCACGCCGCGGCCGCGTCGTTCTGGCCGCTCGAGTTGCCCGCCGTCACCGTCGCGCCGGGATCCCGGCGACCGAGGATCGGCTTCAACGCTGCGAGCGCCTCGAGGGTCGAGTCGGCACGCGGATGCTCGTCGCGGTCGACCACCACGGCCGCCCGGCGTCCCTCGACGGAGACGGCCACGAGCTCCGCGTCGAAGGCGCCCGACTCCTGCGCGGCGACGGCCCGCCGGTGCGACTGCAGCGCGAACGCGTCCTGCGCCTCGCGCGAGATGCCGTACTCGGCTCGCAGCAGCTCGGCCGACCCCACGTTGCCGTCGGGCGTCGGGAAGTGCACGCCGCCGACGGTCTCACGGCCGCGCGCGAGGGCGTCGCGCAGCAGCAGGCCGGCGCCCGCGATGCCGCGCCGTCCCTCCACGGTGTAGAGCGGCGCGTTGGACATCGACTCGACGCCGAGCGCCACCACGGCGTCGGAGACGCCGGTCTGCACCTCCATCGCGGCGTTGAGCACGGCCTGCAGGCCCGATCCGCAACGGCGGTCGAGCTGGTACCCGTTCGTCGTGACGGGGAAGCCCGCGTCGAGCGCCGCGACCCGGCCGATCGCGGGCGCCTCCATCGTCGGGTACCCCTGCGCGGCGATGACGCCGTCGATCGATGCGGGGTCGATGCCCGTGCGGTCGAGCAGGGCGCCGAGCACCGTCGTCGCGAGCTCGAGCGCAGGGACGGTGGCGAGCGCGCCGCCCATGCGTCCGACCGGGGTGCGCAGCGGGGCGCAGATCACGACGGCGCGGAGCGCGGCCATCAGGCCCCCCCGGCGAGCGCGCCGGGGACGGTGAACGGCGCGCCCGTGGCATCCGTCACCTGCTCGACCGTCAC
>CBFGWW010000228.1:0-4968 GCA_965652625.1 uncultured Agromyces sp.
CGTCGGCGATGATGCGGGTGAGCAGGCTCACCGAGCGGATCGCGTCGTCGTTGCCCGGGATGGGGTACTGCACCTCGTCGGGGTCGCAGTTGGTGTCGAGGATGCCGATGACGGGGATGCCGAGCTTCTTGGCCTCGTCGATCGCGAGGTGCTCCTTCTTGGTGTCGACCACCCAGAGCGCCGACGGGGTCTTCGACAGGTTGCGGATGCCGCCGAGCGACTTGTGCAGCTTGTCGAGCTCGCGCTTCTTGATGAGCAGCTCCTTCTTGGTGAAGCCGCTCGTGGTGCCCTCGAAGTCGAGCTCCTCGAGCTCCTTCATGCGCGCGAGGCGCTTGGAGACCGTGGAGAAGTTGGTGAGGAGGCCGCCGAGCCAACGCTGGTTGACGTAGGGCTGGCCGACGCGGGTGGCCTGCTCGGCGATCGACTCCTGGGCCTGCTTCTTCGTGCCGACGAAGAGGATGGTGCCGCCGTGGGCGACCGTCTCCTTGACGAAGTCGTACGCCTTGTCGATGTAGGCGAGCGACTGCTGCAGGTCGATGATGTAGATGCCGGAACGCTCGGTGAAGATGAAGCGCTTCATCTTCGGGTTCCAACGGCGGGTCTGGTGCCCGAAGTGCACGCCGCTGTCGAGCAGCTGGCGGATGGTGACGACGGCCATGAGCCGTACTCCTTTGTTCTCAGTTGTCGCTCGCGCCGGCGGCGCGGAGCCCTGGTGCCCGGCACGGCTCCGCCTGCTCGGCTGGGAAACCAGCGCTGCGCGGGACTGAGTGGAGTCGGTGGCCGAATGGCACGCGTAGTCACCCCGGCGGGCCGAGGTGCATCGGATACTCTACCACGGCACCCGTCCTCCCCAGCCCGGGCGCGGGCGTCGGCGGTCCCGGGTGCCGCCGCCTGCGAGCACGGATGCCGCGGGCCCCGCCAGCCTCGATGCATGACCGCCACCGTCGTCTCCTCCCCTCCCGCCGAACCCTCGTCGGCCGTTCGCCGGTCGCGACGTCTCGGTGCGCTCGCCGCCCTCATGCTGAGCCTGCTCATCGGCGCCGCGCTCGTGTCGATCAGCCCCGGCGCGGCCGGCGCGATCGGCCTCTCGCCGGCCGGCGCCTCGGCTCCCCCGACGGTGGCCGCGCCGGTCCAGTGGCGTTGGCCGGTGCCGCCGCCGATCCGCGTCGTCTCCCCGTTCAGGGCCCCCGCCTCGCCATACTCCTCCGGGCACCGCGGCATCGACATCGCGGTCGAGCCGGGCGCGACGATCGTGGCGCCAGAGGCGGGCACCGTCAGCTTCGCCGGCGCGGTCGCCGGGCGGAACGTCGTGGCGATCGACCACGGCGGTGGGATCGTGAGCGCGATCGAGCCGGTCGACGCGCTCGTGAGCGACGGCCAGGCGGTCGCCGCGGGGGATCCGATCGGCGTCGTGTCGACGGGCGGCCATTGCGACTCGGGATGCGTGCACTTCGGCGTGCGCATCGACGGCGAGTACGTGTCGCCGTTCCTGTTCCTCGGCGGCATCCCTCGCGCGGTGCTGCTGCCGTTCTGACGGAGGACCCTCTCGGCGACGCACGGTGCCGGCAGCCCGCCGGGTCGCGGATGCGGGCCGACGACTCAGGCGCGCGGATGCGCCGTCCGATAGCTCTGCTTGAGCCGCTCCGCGGAGACGTGCGTGTAGATCTGCGTCGTGCCGAGGCTGGCGTGGCCGAGGAACTCCTGCACGGCGCGCAGGTCGGCGCCGCCGTCGAGCAGGTGGGTCGCGGCGCTGTGGCGAAGGGCGTGCGGGCCGCCCGGACCGGAGCCGGGGATGTCCTCGAGGAGCGACGCGATCTGCCGATGCACGCTGCGGACGCCGAGGCGGCCCCCGCGGACCCCGAGGAACACCGCCGACGTCGTCGGCGCGCCGTGGGCGCCGGCGACCAGCGCCGGGCGGGCGGACTCGAGGTAGCGGTCGAGCGCGCGCGCGGCGGGTGCGCCGTACGGGACGACGCGCTGCTTCGCACCCTTCCCGGTGACCAGCACCGTGCGGCGACGACGGTCGACATCGGCGAGGTCGAGCCCGACGAGCTCGGACACGCGCAGCGCAGCCGCATAGAGCAGCTCCGCGATCGCGGCGTCGCGGACGGCGACCGGGTCGCCGTCGGTCGCACGGTCGCCGAGCGCGGCGAGCGCGTCGGCGAGCGCGTGCTCGGTGACCACGCGCGGCAGCGTGCGCTGCGCCCGCGGCGCCTTGAGCCGCGCGCCGGGGTCGGCCGCGATCAGCCCGCGCCGGTGCATCCAGGCGGTGAATCCCCGAGCGGATGCCGCACGGCGCGCGATGCTCGCGCGCGCGAGTCCGCGCTCGGTCGCCGCCCACAGCCAGTCGCGCAGCAGCCCGAGTTCGATCCCGCCGGGACCGTCGACGCCGCGCTGCTCGGCGAACCCGATGAGGTCGACGAGGTCGGCCCGATACCCCGCGACGGTGTGCTCGGAGTACCCGCGCTCGGTGCGGACGTGCGCGAGGTAGTCGTCGAGCGCGCCGTCGAGGGTCATGTCGCCTCGGACTGCTTGCGCGAGAAGCGATCGAGCCGGCCCGCGGGCGGAAGCCCCTCGACCTCCGCGAGGAAGGCCTCGCCGAAGCTCGTGACGACCGGGAAGGGGCCGAGCGGCACGACGATCGTCACGTGCGAGCCGTCGTAGACGTGCACGAGGTCGAACGAACGACCGCCGTCGACGCCGACGAGCTCGCGCGGCGGCGCTGAGAGGTCCATGGTGTACGCCGTGGCGCCCGCGACCGAGACGGGGATGCCGGCGAACTCGCCGTTCGTCGGGTAGTGCAGGTGCCCGCCGAGGATGAGCCGGATGTCGCGACCCCGGATCACGTCGGCGAGCGCGTCCTGTCCGCGCAGCTCGAGCACGTCCATGAGCGCCAACGGTGTCGCGAGCGGGGCGTGGTGCATCGCGAGGATGGTGCCCTCGGGCGCGGGTTCGGCCAGGACGCGGTCGAGCCATTCGAGCGAGGCGTCGTCGAGGGCGCCGTGATGCCAGCCGGGCACGCTCGTGTCGAGCGCGATCACCCGGAGTCCGTCGAGATCCACGACCTGGTTGACGGGCTCGTCGGAGGCCGGCTCGCCGAGCAGGCCCTCGCGGAACGCGCCCCGCACGTCGTGGTTGCCCATGACCCACACCACCCGGGCGCTCGACGCCGCGGCGAGCGGATCGACGAGCTCGCGCACGCACCGGTACGCGTCGGGCTCCCCGAGATCGGCGACATCGCCGGTGACGACGATCGCGTCGAGGCGATCGCCGAGCCGCTCGAGCTGGGACACCGCCTGCCGCAGCGCGCCGGCGGTGTCGGCACGGCCGCCGAGCGGCGCCCCGCCGCGGAGCAGATGGGTGTCGCTCACGTGCGCGATGACCCGCCTCGCCGCCGGATACCTGCCGAGCTGCTCCGCCATGCCGACCTCCTCGCGGTCAGCCTATGGCGTGCCTCCGGCGCCGGCCCGACGTTCACCCGGCACGGCGCCGACGCCAGCCACGCGCGTCCCGCACCACGACGCCCTCGGCCTCGAGCGAGCCGAGCACCGACATCACCTCCTTCACGGCCAGGCCGGCGCGACGCGCCACGTCGTCGAGCGGTCTGGGCGTGCGGGTGCTCATGGCGTCGAGCACGCGGATCAGCCTCGGATCGGCGCGATCGTCGGGAAACGAGGCCCTGACGCCGGGGGCGCCGGATCCCGCCTCGCCGTCCACGTCGATCCCCGCCTCGCCGCTCCAGCGCGGTCGACCGCCGGCCGTCACGAGCTCGGCCATCTGATCGGCGTCGACGACGCAGACGGCGTCGAACTCCCGCAGCAGCCGGTGGCATCCGGCCGAGGCCGGACTCGTGACCGGCCCCGGCACCGCGCCGAGCGGACGTCCGAGGGCGGCCGCGTGCCCGGCCGTGTTGAGGGAGCCCGAGCGCATGCCCGCCTCGAGCACGACGGTCGCCTCGCCGGCTGCGGCGATCAGTCGGTTGCGCTGCAGGAACCGCCACTTCGTGGGCGCCGCGCCGCAGGGCAACTCCGCGACGACCGCGCCGGACTCGGCGATGCGCGCGAGCAGCGACTCGTGCCCGAGCGGGTAGTAACGGTCGACCCCGCCCGCGAGGAACGCCACCGTCGTGCCGTCGCTCGCCAGCGCGGCACGATGCGCCATGCCGTCGATGCCGTACGCCCCGCCCGACACGATCGCGAAGCCACGGTCGACGAGGCCAGCCGACGCCTCCATCGTCACGTGCTCGCCGTACCCGGTGGCCGCACGAGCGCCGACGAGCGCGATGGCGGGCTGCGCGCCCGCGAGCGCGTCGATGCGGCCTCGCACCCAGAGGCCGAGCGGGGCGTGCGCGCCGAGCTCGTCGACGCCGCTCGGCCAGCAGGCGTCGCCCGGCACGAGGAGTCGTGCGCCCACCCGGGCGGCCTGCCCGAGCGACGTGACGAAGCTCCGGTGGTCGAGACGGGGAAGCCAACGATCGCGCGCCGTGGTCGCCTCGTGCTCGTCGAGGTCGCCGCCCGCGTCGACGACGGCGTCGACCAGCGCTGCTGCGGGGGCGCGCCCGAGCAGGTGCTCGGCGACGGCCGGCGCGCCGACGGCGACGATCGCGCGGCCGAGCACGCCGTCGCCCGGTTCGGCGACGAGTCCGAGCACCGCGCGTGCGAACGCGTCGAGCGACGGTTCCACGCCGCGGCGCACGGCGGCGAAGTCTGCCGCGGACTCACCTGCGGCTTCGGTCAACAGCTTCACTGGTCGAATCCCCTCCTCAGGAACAGTGCGCGGCCGACGTGCTCGCGGGTGGGCGCGACCGCGCCCTCGAGGTCGGCCAGGGTCCACGCGGTCTTCAACACGCGGTCATAACCGCGCATGGTGAGGCCGCCGAGCTCGAGCGCCCGGTCGGCTGCAGCGCTCGCCCGACCGCCGGGATGCAGGCGACCGTCAACGTCGGATGAGGAAGGGCATGGATACTCG
>CBFGWW010000229.1:0-4907 GCA_965652625.1 uncultured Agromyces sp.
CCGACTCGTCGGAAACAGCACTCCGCATGAACGCGCCGCTGAACTCGAGCAGGCGCAGCCAGTCTGCATCGAGCAACTCGCGCAGGGCGGTGACACGCTCGTGGCGAAGACCGGCGAGGGCATCGACGGCCTGCAGTCGGGAATCGGGCAGCTCGCGTCGGGCGCCGGACAGCTCTCCTCAGGTTCCTCCGGCCTGCGCTCGGGCGCCGACGGACTGGCGGGCGGCGTGGACGAGCTCGCCGGCGGCCTCACCCAGCTGCAGTCGGGCGCGCAGTCGTCGGCGGACGGCGCGTCGCAGCTCGCGGGCGGCACCGGTGAGCTCGCCGACGGGCTCGCGAAGGGAGCGGAGGGCACGTCGTCGCTCGACGACATGGATGCCGCCGCGACCGCCGACGTCGTCGCGAACCCCGTCACCTCGGAGTCGACGCGCGACAACGAGATCACCTCGATCGGACAGGTCGTCGCCATGCTGCTCGGGCCCATCGGGCTCTGGCTCGGCGCGATGGCGCTGTTCCTCATCTGGCGGCCGTTCTCCCGCGAGGCGCTCGCGAGCACGGCGCCGACCGCGCGGATCGTCGCACGGACGCTCTTCCGGGCCTCGCTCATCGGCATCGTGCAGGCCGTGGCCGTCGTGCTGCTCATGCACACCGCGCTCGGCGTCGAGTGGTCGCTGCTGCCGCAGACCTTCGCCTTCTCGGTGCTGCTCGCGCTGTCGTTCATGGCCGTGCACGCGTTCCTGCACTCGTGGCTCGGCCGGGCCGGCACGATCGTGTCGCTCGTGCTCGTGGTGCTGCAGCTCGCGGCATCCGGTGGCCTCTACCCGCTCGAGGTCGTGAGCGGCCCCTACCAGGCGATCAGTCCCTTCCTCCCGCTCACCTGGGCCGTGCAGGGCATGCAGCTCATCGTCTCGGGAGCGGGCGGATCGGGCGTCTGGGCCGCGGTGGGCGCGACCGCGCTGTTCGGCGTGCTCGGCGCGCTCGGCACCGCGTTCGTGATCGCACGGCGCCGTGCCGTGCGCTCGCCGGGCCGGCTCGCGGTCGCGACGGCCTGAGCAGGTCGGGGCACGCAGGCTCGTCCCGCGACCCGGCACGGAAGGGAGGGCGCCGGGGGCGGCTGTTAGCCTGAACGGAGCGCCGAGGAGGGACATCCGCCGACATGCACGCCCCTGAACCGACACGCGACGACCTCTACGTCGACCACGTCTACGACATGATCGTCGTGTCCAACCGGCTCCCCGTCGACTACGAGGAGGGGCCCGACGGGCAGATCCGCTGGAAGAGCTCGCCCGGCGGGCTCGTGACCGCGCTCGAACCGGTGATGCGGGCCGCCGACGGCGCTTGGATCGGGTGGACCGGCGTCGCCGACCGCGAGCTCGACCCGTTCGAGCACGACGGCATCTCGATCATCCCCGTCCCGTTGTCGTCTCGCGAGCTCGAGGAGTACTACGAGGGGTTCTCCAACGACACGCTGTGGCCGCTCTACCACGACGTGATCGCGCCGCCGTCGTTCCATCGCGAGTGGTGGGAGGCGTACGTGCGGGTCAACCGGCGGTTCGCCGAGGCCGCGGCGCGCGCGGCATCCGACGGTGCGGTCGTCTGGGTGCAGGACTACCAGCTGCAGCTCGTGCCGCGGATGCTGCGCGAGAGCCGCCCCGACCTGGTGATCGGGTTCTTCAACCACATCCCGTTCCCGGCCTACGGCATCTACTCGCAACTTCCCTGGCGCCGCCAGGTGCTCGACGGACTGCTCGGCGCCGACGTCATCGGCTTCCAGCGCGCCGCCGACGCCGGCAACTTCTCGCGGGCCGTGCGGCGCCTGTTCGGCTACTCCACGCGGGGCACGGTCATCGACGTGCCCGACCCCGACGGCGGGAGCCGGCGGGTGGTCGCGCGACACTTCCCGATCTCCATCGACGCGGCCGGGTTCGAGGAGATCGCCCGCCGCCCCGAGGTGCAGGCGCGATCCCGCGAGATCCGCGAGAGCCTCGGCAACCCCGAGACGATCATGCTCGGCGTCGACCGGCTCGACTACACCAAGGGCATCCGGCACCGCCTGAAGGCGTTCGGCGAGCTCCTGCGCGACGGCCGGCTGAATGTGGAGGACGCCACGCTCGTGCAGGTCGCGAGCCCCTCGCGCGAGCGCGTCGAGACCTACCGGCAGCTCCGCGACGAGATCGAGCTCGCCGTGGGGCGCTTGAACGGCGACTACTCGACGCTCGGCCACCAGGCGATCGCCTACCTGCACCACGGCTATCCGCGCGAGGAGATGGTCGCCCTCTACCTCGCCGCCGACGTCATGCTCGTGACCGCCCTCCGCGACGGCATGAACCTCGTCGCCAAGGAGTACGTCGCCTGCCGCTTCGACGAGGACGGGGTGCTGCTGCTGAGCGAGTTCACCGGGGCATCCGACGAGCTGCGGCAGGCCGTGCTCGTGAACCCGCACGACATCGAGGGCCTGAAGGACGCCATGGTCGAGGCGATCCGGATGCCGCGGCGCGAGCGCGCCCGTCGCATGCGCGCCCTGCGCAAGCGCGTCCGCGACAACGACGTCGCGAACTGGTCGCGCACCTTCCTCGAGACCCTCACCGGCGCCGGGATCATCGCACCCGGCGTGCCCGACCCGCTGATGGCCGCCCTCAACCGGCTCGGCGCCACCGAGCGGCTCCTCGTCGCGCTCGACTTCGACGGCACGCTCGCGCCCATCGTCGAACGCCCCGAGGACGCTCGTGCCACCGAGCGCGCCCGCGCCGCCATCGAGCGACTTGCGGGCGCCGACGACACCCGCGTGGCGATCGTGTCGGGCCGGGCGCTCGACAGCCTCGGGGAGGTCGCGAGCCCGCCCACGGGCACGCTCCTCAGCGGCTCGCACGGCGTGGAGCTGAAGCTCGACACGGGTCCCATCCAGATCGACCTGCGCGATGCCGAGCTCGAGAAGCTCGACCGGCTGACCGAGATCGTCGAGGGCGTCGCCGACAGCGCCCCGGGCGCCTTCATCGAGCGCAAGCCGGCCGGGCTCGCGCTGCACACCCGGCGCCTGAAGGGACCCGAGGGCAGCGCGCTCCAGCAGGACGCCCGCGACCAGGTCACCGCGGAGCTCCTCGGCATCACGGTGCGTACGGGCAAGGCCGTGCTCGAGTTCGCCGTTCGGGCCAGCGACAAGGGGGAGTCCCTCACCCGGCTGCGCCAGCACGTCGGCGCGACGGCCGTCATCTACGTGGGCGACGACGTCACCGACGAGGACGCGTTCGCGACGCTCGACGCCGGCGACGTGGGCGTGAAGGTCGGCCAGGGCAAGTCGATCGCGACCTACCGCGTGCGCAGTCCCGAAGACGTCGCCGAGCTGCTCGAGAAGCTCGCCGATGCGCGTGACGCGGCGCGCCAGGGCGACTCGCGCTGGCCATAGACTCGAATGCATGTCGCAGTTCGACCCCAAGCCGCGTAGTCGCACCGTCACCGACGGCATCGAAGCCATGACCAGCCGCGGGATGCTCCGCGCGGTCGGCATGGGCGATGCGGACTGGGACAAGCCGCAGATCGGCATCGCGAGCTCGTGGAACGAGATCACCCCCTGCAACCTGTCGCTCGCGCGGCTCGCGCAGGCGGCGAAGGAGGGCGTGCACGGCGGCGGCGGGTACCCGCTGCAGTTCGGCACGGTCTCGGTCTCCGACGGCATCTCCATGGGCCACGAGGGCATGCACTTCTCCCTCGTGTCGCGCGAGGTCATCGCCGACTCGGTCGAGGTCGTGATGCAGGCCGAGCGGCTCGACGGCTCGGTGCTCCTCGCCGGCTGCGACAAGTCGATCCCCGGCATGCTCATGGCGGCCGCGCGACTCGACCTCGCCTCCGTGTTCCTCTACGCCGGCTCGATCGCCCCGGGCTGGGTGCGCCTGTCCGACGGCACCGAGAAGGACATCACGATCATCGACTCGTTCGAGGCCGTCGGCGCCGTGCGGGCGGGCACGATGAGCGAAGACGACGCCAAGCGCATCGAGTGCGCGTTCGCGCCGGGTGAGGGCGCCTGCGGCGGCATGTACACGGCCAACACCATGGCCTCGGTCGCAGAGGCGCTCGGCCTCTCGCTCCCGGGTTCGGCGTCACCGGCAGCCGCCGACCGCCGTCGCGACTACTACGCCCACCGCTCGGGCGAGGCCGTCGTGAACCTCTTGAACCATGGCATCACGGCTCGCCAGATCCTCACCAAGCAGGCGTTCGAGAACGCCATCGCGGTCGGCATGGCGCTCGGCGGCTCGACGAACATCGTGCTGCACCTGCTCGCGATCGCTCGCGAGGCCGACGTCGAGCTCACGCTCGACGACTTCAACCGCATCGGCTCGAAGGTGCCGCACATCGGCGACCTCAAGCCGTTCGGCCGCTTCGTCATGAACGACGTCGACCGCCGCGGCGGCCTGCCCGTGCTCATGAAGGCGCTGCTCGACGCGGGCCTCATGCACGGCGATGCCCTCACGGTCACCGGCAAGACGCTCGCCGAGAACCTCGCCGAGCTGGACATCCCGCCGCTCGACGGCGAGGTGCTGCGCTCGCTCGACAACCCGATCCACGAGACGGGCGGCCTCACGATCCTGCACGGCTCGCTCGCGCCCGAGGGCGCCGTGGTGAAGACCGCCGGATTCGACGCCGCGACGTTCGAGGGCCCCGCGCGGGTGTTCGAGCGCGAGCGCGCCGCGATGGACGCGCTGACCGCCGGCGAGATCAAGCACGGCGACGTCGTCGTCATCCGCTACGAGGGTCCCAAGGGCGGGCCCGGCATGCGCGAGATGCTCGCCATCACCGCCGCCATCAAGGGCGCTGGGCTCGGAAAAGATGTACTACTCTTGACGGACGGTCGATTCTCCGGCGGCACAACCGGCCTGTGCATCGGCCACATAGCACCCGAAGCGGTGGACGCAG
>CBFGWW010000230.1:0-4894 GCA_965652625.1 uncultured Agromyces sp.
GGCATCCTCGCGCACGCCGACGAGATCAAGGGCGTCGTCGGGCAGAACCTGCGCGACGGGCGCGAGAACGCGGTGCGCAACCGCAAGCTCAACCAGCTCGTGCGCGACGTCGAGCTCGACGTCGAGATCGCCGAGCTCGAGTCGCGGCCGATCGACCTCGAGTCGGTCCGGCCCATCTTCGAGCGGCTCGAGTTCCGCACGCTCATCCAGCCGCGCCCGCCGGGCCCGAGGTCGTCGAGACCGGCCCCGCGCCCACGGCGCCGACCCCGCTGCGCCTGGTCGGCGACGAGCTCGCCGCGTGGCTCGAGCGCGCCGCCGCCGCCGAGCCCGCCGGCCTCGGCCTCAGCCTCGAGGTCGTCGACGGGAGCGTGATCGGCGCCGGCATCGCGACGAACGATGAGTCGGTCCACCTCGCGTGGCGGGCCGGCGCGCCCGAGACGGCGCCCTTCGAGGCGTGGCTCGCAAGCGACTCGCCGAAGATCCTCACCGACGCGAAGCCGCAGCTCAAGGCGCTCTCGCGGTCGGGTCTGGCGATCGACGGGCTCGTGCTCGACACGCTCCTCGCCGGGTGGCTCGTGCGGCCGATCCTGCAGGAGAAGACGCTCGCCGACCTCGTGGCGTACCACCTCGGCGAGACCGTGCCGCAGGCCGACCCGGCGATGCTCGTGCCCGAGGAGGGCAGCGATTCCGGCGCGCCCGAATACGCCTGGTACACGCGCCGCCTCGCGCCCGTCGTGCTCCGCGCCCTCTCCGACGAGTCGCGACGCCTGCTCGCCGAGATCGAGATGCCGCTCGTGCACGTGCTCGCCGCCATGGAGCTCCGCGGCGTCACCGTCGACCACGGTGAGCTCGCCACGCTCTCCGGCGAACTCGGCGCCCGCGCCGCGGCGCTGGCGGAGTCGGCCTACGCCGAGATCGGCCGCGAGATCAACCTCGGCTCGCCGAAGCAGCTCCAAGAGGTGCTCTTCGACCAGCTCGGCATGCCCAAGACCCGGGCCACGAAGACCGGCTACACCACCGACGCGAACGCGCTGGCCGACCTCCAGGAGTCGAACCCGCACCCGTTCCTCGGCTACCTGCTCGAGCATCGCGACGTCACGAAGCTCCGCCAGATCATCGAGTCCCTCGACAAGTCGATCGGCGCCGACGGGCGCATCCACACGACGTACGGCCAGATCGGCGCGGCCACCGGGCGCATGTCGTCGAACGACCCGAACCTGCAGAACATCCCCATCCGCACCGAGGACGGGCGGCGCATCCGCGAGGCGTTCCGCCACGGTCCCGAGTACGCCGAGCTGCTCACCGCCGACTACTCGCAGATCGAGATGCGCATCATGGCGCACCTCTCGGGCGACCCCGGGCTCATCGAGGCGTTCAACGCGGGCGAAGACCTCCACCGGTTCGTCGGCGCGCGGGTCTTCTCGGTCGACCCGGCCGACGTCACCAACCTCATGCGCACGAAGGTGAAGGCGATGTCCTACGGCCTGGCCTATGGGCTCAGCGCGTTCGGCCTCTCGAAGCAGCTCCGCATCGAGCGTGCAGAGGCCCAGCAGCTCATGCGCGAGTACTTCGAGCGCTTCGGTGCCGTGCGCGACTACCTGCGCGGCGTGGTCGAGCAGGCACGCATCGACGGCTACACCGAGACGATCTTCGGCCGCCGGCGCCCGTTCCCCGACCTGTCCAGCCCCAATCGGGTCCTCCGCGAGAACGCCGAACGCGCCGCGCTCAACTCGCCGATCCAGGGTTCCGCCGCCGACATCATCAAGATCGCGATGTCGCGCGTCGAGGCCGACATCGCCGCCCGCGGGCTGCAGAGCCGCATGCTCATGCAGGTGCACGACGAGCTCATCTTCGAGGTGGCCGACGGCGAGTCCGACGTGCTCGAGGGCATCGTCCGCGACCGCATGGCGAGCGCCGCCGACCTCCTCGTCCCGCTCGACGTGCAGATCGGGCGGGGCGCGAACTGGGACGACGCGGCCCACTGAGCCGGCCGCCACGGATGCCGCGCGCCGACGCATGCGGCACGCGGCATCCGTTGCGGTTGCTTCCCGCCGGGCGCTCGACGCGTGCTCGCCCGCGCCGTTCGAGCCCGTCGTCGGGGCCTTCGCGACGCGTCCGCGGGGTGCCCTAGGCTCGCTCCCATGGCATCGAGTGAGCGCATCCCGTCCGACGTCGACCGCATCGCCGAAGGGTGGGTCGACACCCTCGTCGAGCTGAACCCCGCCGTCGGCACGTACATCGGCCGATCCTCGGCCGACGACCGGCTCGCCGACTACTCGCCCGAGGGCCACGAGCGCGTCGTGCACGAGACGCGGCAGGCGCTGGCCGCGCTGCGCGCCGCCGAGCCGGCCGACGACGTCGATCGCATCACGGTCGCCGACCTCGGCAGCGAGCTCGCCCTCGACCTCGAGAGCCACGAGGCGAAGCTCCAGCTGCGCGACCTCAACGTGATCGCGAGCCCTGCGCAGGAGATCCGCGAGGTGTTCGACATCATGGCCACCGACTCGCGCGACGACTGGGAGCGCATCGCGTCCCGCCTGGGCGAGGTGCCGCGCGCGATCGACGGGTACGTCGCCACCCTGCGCTCGGGCATCGGCGAGGGCGTCGTGCCCGCCGTGCGGCAGGTGCGCGAGGTCGCCGCGCAGGCGCGGCGCATCGCGAAGGCCGACGGGTTCTTCGCGACCTTCGCCGAGAACGCCAAGGCCGGTGACGAGGAGCTCGCCGAGCCGCTGCGCCGCGAGCTCGAGCGCGGGGCCACGGAGGCCGCGACCGCGTACGGTGCGCTCGCCGACTTCCTCGAGGGCGAGCTCGCTCCGGTGGCGGGCGAGCGCGACGGCGTCGGGCGCGAGCTGTACGCGCTCCAGTCGCGACGATTCCTCGGCGCGGTCATCGACCTCGACGAGACCTACGAATGGGGCATCGAGGAGCTCGCCCGAATGGTCGCCGAGCAGGAGTCCATCGCCCGCGAGATCAAGCCCGGGGCATCCGTCGCCGAGGCGATCGCGCACCTCGACGGCGACCCGGCGCGCAAGCTGCACGGCACCGACGCGCTGCAGCGGTGGATGCAGGAGACGAGCGACCGCGCCGTCGCCGAGCTCGGCGCGACCCAGTTCGACATCCCCGCCGAGATCCGCACGCTCGAGTGCCTCATCGCGCCCACGCAGGAGGGCGGCATCTACTACACGGGTCCGAGCGACGACTTCAGCCGGCCTGGCCGCATGTGGTGGTCGGTGCCCGAGGGCGTGACCGAGTTCGACACCTGGCGCGAGCTCACCACGGTGTACCACGAGGGCGTTCCGGGCCACCACCTGCAGATCGGACAGGCGGTCGTGAACCGCGGCAAGCTCAACACGTGGCGGCGCCAGCTCGCCGGCACGTCGGGCCACGCCGAGGGCTGGGCGCTCTACGCCGAGCGGCTCATGGAGGGCCTCGGCTACCTCGACGATCCCGCCGACCGGCTCGGCATGCTCGACGGGCAGCGCATGCGCGCGGCCCGGGTCGTGCTCGACATCGGCGTGCACCTCGGCAAGCCGCGTCCCGACGGCGAGGGCCCGTGGAACGGGGCGTACGCGCTCGAGTTCCTGTCGCAGAACGTGAACATGAACGAGGGCTTCGTGCGCTTCGAGGTGAACCGCTACCTCGGCTGGCCGGGGCAGGCGCCGTCCTACAAGGTGGGTCAGCGCATCTGGGAGCAGCTGCGCGACGAGGTGGCCCGCCGCGAGGGCGACGCGTTCGACATCCGCGAGTTCCATCGCCGCGCGCTCGACCTCGGCGGCGTCGGGCTCGACACGCTGCGCGGTGCGCTGCTGGACTGATCGTCGCGCCCGATGTCCGGTTGCCGATGGCCTCCGGCGTCGGTTACGATGGAGCGTCACGCGTGTGACATCCCTGTCCGCATGCCCGCCGCGGAAAACACAACGCTCTACTTCGCGACGGGCTCGATTCTGTCCTTTACGGAGCATTCACTACATGACAACCGCAACGACCAAGGCGCCCAAGCAGGTCGCGATCAACGACATCGGATCTGCTGACGATTTCCTCGCCGCGGTCGAGAAGACTCTGAAGTTCTTCAACGACGGCGACCTCATCGAGGGTACCGTCGTGAAGATCGACCGCGACGAGGTCCTCCTCGACGTCGGCTACAAGACCGAGGGTGTGATCCCCTCCCGCGAGCTTTCCATCAAGCACGATGTCGACCCCAGCGAGGTCGTCGGCGTCGGCGACACCGTCGAGGCCCTCGTCCTCCAGAAGGAGGACAAGGAAGGCCGGCTCATCCTGTCGAAGAAGCGCGCGCAGTACGAGCGCGCCTGGGGCGACGTGGAGAAGATCAAGGAAGCCGACGGCGTCGTGACCGGCCAGGTCATCGAGGTCGTCAAGGGCGGCCTGATCGTCGACATCGGCCTCCGCGGCTTCCTTCCGGCCTCGCTCATCGAGCTCCGCCGCGTCCGCGACCTCACGCCGTACCTCGGCCAGGAGATCGAGGCGAAGATCCTCGAGCTCGACAAGAACCGCAACAACGTCGTGCTCTCGCGCCGCGCGCTCCTCGAGCAGACGCAGTCCGAGTCGCGTTCGACGTTCCTCGCGAACCTCCACCCGGGCCAGATCCGCAAGGGCGTCATCTCGTCGATCGTCAACTTCGGTGCGTTCGTCGACCTCGGCGGCGTGGACGGCCTCGTGCACGTCTCCGAGCTGTCGTGGAAGCACATCGAGCACGCCAGCGAGGTCGTCGAGGTCGGCCAGGAGGTCACCGTCGAGGTGCTCTCCGTCGAGCTCGACCGCGAGCGCGTCTCCCTGTCGCTCAAGGCGACGCAGGAGGACCCGTGGCAGGTCTTCGCACGCACGCACGCGATCGGCCAGGTCACCCCGGGCAAGGTCACGAAGCTCGTCCCGTTCG
>CBFGWW010000231.1:0-4886 GCA_965652625.1 uncultured Agromyces sp.
GGTGCGTCGGGCGGCCCGACCGTCGGGGTTCGTGTAGAAGCGCACGAGCACGTGGGGGAGGCCCAGGGTGCCGAGGAGCAGCGCGACCATGAGCGACACCGTGCGGTAGACGTCGAGGTCACCCGGTCCGGCGCTCGGCGGGAAGGCCTCGATGGGCGGCAGCGCGGGCTGCACGTCGCCGACCAGCAGGAGCAGCGCGACGACCGGGACGGCCAGCGCCGTGAGCTTCAGCCAGAACTGGAACGCCTGCACGAACGTGATCGAGCGCATGCCGCCCGCCGCGACGACGACGGCGACGATCACGGCGACGGCCAGCGAACCGGCCCAGGCCGGTAGGCCCGTGGTGATCCGAACGGTGAGGGCCGCTCCCTGCAGCTGCGGCACGATGTAGAACCAGCCGATGACGATGACGAGGGTGCTCGTGACGCGACGCGCCCACACCGACTCGAGGCGCGCCTCGGTGAAGTCGGGGATCGTGTAGGCGCCCGAGCGCCGCAGCGGCGCGGCCACGAAGAGCAGCAGCATGAGGTAGCCCGCCGTGTAGCCGATCGGGAACCAGAGGGCCGACGACCCCGTGAGCAGGATGAGTCCGGCGATGCCGAGGAACGACGCCGCCGAGAGGTACTCGCCGCCGATCGCCGAGGCGTTCCACCACGGACGCACCGTGCGGCTCGCCACGTAGAAGTCGCTCGTCGTGCGCGAGACGCGCAGGCCGTAGAACCCGATGAGCGCCGACGCGACCGCCACGGCCGCGATCGCGATGTAGCCGATCGCGGCGTTCACTCGTCCTCCGTGAGCGACCGGTAGCGCGCCTCGTTGCGCGATGCCGCGCGCACGTAGAGCCCGCCCACCGTGATCGCGAGCGGGTAGACGCCGGCGCCGAGCAGCAGCCACGACAGCGGCACGCCGAACACGAACGTCTCGTCGAACTGCGGCACGAACGCGATTCCGAGCACGAACAGGGCGGTGGCGACGACGAAGCCCACCGCGAACACGATCCCGAGGCGCAGCTGCGACCGGATCAGCGAACGCACGTAGACCCCGGCGATGTCGCTCGTCGGCGCCTCCGTGCCGTGGTGCGGCATGGGCCGGGCGGATGCCGCGGCCGACCCGGCGTGCGGCGCGGTCACGCGGACCCGGGGTGGCGGTTCCTCGGAGCTCATGGCCGCGGCCGGATCGTCGCCGACTCGAGCCGCTCGCGCAGCGCCGGCAGCAGGCGCCGGCTCACGGGCAGCTCGGCCGCTCCCACGGTCACGCTCGGATGGTCGCCGCCGAGCCGGATGCGCGCGAGGTGCGGGATCGCGACGAGGTACGACCGGTGGATCCGCACGAATGTGTCGGACCACTGCCGCTCGAGGTCCGACATCGGCACGCGCACGAGGTAGCTCGCCTCCTCGGTGTGCAGCCGGGCGTAGTCGCCCTGGGCCTGCACGTACCGCACCTCGTCGCGGCGGATCATGCGCGTCGTGCCGCCGAGCGTGACGGCGATCATCTCGGGCTGGGCGGATGCCGCGGCATCCGTCGCCGGCGTCGCCTGCGCCTTCAACGCCTCGACGATGCGGGTGATCGAGCGCTGCAGCCGCTCGGTGCGCACGGGCTTCAGCAGGTAGTCGACGGCGGCGAGGTCGAAGGCCTCGAGCGCGCCCTCCTCGTCGGCGGTCACGAACACGAGGGCGGGGCGCCGCTCGAAGCGCTGCATGGCCCGGGCGAGGTCGAAGCCGTTGAGGCCGGGCATGTGGATGTCGAGGAACGCCGCGTCGACGGGCTCGCGCGTGAGCAGCCGGATCGCCTCGGCGCCCGACGCGGCCTGGTGGATGACCCCGATGCGCGGGTCCTGCCCGAGCAGGAACGCCAGCTCGTCGATCGCGGGCTGCTCGTCGTCGGCGATGAGCACGGAGATCACGGTTCCAGTCTCCCATCGGCCGCTCCGGACGCTGAGCCCGTCGAAGCGGAGCTCCCTTCGACGTGCTCAGGGAGCGAGGTCACGACGCGGCCCGGCTGCGACTTCGGCACCCGCATCCGCACGAGCGTGCCCGCGCCGACGTTGGTCTCGACGACGAGTCCGTGCTCGTCGCCGTACACCTGCCGGAGGCGGGCGTCGACGTTGCGCAGGCCCACGTGCTCGCCCGGGGCGCCGCCCGCGAGCGCGCGTTCGAGCACCGCGGGGTCGATGCCGACGCCGTCGTCCTCGACGCTGATCTCGGCGAACGCGCCCTGGTCGGACGCCTCGATCGTGATGCGGCCGCCGCCCTCCTTGCCCTCGAGTCCGTGCCGCACGGCGTTCTCGACGAGCGGCTGGATCGACAGGAACGGCACGACCGTCGAGAGCACCTCGGGCGCGATCTGCAGTGTCACCCTGAGGCGATCGCCGAACCGCGCGCGCTCGAGCTTCAGGTAGCTGTCGATCGAGCGCAGCTCCTCGGCGACCGTGGTGAAGTCGCCGTGCCGGCGGAACGAGTACCGCGTGAAGTCCGCGAACTCCAGCACGAGCTCGCGGGCCTTCGCGGGGTCGGTGTTGATGAACGACGCGATCGCGTTCAGCGAGTTGTAGATGAAGTGCGGGCTGATCTGCGCGCGCAATGCGCGCACCTCGGCCTCCGCAAGGGCGGCGCGCGAGGCATCGAGCTCGCCGAGCTCGACCTGGGCCGCGACCCAGTCCGCCACCTCGCCGGTCGCGCGCACGAGCCCGGCCCGGACGCGGGGCGCGAAGGCCACGATCGCCCCGGCCGGCACGCCGCTCGCGAGGATCGGCGCGGCGACGGCATCCGTCTCGCGCTCGCCGAGCCCGATGCGGCGCTGCACCTGCGGTCGACCCGACGAACGCGCCTCGGCGGCGAGCCGGCCCGCGACGGCGCGCACGGCTTCGTCGCCCTCGACCGTCACGTCGCCCGCCGGACCGACGAGCGCGAGGGTCTCGCAGCCGAGCAGGGCGCGCAGGTGCCGCCCGGCCTTGACGGCGTCGCCCTCGGCGATGCCCCCGCGGAGGTGCTTCGCCGCCCGGCTCGCGAGGTGCAGCGTCTGGTAGGTCGCCTGCTCGACGTCGGTGCCGAGGTCCTTCGACGCGACCACGATGCGCCGGAGGAGGATGACCACGCCGACCGCGAGTGCCCCGGCGACGACGCCGGCGGCAGCGGCGAGCAGCATCGACTCGGGCATGCACGCCAGCGTAGCCGTCGTTCGTCGTCGCGGATCCGCCGTTCGTCGCACCGTGGACGCCGTTCGGCGACGACGAGCGGCGACCGCCCCAAGCGCTCCGAGCCGAGGGGAAGCATGGTCGCACTGCCGGGTCCTCAGGGACGAACTCGACGCAGCGGCGCGGCCGTCGGCCCCGCCGATCCCCCCTCGAAGGAGAGACGCCATGGGCAACGACGCCCCGAGCGCCACCAGCACGACCCTCGCAGAGGTCGACTACGGCGCGGTCCAAGCATCACCCGAGTTCCAACGGCTCCGGCGCACGCATCGGAGCTTCGTCTTCCCCGTGCTGGGCGCGTGTCTCGCCTGGTACTTCGCCTACGTGCTGCTCGCGAGCTACGCGCACGACTTCATGTCGACCCGCGTGTTCGGCAGCGTGAACGTCGCGATGATCCTCGGCCTGGCCCAGGTCGTCACGACCTTCGGCGTGACCATGTGGTACGTGCACTACGCCAACAAGCGCCTCGACCCGCTCGCCGAGGAGATCCGCGACGAGATCGAGACCGGCGCGTTCGAGAACGAGGAGGCGCGCTGATGCGGCACTTCGAAGCGGCGAGCACCTCGCCCGGCGAGCCCTGGCTCAACATCGCCATCTTCGGCGCGTTCGTCGCCGTCACCATGGTCATCGTGTTCCGCGCCAGCCGGAACAACAAGACCGCGGCCGACTACTACGCCGCCGGGCGCTCGTTCACCGGCGGCCAGAACGGCTCGGCGATCGCGGGCGACTACCTGTCGGCGGCATCCTTCCTCGGCATCGTCGGCGCCATCGCCATGACGGGCTACGACGGGTTCCTCTACTCGATCGGCTTCCTCGTCGCGTGGCTCGTCGCGCTCCTGCTCGTCGCGGAGCTGCTGCGCAACACGGGCAAGTTCACGATGGCCGACGTGCTGTCGTTCCGCCTCAAGCAGCGCCCGGTGCGCATCGCGGCGGCCACCACGACGCTCGTCGTCTGCTTCTTCTACCTCCTCGCCCAGATGGCGGGCGCCGGCGGCCTCGTGTCGCTGCTGCTCGGGGTGGGCGACCAGGTCGGCCAGGCCCTCGTCATCACGGTGGTCGGCGCGCTCATGATCCTCTACGTGCTCATCGGCGGCATGAAGGGCACCACGTGGGTGCAGATCATCAAGGCGGTGCTGCTCATCGCGGGCGCCGGAGTGATGACCGTCTGGGTGCTCGCGCTCAACGGGTTCGACTTCTCGGCGCTGCTCGACAAGGCGGTCGCCGTGGCCGAGAACCCCGCGATCCTCGATCCGGGCCTGAAGTACGGCGTGTCGGATGTCTCGAAGGTCGACTTCCTCTCGCTGGGCCTCGCCCTCGTGCTCGGCACCGCGGCTCTGCCGCACGTGCTCATGCGGTTCTACACCGTGCCCACGGCGAAGGAGGCGCGCAAGTCGGTCGTCTGGGCCATCTGGCTCATCGGCATCTTCTACGTGTTCACGCTCGTGCTCGGCTACGGCGCGGCGGCCCTCGTCGGCCCCGCGGTCATCGCCGCGGCGCCCGGCGGCCCGAACTCGGCGGCCCCGCTGCTCGCGTTCTCGCTCGGCGGACCGTTGCTGCTCGGCCTCATCTCGGCGATCGCGTTCGCGACGATCCTCGCGGTCGTCGCCGGCCTCACGATCACCGCGGCGGCCTCGTTCGCGCACGACATCTACGCGTCGGTCGTGAAGAAGGGCAAGCCCGAGCCGGGCGCCGAGGT
>CBFGWW010000232.1:0-4859 GCA_965652625.1 uncultured Agromyces sp.
AACGGGATTCCGGTGCGCGAACGGGATTCCGGTATGCGAACGGGATTCCGGCGCGCGAACGGGATTCCGGTGCGCGAACGGGATTCCGGCGGGCGACGCGCTGCGCCGCGGGTGCGCGGACCGATGCGCACGCATCGAATCCCAGCGACCGTTCAGGTGAGCGGGCGTAGGGTCGCTGGGTCCCAAGCGAGGATTGCTCGCCGTTGCGGACGCGGCGCCGTGGCCGCAGGCGGCGCCCAATTCCGAGCCGTGGTCGTGATCGCGCTCTCACGCTTCTCCCAGTCAGCGAGCGGGACCTTCACAAGCACGCGTGATGGGGTGTCGTGTCCCCCTTAATGCCGACACCCCCGGATCCTCGCTGTGCCAAAGACCCCCGATACCCCTGAGCTTCCCCTGCGCTTCCGCACCACCTTCCGCGTTCCGTCCTCCCCGCACGACGTCACGCCCGTGGTCGCTGCTGTCGACCCGACCGACACCGCGACCGAGCCGACGACGGCCCTCGAGCCCGACGCGACCGACGAGCTCGAGCACCCGGCGACCCCCCAGCCGCGCCCGAAGGGCCCGCGCCACCGCGCCGAGCGCGTGCGCAACCGCCGTGCGCCGGGCGCCGCCTTCCGCCGGACCGTCGCCCTCGGCTGCGCGTCGGCCATCATGGGCGTGTCGGCGCTCGGCGCCGTCGCGGCGGCCGCGAACGACGAAGCGTCCGCCGACACCGTGGTCTCGGCGAATGCGGCCGACCGCGCGACCCCGACCGACACGATCGCGGCCGAGCCCGCGCCCGAGGTCGACGAGGGTCCGTCCGTCACTGGCGAGCTCTCGGTCACGTCGGCGCCGTTCACCGGCGGCACGCAGGTGACGGTCACGGGCGAGGAACTCGACCAGGTCGCCGCCGTCAGCGTGGGCGACGCCGCCGCGACGATCGTGTCGGCCGACGAGGGCCAGGTCACCTTCGCGGTGCCGGCCGTCGCCGACACCGCGACCGGTTCGACGGCCGAGGTGCACTTCGCGGATGCCGCTGGCCGGCCGATCGACGTGGAGATGCCGTCCGCCGTGGTCGCCGCCGGCACGTCGGTGGTGCAGCCGCTCGAGGGCGAACTCACCGGCCGGCCCGAGGCCGCGGTGCCCACCACCCCCCGGACGCTGACCCTCACCTACACGAGCGACCCGGGCATCGACGCGCAGGTCGCCTACGTGCTCGCCTACTGGAGCAGTTACAACTCGGCCCAGTACCCGGTCATCGACGGTTACGACTGCGCGAACTTCGCCAGCCAGTCGCTCATCGCGCGCGGCTGGGCGATGGACGGCGGCTGGTACCTCGACGGCGGTACCGGCGCGATGTCGCCGAGCTGGGCCAGCTCCACCGCCCTGCGCGACTACCTCCGCACCCGCACCGACCGCGCGACCGAGCTCGACGACGCGCAGCGCTCGCAGGTCAAGGTGGGCGACATCGCCCAGTTCGACTGGGACGGCTCGGGCGACCGCGACCACACGGCCGTCGTCACCCGCGTCGAGCACACCGACGCGGGCACCAAGGTCTGGGTCGGCGGCCACACCAAGGACGCCGACTTCTGGGACGTCGACACCGCCCTCGCCACGGGCGGCGGCTCGGTGAGCTACTTCTCGATCCGGTAACCGGCTTCGCCGGTTTCGCGGCCCGTCGTCGCGAATGCGGTGTCGACCACGACGACCGAGCGCGCGGGCAGCACGAGGGCGTCGGCCGCCTCGGGAACGGCATCCCCGGCGAGCACGCCCGAATGCAGCAGCACGCGTCCGGCGAGGGCCGTCGCCGCGCCCGCGGGTCCGAGGTTCACCGCGATGACGAGCGATCCGCGGTGCACCAGCACCGTGCGGGCGTCCTCGTCGACCTCGACGCGGGTCAGCGGCATCCGCGGGTCGGTGAGCTCGGGTCGCGAGCGACGCAGGGCGATGAGCGATCGATACCACCGCAGCATCCGCGTGTGCCGGCTCGCCGCATCGCCGTCGACCGCATCGCCGTCGGGATACGGCTCGGCCCAGTCGAGCTTCGAGCGTCGGAACGTCTCGGGGTCCTGGGGGTCGGGCACGACCGCCGGATCCCAGCCCATGCGCTCGAACTCGGCGATGCGCCCCTCGGCGGTCGCCCGGCCGAGCTCGGGCTCGGGGTGCGCCGTGAAGAACTGCCACGGCGTCGAGGCCGCCCACTCCTCGCCCATGAAGAGCATGGGCGTGAACGGCGAGAGCAGCGTGAGCGCGGCCGCGATCGCGAGCCCGCCGTCGTCGACGGATGCCGCGAGCCGATCGCCCGTGGCTCGGTTGCCGACCTGGTCGTGGTCCTGGTCGAACACCACGAGCCGCCACGCCGGCGTGCGCTCCTCGTCGATGCCTCGCCCGTGCACTCGCCCCCGGAACGTCGACATCGTGCGCGCGTGGAAGAACCCGCGCTCGAACACGTCGCGGAGTGCGGTGAGCGGCGCGAAGTCCGCGTAGTAGCCGACCGTCTCGCCCGACACCGCCACGCGCACGGCGTGGTGGAAGTCGTCGCTCCACTGCGCCGTGACGCCGTAGCCGTGCGCCTCGCGCGGCCGGATCATGCGCGGGTCGTTGAGGTCGCTCTCGGCGATGAGCGTCAGCGGTCGGCGCACGTGCACCGAGAGCGCGTCGACCCGCTCGGCGAGCTCCTCGAGCAGGTGCACGGCGCGGTGGTCCACGAGCGCGTGCACGGCATCGAGCCGCAACCCGTCGACGTGGTAGTCGTCGAGCCACATCATGGCGTTCCCGATGATGTGCTCGCGCACGTGATCGGAGTCCCAGCCGTCCAGGTTGAGCGACGCGCCCCACGTGTTCGCGCGCCCCTCGTGCAGGTACGGACCGAACTCGGGCAGGTAGTTGCCGCTCGGGCCGAGGTGGTTGTAGACCACGTCCTGGATCACCGCGAGCCCGCGGGCATGGCAGGCGTCGACGAAGCGCTGGTACGCCGCCGGTCCGCCGTACGACGCCTGCACCGCGTACCAGAGCACGCCGTCGTAGCCCCAGTTCCACTCGCCGTTGAAGGCATTGACCGGCAGCACCTCGACGAAGTCGACGCCGAGCTCGACGAGGTGGTCGAGCCGCCCGATCGCGGCGTCGAGCGTGCCCTCGGGCGTGAAGGTGCCGAGGTGGAGCTCGTAGATCACGCCGCCGGCGAGTCGGCGCCCGGTCCACGCCTCGTCGTGCCACACGTGGGCCCCCGGGTCGAACACGCGCGAGAGGCCGTGCACCCCGTCGGGCTGCCACCGCGAGCGCGGGTCGGCGCGCGGGATCGCGGCGTCGTCGATCAGGTAGCCGTAGTCGAGCCCCGACGCGGTGGCGCTCCACCAGCCCCCGGACTCCGCGGTCATCGGATGCCGCGCCCCGTCGAGCTGCAGCGTCATCCGCTCGGCCCGGGGCGCCCACACGCGGAAGTCGGTGGGGCCCTTCGCATCGGACGCGCTCATGCCGTGCCTCCCTCCTCGGCGAGCAGCGCAACGGGGTAGCGATCGAGCAGCTCGGCGAGCCGCAACTCCCCACCGGCGTGCTCTCGTCCCGTGATCACGTCGACGACGGGCGCGCTGCCGAGGTCGACCACGGTGTCGCCCCAACCTCCGCGGGCCGCGAGCCCCACCGGCAGCCGGGTCGCGAGCGTGATCGCGCCGCCGCGGTCGAACGCCACGAGGTGCTCCGATGCCGGTCCGGATGCCGCGAGCGGCTCGTATCCGGTGAACAGCTCGGGCCGGTCGCGGCGCAGTCGCAGGGCGCGGCTCGTGACGAGGAGCTTCGCCGCGCCGCCGGCGCCGACCTGGGGGAGGGCTCCGGCGTCGAGCATCGCGAGGATGCGCCGGCGAAGGTCGAAGTCGACGGGCCGCCGGTTGTCGGGGTCGACGAGCGACTGCTCCCAGAGCTCGCTGCCCTGGTAGACGTCGGGCACGCCCGGCGCGGTCAGCTGGATGAGCTTCGCCGACAGCGAGTTCGACCAGCCCGGCCGCTCGAGCATCGCCACGGCCCGGCCGACGAGGGTCGCGACGCGCTCGTCGTCGAACACGGCGTCCACGAGCGCGTGCATCCGGGCCTCGAAGTCGGCGTCGGGTTCGTACCACGTGGTCGAGGTCCCCGCCTCGCGGGCGGCCTTCTCGGCGTAGGCGTGCAGTCGCCCGCGGCTCGCGGGCCACGCGCCGACGATCGCCTGCCAGAGCAGGTGCTCGAGGGGTCCGTCGCCGAGCGGCGCCAGCTCGCGCAGCTCGTCGAGGACCGCGGTCCACTCGTCGGGCACCTCGGCGACCACGTCGATCCGGGCCCGCACGTCCTCGCCGCGCTTCGTGTCGTGCGTCGACAGCGTGGTCATCGACCGCGGCATCCGTTCGTGCCGATCGCGCGCCCGAGCGTGGAACTCGTCGACCCCGATCGCGAACTCGGCCGGGTCGCCGCCCACCTCGGTGAGGCTCGTGAGCCGGGTCCATCGGTAGAACGCGGTGTCCTCGACGCCCTTCGCCATGACCATGCCGCTCGTCTGCTGGAACCGCTGCGCTGCCGGATGCCCCGGATCCGACAGGATCGGCAGCAGGCGCTCCACGACCGGGCCGAGCTCGGGCCGGTGGCGCACGGTGCGCTCGGCGGCCTCGTGCAGGTGCTCGACGCCGAAGGGCAGGTACGAGCGGTACACGGGGAACCACGCGAGCAGCTCGGCCACCGCGTCGGCGATCTCGGTCCCTGGGCTCGTCGACGGGACCGACGCGGGTGCCGAACCGGTCCCTGAGCTCGTCGACGGGTCGTGCACGGCCCTCGCTTCGACGGGCTCAGCGAGCGTCGCGTGGATGAGCGTGCGGTCGAGTCGCAGCACCTCCGACCGCAGGATCCCGTCGGCGATC
>CBFGWW010000233.1:0-4786 GCA_965652625.1 uncultured Agromyces sp.
CCCCGCGGCATCCGCCCCAACCGTTCTCAGGACGCCCGCCCCGGAAACACCCTGTTCTCAGGAAGACATGCCGAGGATCGGCGCTGAACCGCCGGGATCTCCTGAGAAGCGACGAGGAAGCGGAGCCGCGGAGACGGGAGGGAGGGAGCCGCAGGCCGGAAACGAGAGAAGGCCGGATCATCATGATCCGGCCTTCTTCGCAACGCGTGCGCGAGGGGGGACTTGAACCCCCACGCCCGTTAGGGCACTAGCACCTCAAGCTAGCGCGTCTGCCATTTCCGCCACCCGCGCGTTGTGTCGGCCCCGCAGTCTCCCGCAGGCCCGAGAGAAGACACTAGCACGGAATCCGGGGCGCCTCGTACACGCGCCGCCACGGCGGCGGGCTACGGTGAGACGCATGGCCGAGTCACCCGCAGCCCCGCAGACGACCCATTCCGGCACCGAGCTCGACGAGACCGCGGTGGTCGCCCGCGACCTCATCCGGATCGACACGACCAACCACGGGGAGGGGCGCGCGAAGGGCGAGCGGGAGGCCGCCGAGTACGTCGAGGCGAGGCTCGCGGCGCTGGGCCTGCAGCCGAAGCTGTTCGAGCCCGAGGCGCGCCGCACCAGCGTCGTCGCCCGCGTGCCCGGCCGCAACCCCGACAAGCCCGCACTCGTGCTGCATGGGCACCTCGACGTGGTGCCCGCCGACCCGCGCAACTGGAGCGTCGACCCGTTCGCGGGGGAGATCCGCGACGGCATGCTCTGGGGCCGCGGCGCCGTGGACATGAAGGACATGGACGCCATGATCCTCACGGCCCTCGCCGACATCATCGGCAACGGGTCGCTGCCCGAGCGCGAGCTCGTCGTCGCGTTCTTCGCCGACGAGGAGGCCGGCGGCGGGCGCGGTGCGAGCTGGCTGGTCGACCACCACCCCGAGCTCTTCGCGGGCGCCACCGAGGCGATCAGCGAGGTCGGCGGCTACTCGATCACCGTCGGCGGCACGCGCGCGTACCTCCTGCAGACGGGGGAGAAGTCGCTCATCTGGGTCCGGCTCATCGCCCGCGGCGTGGCCGCGCACGGCTCGCGCCTGATCCGCGACAACGCGGTGACCCGGCTCGCCGAGGCGATCGCGCGGCTCGGCCGCACCGAATGGCCCCTGCACCTCACCGACACGACCCGCGAGCTCCTGGGCGCGATCGCCGGCGCGCTCGGCGTCGACCCCGAGCAGGTCTCGCCCGACGAGCTCGCGCTCGCGACGGGATCCGCGTCGGGCTTCATCACCGCGACGCTGCGCACCACGACGAACCCGACGGTCCTCGACGCGGGCTACAAGCACAACGTGATCCCCGACCGCGCGGAAGCGCTCGTCGACATCCGCACGATCCCCGGGCAGGAGGAGGCCGTGCTCGCCGAGGTGCGCGAGATCATCGGCGACGACATCGAGATCGAGTTCGTGCACAAGGACGTCGGGCTCGAGGCATCCACCCGCGGCCCCCTCGTCGACGCGGTGACGCGATCGCTCGGCCGGCACGACCCCGGCGCCCCCGTCTTCCCGTACCTCCTCTCGGGCGGCACCGACAACAAGTCGCTGCACCGACTCGGCATCGCGGGCTACGGATTCTCGCCGCTGCGCCTGCCCGCCGACCTCGACTTCCCGGCCATGTTCCACGGCGTCGACGAGCGCGTGCCGCTCGACGCACTATCCTTCGGAAGGCGGGTGCTCGAGGACCTGCTCCTCGACTACTGACCCCGACGGCTCACCGACGACGACTCCCGGCGCTCAGCGAGAGCCGGCGGAAGGCGGATTCCCCAACGTGCTCGAAGCGATCATCCTCGGCCTGGTGCAGGGCCTCACCGAGTTCCTCCCGATCTCCTCGAGCGCGCACCTCCGGATCCTCGGCGAGTTCCTGCCGAACGCGCAGGACCCCGGCGCCGCCTTCACCGCGATCACGCAGATCGGCACCGAGACCGCCGTCGTCGTGTTCTTCTGGCGCGACATCGTGCGCATCGTCTCGCACTGGTTCCGCTCGCTGTTCGGGCGCGTCCCGCGGCACGATCCCGACGCCCGCATGGGCTGGCTGATCATCATCGGCTCGATCCCGATCGTGGTGCTCGGCATCCTGTTCCAGGACCAGATCGAGACCGTGTTCCGCTCCCTCTGGATCGTCGCGACCATGCTCGTCGTGTTCGGCCTCATCCTCGGCCTCGCCGACTGGGCGGGCGCGAAGCGCCGCACGCTCGACCAGATCACGGTGCCGCACGGCATCCTGTTCGGCTTCGCGCAGGCGCTCGCGCTCATCCCGGGCGTCTCGCGCTCGGGCGGCACCATCACGATGGGCCTCTTCCTCGGCTACGAGCGCGCGGCCGCCGCACGCTACGCGTTCCTGCTCGCGATCCCCGCCGTGTTCGGCTCGGGCTTCTACCAGCTGTTCAAGAGCTGGGGCGAGCCGGCGGTGTACGGCCCCATCGAGACGGCCGCCGCGACCCTCGTCGCGTTCGTCGTCGCGATCCTCGTGATCGCGTTCTTCATGCAGTGGATCTCGCGGCACAGCTTCCTGCCGTTCGTGATCTACCGCATCCTCCTCGGCGGCACGATCTTCGCGCTCCTCGCGACGGGCACCATCGACGCGTGACGGATGCCGCGCAGCGGCCTCACGCGATCAGCGGATGCCGCGACGGCACACCGTCCGATGACGGATGCCGCTGCGGCATCCGCTCGGCTCAGGACCCGTCGCGCGGACGCCAGGGCTCGTCGCGCGGCCCCTCGCGACCGTCGGCCCGGCCTCCCTCCGGACCGTCGCCGCGGCGGCGCAGGTAACGCTCGAACTCGCGCGCGATCGCCTCGCCGCTCGCCTCGGGCGCGTCGACCGCGTCGCGCGCCTGCTCGAGCTGGGCGATGTAGCCGGCCATGTCCTCGTCGTCGGCGGCGAGGGCGTCGACGCCGGCCTCCCACGCCTTCGCCTCGGTCTCGAGCGAGCCGCGCGGGATGCTGAGCCCGGTCAGCTCCTCGAGCTTCGCGAGCAGGGCGAGCACGGCCTTCGGCGACGGCGCGTTGTGCACGTAGTGCGGCACCGACGCCCAGAGCGACACCGTGGGGATGCCCACCCGCTCGGCCTGGTCGGCGATCACGCTGAGGATGCCGACGGGCCCCTCGTAGCTCGAGCGGTCGACGCCGAGCTCGTCGCGCACCTCGCGGTTCTCGCTCGAGGCGAAGACCGCGAGCGGGCGCGTGTGCGGGGCGTCGGCGAGCATCGCGCCGAGCAGCACGATGCCCTCGATGTCGGCGGCGAGCGCCGCGTCCACGAGCTCGGCGGCGAAGCCCTTCCAGCTGCGCGCGGGCTCGGCGCCGAGCAGCACGTGCAGCGTGGCGGCGCCGGGGCCGGTCACCCGGTCCTCGTCGGCGGGGGCCGGGCGGCCGCCGGGGCCGAGGATCGCGGCGCCCGGCCATTCGAGCCGGCGCGCGCCGTCGTCGCCGACCGCCACGGTGGGCCGCGTGAACTGGTAGTCGAAGTAGAGCTCGGGGTCGACCGCGGCGATCTCGACGAGGCCGAGGCGCTCCGCGAGGAGCTTCGCGGCACCGGTCGCGGCCTCACCGGCGTCGTTCCAGCCCTCGAAGGCGACGACGAGGAGCCTTCCGCCCTCGAAACCGGCCCGCTGATCCACCAAGGTGCCCCGCTCTCCGCCCCGGGTGGACCGGGGTCCCCTCCACAATAGGCCGTGGCCGTAGACTTGCGGGTTGTGACCACTCGCCTTCCCGCCGCCGTCCTCTGGGACATGGACGGCACCCTCGTCGACACCGAGCAGTACTGGATGGCGGCCGAGGTGGAGCTCGTCGGGTCGTTCGGCGGTCGCTGGACGCATGAAGACGGTCTCGGCCTCGTCGGCATGGGCCTCTGGGAGTCCGCCCGGGTGTTCCAGGCCGCGGGGGTCGACCTCGACGCCGACACCATCGTCCACCGCCTCACGGGCCGGGTGAAGCAGCAGCTCGTGGAACAGGGCGTGCCGTGGCGCCCCGGCGCCCGCGAGCTGCTCGAGGCGCTGCGCGAGGCATCCGTGCCCACCGCGCTCGTCACCATGTCGATCCGCTCGATGGCCGACGACGTGATCGCGGCCATCCCGTTCGAGGCGTTCGACGTGATCGTCACGGGCGACGTGGTCGCGAACCCGAAGCCGCACCCCGAGCCCTACCTCGCCGCCGCGACGCAGCTCGGCGTCGACGTGCGCGACTGCGTCGCGATCGAGGACTCGCCCGCGGGGCTCACGTCCGCGTGGTCGGCCGGCGCCGTCACGGTCGGCGTGCCGAACTTCCTCGCCCTCGACGAGGCGCCGGCCCACGTGCTGTGGCCGACGCTCGCCGACAAGACGGTGTCGGATGTCGCGGAGCTCCTCGCCGTCCGCGAGGGCCGCGCATGAGCGAGAGCCGCGGCGAGCGCAGCGGGCCCTTCCGACCGGGCGACCGCGTGCAGCTCACGGGCCCGAAGGGCCGGATGCACACGATCACGCTCGAGCCCGGCAAGCTCTTCCACTCCCACAAGGGCCCCATCGCGCACGACGACCTCATCGGCCTGCCCGACGGCTCGGTCGTCGCGAACCAGGTCGGCGTCGAGTACCTCGCCCTGCGCCCGCTGCTCGGCGACTTCGTCATGTCGATGCCGCGCGGAGCCGCCATCGTCTACCCCAAGGACGCGGCGCAGATCCTCGCGCAGGCCGACGTCTTCCCGGGGGCGACCGTCGTCGAGGCCGGCGTCGGCTCGGGTGCGCTCTCGCTCTGGCTGCTGCGCGCCATCGGGCCGCACGGCCG
>CBFGWW010000234.1:0-4768 GCA_965652625.1 uncultured Agromyces sp.
TGCACGTGGTCGCCGAGCCGAGCGAGCACTCGCCCGAGGGCAAGCAGACCGTCGAATTCGACGCCGTCGTGCGCATCGACACCCCCGGTGAGGCGGACTACTACCGCAACGGCGGCATCCTGCAGTACGTGCTGCGATCGCTCGTCTGAGCCTGACGCGCCGACGGCCCGGTCCCCTCGAGGGGCCGGGCCGTCGTCGTCCGCGGCATGTGCTCAGCCGCGCCGCCACGAGGACGGTACGCCCAGGTCGTCGAGCGCGCCCAGCATCCGCTCGCCGAGCAGTCGCAGCCGGTCCGCGGGCTCCCGGCTGAACACGAGTCGCACGTGGCGGTCGGCGATGCGGCCGCCCCACCCCGCCATGGGCGTCGCGGCCACCTTGTGGGCGAGCAGCGCGCGCGAGAGGACCTCGGCGTCGACACCGAGTTCGCCGGCGTCCAGCAGCTGCGACCAGCCGCCGGCGGCGGGCGTCATCGGGAAGCCCCGCAGTTCGGCGCCGACCACGTCGCGCCGCTCCTGCCACGCCGCGACGCAAGCCGCGAGGCCGTCGTCAGGCGCGGTGAGCGCCGCGAGCGCACCGGCCTGACCGATGCCGCCGGCGACGATGCCGTTGTAGATGTGCACGACCGCCAGGTCGCGGATGACGATCTCGGGTGCGACCATCCATCCGATGCGCCAGCCGATCATGCGCTGCTCGCAGCTCACCGTCCCGATGGTGACGGTGCGATCGCGCATCCCCGCGAGCTGGAGCGGATGCCGCACCGGGGCGCCGTCGAACACGATCCCCTCCATCAGGGCCCAGTAGAGCAGCCAGAGATCGCGCTCGACGCACAGGCGGGCGACCTCCGTCCATTCCTCGTCGGTGAGCACGCATCCGGTGGGGAACGACGGATTGAGCAGCAGGATGGCGCGGGTACGGTCCGTGACCGCCTCGGCGAGCACCTCGAGGTCGAGGCGCCACGCTCGTCCGTCGCTTCGCAGCGGCACCAGCCGCGGCACGGCGCCGACGAGCCGGACCCGGTTCACCAGGCCCGCGTAGCAGGGATCGGTGAGGATCACCTCATCGCCCTCGTCGACGAGCGTGAGGAGCGCATCGAGCACCCCGTCGCCGTCCGACGGCGTGATCACGACCTCCCGTTCGGGGTCGAACGCGACGCCCGAACGTCCGCGGACCCGGGCCGCGACCGCCTCGCGGAGGTCGAGCCTGCCGATGAAGGGGAGGTAGGAGTTCGCCGAGAGCTCGCCCACCGCCGCGCGGGTCGCCTCGATCGCCTCGGCCGGCGGGGCGAGGTCGGTGTCGAGGTTCTCCAGCCGCAGCACGTCGGGATCGTTCCCGGCCGCGGCGGCCACGACGTCGATGTTGAAGCCGGCGACATTCGCCAAGCGTGCGGGTCGTGCTCGCATGATCGCCTCCAGGCGGCTCCCGCCGGGCCTCGGGGCCGTCGGTCGCATTCTCGTCCGGTCGGAACGAGTCCGCCACTCGGCCGGGCATGCCCGGCGGGGTCGCGTAGAATCGACGGGTGCCTCGGCCCTACCGGGGCGTGGGAAAGGCGGTTCCGATGACCCTGCTCGAGAACATCTCGGGACCGCGCGACCTCGATGCGCTGAGTCACGAGCAGCTCGAGCAGCTCGCGACGGAGATCCGCGAGTACCTCGTGGCATCCGTGTCGAAGACGGGCGGTCACCTCGGGCCCAACCTGGGCGTCGTGGAGATGACGCTCGCGATCCACCGGGTGTTCGACTCGCCGCGCGACGCGATCGTGTTCGACACCGGGCACCAGTCGTACGTGCACAAGCTCCTCACGGGTCGGCGCGACCTCTCGACGCTGCGCAAGACGGGCGGCCTTGCCGGCTACCCCCAGCGGTCCGAGTCCGAGCACGACATCGTCGAGAGCTCGCATGCGTCGAGCTCGCTGTCCTGGGCCGACGGCATCTCGAAGGCGTTCGAGATGACCGGGCAGGACGACCGGCACGTCGTCGCCGTGGTCGGCGACGGCGCGCTCACGGGCGGCATGACGTGGGAGGCGCTGAACAACATCTCCGACGACAACACCCGCAAGCTCATCGTCATCGTCAACGACAACGGCCGCTCCTACGCGCCCACGATCGGTGGCATGGGCCGGTTCCTGAGCGCGGTGCGCACCAAGCAGACCTACCGCAACCTGCATCTCTCGAGCAGCCGGGCGGCCGATCGGCTCGGCGGCCCCGCGCGGGCCTTCTACCGCGGCGTCCGCGGCGGGCTGCACGGCTTCCTCAGCCGCTTCACGGGCAACGAGGCGCTGTACTCGAACCTCGACATCAAGTACATCGGGCCGGTCGACGGCCATGACGAGCGCGCCATGGAGGAGGCGCTCCGTCAGGCGAAGGACTACGGCGCGCCCGTCATCGTGCACGCGATCACCGACAAGGGCCGCGGCTACGAGCCCGCGCGTCGCGACATCGCCGACCAGTTCCACGCCGTCGGCCAGATCGACCCCGAGACGGGGGAGTCGCTCGAGAAGGCGTCGGCCCCGTCGTGGACGAGCGTCTTCGCCGACGAGCTCGTGCGCCTCGCCGAGCACGACGAGCGCCTCGTCGGCATCACCGCGGCGATGCTCCGGCCCACCGGCCTGCACCGCATGGCCGAGCGCTTCCCGAACCGCGTGTTCGACGTCGGCATCGCCGAGCAGCACGCCGCGACCTCGGCGGCGGGCCTGGCGTTCGGCGGCCTCCATCCCGTCGTCGCCGTGTACGCGACCTTCATCAACCGCGCGTTCGACCAGGTGCTGATGGATGTCGCGCTGCACAAGGCCGGCGTCACGTTCGTGCTCGACCGTGCCGGCGTCACCGGCCCCGACGGCCCGAGCCACCACGGTGTCTGGGACCTCTCGATCCTCCAGGTCGTGCCCGGCATCCGCATCGCCGCGCCTCGCGACTCCGTGCGCCTCGCCGAAGAACTGGCCGAAGCCGTCACGGTCGACGACGCGCCCACGGTGCTGCGCTTTCCGAAGGGAACGGTCGGGGTCGACTACAACGCGATCCGCCGCACCGTCGACGGCGTCGACGTGCTCGCCGAGTCCGCGCGGAAAGACGTGCTGCTCGTCACGGTCGGCCCGATGGCCGGCATCGGACTCCAGGTCGCCGAGCGCCTCGAGGCGCAGGGGATCGGCGCCACCGTCGTCGACCCGCGCTGGGTCGTGCCCGTGCCGCGCAGCGTGATCGACCTCGCACGCGAGCACCGCATCGTCGTGAGCCTCGAAGACGGGATCCGCGTCGGCGGCATCGGCACGCGCATCCGCCAAGATCTGCGCGAGGCCGACGTCGACACGGCGGTGACCGAGATCGGCCTGCCCGACGAGTTCCTCGAGCACGGCTCGCGCGGCGACATCCTCGAGCGCGTCGGCCTCACCCCGCAGCACATCGCGCGCGACGTGACCGCGATGGTGCTCGGCTCCAAGCTGCCGCACGCCCGCGGCGCGGGCCTCGAGCGCGTCTCGAGCGACACGGGTTCGCAGCCGCGCGTGTGACGCGAACGGCCCCCGGCGAGTGCCGAGGGCCGTTCGAGATGACGGATGCTACGCGTGCGCCGTCTGGGGCTCCAGTGCGCCGACGCCGCGGATGGGCGGGTGGTGGAACGTGTCGCCGAACGCCCGCTCGGACGCGCCGACCCGGTCGAGGTAGGGGGTCGCCCCGCCCGCCTGGAACGGCCAGCCCGCGCCGAGGATGAGGCACAGGTCGATGTCCTCGGCCGCCGCGACGACGCCCTCGTCGAGCATGAGCTTGATCTCGCGGGCGAGCTCGTCCTCGACGCGACGCAGGATCGTCGCCTCGTCGACCGGGCTCTTGCCGATGGAGATCGCCTTCTTGGCGTCCTTCGAGAGGTCGGTGACCTTGCCGTGCTTGTCCTTCTCGACGACGGGGCCGCCGAGCTTCGCGAGCGCGTGCAGGTTCTCGGACGAGTAGAACCGCTCGGGGAACTCGCGCACCATGGTGTCCTGGACGTGGGCCGCCACGGCCCAGCCGACGAGGTCGATGAGCTCGAACGGGCCCATCGGCAGGCCGATCGGCGCGAGCGCCTTCTCGACGACCGGCACCGGGGTGCCCTCGTCGACGGCGCGCGCCGCCTCGCCCATGACCTTGGCGAGCAGGCGGTTCACGACGAATCCGGGTGCGTCGGCGGTGAGCACGGCGCTCTTCTTCAGCTTCGCGGCGACGGCGAACGCCGTGGCGAGCGTCGCATCGTCGGTGGCCGGGGCCTTCACGATCTCGAGGAGCGGCATGATCGCCACCGGGTTGAAGAAATGGAAGCCGACGACGCGCTCGGGGTGCGCGAGCTTGGCGCCGATCTGCTCGACCGAGAGCGACGAGGTGTTCGTCGCGAGGATCGCGGTCTCGGAGAGGAACGGCTCGACCTCGCCGAACACCTGCTGCTTGACGGCGAGGTCCTCGAAGACGGCCTCGATGACCCAGTCGCAGTCCGCGAAGTCGGACTTGTCGGTCGTGCCGCTCACGAGCGCGCGCAGGCGATTGGCCTCGTCGGCGTCGATGCGACCCTTCTGCTCGAGGGTGCCGATCTCGTCGTGGATGTACGCGATGCCCTTGTCGACGCGCGCCTGGTCGAGGTCGGTGATGACCACGGGGATCTGGAGGCGACGCACGAACAGCAGCGCGAACTGGCTCGCCATGAGGCCGGCGCCGATGATGCCGACCTTGGTGACCTTGCGGGCGAGCTCCTTGGCGGGCGCGCCCGCCGGCTTCTTCGCGCGCTTCTGCACGAGGTTGAACGCGTAGAT
>CBFGWW010000235.1:0-4734 GCA_965652625.1 uncultured Agromyces sp.
GGCATCCGGTGCCGTGCTCGTGCCGTACTTCGAGGGCGAGCGCACGCCGAACCTGCCCAACGCGACCGCCTCGTTCTCGGGCCTCACGCTCGCGAACACCACGCGGCCGTCGATCGCGCGCGCCGCGATCGAGGGCATGCTGTGCGGACTCGCCGACGGGCTCGACGCCGTGCGCGGCCAGGGCGTCGACGCGCAGCGCGTGCTGCTCATCGGCGGCGCCGCGCAGAACCCCGCGGTGCGGCGCGTCGCGGCGCAGGTCTTCGACGTGCCCGTGACGGTGCCCGCGCCCGGCGAGTACGTCGCCGACGGCGCGGCGCGCCAGGCGGCGTGGGTGCTCACGGGCGAGCGGCCGGCGTGGCCGGTCGAGACGGCCGAGGAGCTCGGGGCCGACACGCGCGCGGTGATCCGCGAGCAGTATTCGGAGGCGGCTCGCGCGACCACCCGCGTCGGTGCCACGGGAGCAGGCGCCCGGTGAGCACAGCCGATCCCGTCGCGCATCGCCGCGGCGAGGCCGTGCTGACCCTCCGGGATGCGTCGGGCGCACCGCTGTCCGACGCCGAGGTCGTGGTGGAGCAGACGCGGCACGCGTTCACGTTCGGCAACATCGGCTTCGACCTCGTCCCGCTGGCGAACGGGAAGGGCGCGCCGGGCGACGAGGTGTTGGCGAACCACTACGTCGAGCTCTTCAACGCCGCGACCCTGCCCTTCTACTGGCGCGACTTCGAGCCCGAGGAGGGCCGCCCCCGCACGGTCGCGCTCCGACGCGCGGCCGAGTGGTTCCGCGATCGGGGCCTGGCCGTGAAGGGGCATCCGCTCGCGTGGCACACCCTCGCGCCGACCTGGCTGCTCGGCCGCCCGCTCGACGAGGTGGAGGCCGCGCTCCGCACGCGCATCCGCCGCGACGTCGCCGACTTCGCCGGCGTGATCGACACCTGGGACGCGATCAACGAGGTCGTGATCATGCCGGTCTTCGAGGCCGAGGACAACGCGATCACGCCGCTCGCGCGGGCGCGTGGGCGCATCCCGATGATCCGCCTCGCGTTCGAGGAGGCTCGGGCCGCGAACCCGTCGGCGACGCTGCTGCTGAACGACTTCGACCTCTCGAGCGCCTACGAGTGCCTCATCGAGGGCGTGCTCGAGGCCGGCATCCGCATCGACGCCATCGGCCTGCAGACCCACATGCACCAGGGCTACCGCGGTGAGGAGGCGATGCTCGCGATCGTCGACCGCTTCGCACGCTACGGACTGCCGCTGCACCTCACGGAGACCTCGCTCGTGTCCGGCGAGCTCATGCCGCCGCACATCGTGGACCTCAACGACTGGCAGGTCGACGCGTGGCCGTCGACCCCCGAGGGCGAGGCGCGCCAGGCCGACGAGCTCGAGCGGCACTACCGGTCGCTCGTGGGGCATCCGGCGGTCGAGGCGATCACGTACTGGGGCCTCACCGACCGCGGGGCGTGGCTCGACGCGCCGATCGGGCTCCTGCGCGCCGACGGATCCCCGAAGCCGTCGTACGACGCACTGCGCGCGCTCGTGAAGGGCGAGTGGTGGCACGCGCCGAGGAGGGCGTGCTCGGATGCCTCGGGACGGATCGTCGTCCGCGGGTTCGCCGGCGACTACGCCGTGCGCGCCGTCGGATCGGATGCCGCAGGCGCGCCGCCTGCCGGGTTCGCCGTCCCGCGCGGAGCGAGCGTCGAGGCATCCGTCACGCTCGCCTGATGTCGCCGAAGCCGACCGCACGGACTGATTGCGGCTCCCGGGCGTAGCATGAAGCCGAGACGTCGCCGTACCACGGCGCCGCCCCGGACCATGAGCGAGGGAGCGATGATGTCCGATTCCACTCCGAACGAGCCCGCCGAGCAGGACGACGCGACCGAGTCGACCGACCGGCTCGTGGGTCGGTACACCGAGGTCGACGGCGAGGGCCCCGAGGTCCGCGGCGTCGCCGGCGAGTACACCCGCACCGACGGCGTGGCCGACGACGAGTCGGTCGAGGGCGACTACACCTCGACGGCCGAGCATCCCGACGCGGTCGATCCGTCGGAGCGCCACGGCAAGTACATCCGCACCGAGCCGCCGAAGCCGCACCCGGGCAAGCACACGGTCTGACGGACTCCCCGGCCCGACCCCGACGCGGACACGGCCTGACGGCGCATCGTCAGGCGAGCTCCGCCGGGCGCCGTCAGGCGTGCTCCGTCGGCGCGCCCTGCGACGCCGGTTGCGCCAGCGCGAGCGCCACCATGTCCGCGAGGTCGGCACCGCGACCTGCGCGCCGTCCCTGCTCGAACGCGGCCGTGCCGTCGGCCCCGCCGGCGGCGAGCGCCCGCTCCAGGATCTGGCCGTGCAGCGAGAACGTGCCGCCGGTCAGGAGGCCCTTGCGCTCCCGTACGGTCTCGGCGGCCCCGAAGAGGCGACCGGCCCGCTCGAGGTCGCCGTCGACGGCCGCGACGGCCGACATCGCCTCGAGGCCGTAGGCGAAGCCCTCCTCATGACCGAACATCGAGGAGATCATCAGTTGCTCGGTGAAGCACCCGCGGGCCCCTTCCGGGTCCCCGCCGAGCAGCCGCTCCCAACCCAGGTGGTTGAGCGCGATGGCCTCCCCGAGGCGGTCGCCGATGCCGCGGGCGATCTGGAGGCCCTCCTCCAGGAGCGTGAAGGCCCGGTCGAGCAGCCCCCGGGCCATCGCCGCCCTGGCGAGCATGATCCGCACCATCGTGCGGCCGAACGGATCGCCGAGTTCCTCGACGAGGTCGAGGCTGCGCCCCAGCGTCTGCTCAGCCGCCTCGAGGTCGGGCGGCGTCGCCGACATCTGCGCGACGGCCAGCACCACGAGCGAGAGGCTCTCGCCGAGCAGGTCGGCTTCGCGATGGAAGTACTCGGCGCACGCGGCCAGCGCCGGCACGGCGTCGTCGTCGGGCGTCTCCCCGTAGCGGATCGAGTGGACGCAGAACTCCGCGATGACCCGCGTGCGATCGTCGAGCTCGAGGTGGAGGCCGGGGTCGAGGAGCCGCGCCATCCACGTACGGACCTCGCCCAGCTGCCCGCTCACCCACCAGAACCAGTACAGGTTCCAGCTGAACGATGCGAGATCGGCGTACTGGCGCGTGGCCATGAGGTGGTCGACCGTCGCCCGGAGCTCGTCGCGCTCGTCGGCGAGGCGCACCATGAGGTCGAGCTGCCCCTTCCAGGCGGTCCGGCGGCCGGACGCCCCGGCGAGGGCGACGTAGAACCGCGCGTGCCGCTCCTGCATCGCCGCGAGGGTCCCCCGCTCGTCGAGGTGCTCCCGGCCGTACTCGCGCACCGTCGCCAGCATCGTGTACCACGCTCGTTCACCACGGTCCCGCTCCCGGACGAGGCTGCCCTCGACGAGGGCGGCGAGCGCGTCCATGGCGTCGACGTCGTCGAGGTCGTCGGCCATCCACTCCGCCGCATCAAGCCCGAAACCCGAGCGGAAGACGCCGAGCCGCAGCAGCAGCTCGCGCTCCTCGGGGCGCAGCAGCTGGGCACTCCAGTCGATCGTCGCGCGCAGGGTGCGCTGCCGCGCCGGCAGGTCCCTGGCACCGCCGGTCAGGAGCGGCAGTGCGCGATCGAGCCGTTCCTCGAGGGCCGCCGGGGTGAGCACCCGCAGCCGGGCCGCCGCGAGCTCGAGCGCGAGCGGCGCGCAGTCGAGGGCGGCGCAGATGGCCGCCAACGGCGCCGAATTCTCGTCGGTGAGCTCGAAGTCGGGCTTGACGGCCCGTGCACGCTCGACGAGCAGTTCCACAGCGGCCTCCGGCGGGAGCGGCCCGAGCTCGAGGTTCTGCTCGCCGGTCACCCGCAGCAGGATCCGGCTCGTCGCGAGCACCGAGACGGTGGTCGACCCGAGCAGGGCGGCGAGATCGGGTGCCGCCTCGACGACCTGCTCGACGTTGTCGAGCACGAGCAGGGTGCGCCGGTCGGCGAGTGCGCGGCGGAGCTTGTCGCCGATCGGCTCGTCGCCCGTGTCCCGGATCCCGAGCGAGTTCGAGATGGTGGTGATGACGAGCTCGGGATCGACGACCGGGGCGAGGTCGACGAACACCACCCCATCGGGGAAGGACGCCTCGACCGCCCGAGCAGCGGCGATCGCGAGCCGGCTCTTGACGATGCCGCCGGGGCCGGTGAGCGTCACGAGACGGTCGCCGTCATCAGCAAGCATGCGGGTCACGGTCGCGAGCTCGGCGTCGCGGCCCAGCAGCCTGGTGAGCGGCGACGGCAGGGGCACCGACTCCGTCGACGCGGGCTGGGACGCCGGCTCGGTGAACGGGGCGCGGCGCGGATCGGCCGCGTCGAAGCGCTCGGCGAGGAGCGACGCGAGGTCGGCGGCGACGAGGTCGGCGAGCTCCGCGGCATCCGTGAAGGAGGCGTACGAGGCGCGGTCGTCGGCGCGGATGCGCGCGACCAGCGCCTCGAGCCGGTCGTCGCGCCGCTCGGTGCGCTTGAGGTAGATGAGCTTCGGCATGTCGGGGGCCAGGTTCCACTCGTCCTCCAGGCCGGACACGACCTCCCCCGGCGCGATCCAGCCGTACTGCTCGCCGTAGATGCCGACGAAGATGTCGCTCTGCTCGAGGTACGCGCGGTAGAGCGATCGTGGCGGATGCGGCCGCGCTCCGAGCTCGAACATCACGGGCGCCATCGACAGCCGCTCGATCGCCGCGCGCGCCGCGCGTCGCTCGGGCGCCAACTCCTTCAGCGTCGAGCTGACGAACACGTGCA
>CBFGWW010000236.1:0-4714 GCA_965652625.1 uncultured Agromyces sp.
GCATCCTGAAGCGCATCTACGGCGAACGCGACCTGCTCGTCGCCGAGTGCCTGCGACAGGGGCTATGGGACGGCCTCGACGTGCCGTCGATCGCCGCGATGGCGGCGGCGCTCGTCTACGAGCCGCGCCGCGACGACCGCGGCGTCGACTACCGGATGCCCCGCGGCCGATTCCGTGCGGCGTTCGAGGCGACCACCGACGTGTGGAGCCGCCTCGACGACCTCGAACGCGACCACCGGCTGACGGGGAGCGACCAGCCGTCGCCCGCGCTGGCCCTCGCCATGCACGCCTGGGCGGGCGGTGCCGGCCTCGGCACGGTGCTCGACGACACCGAGCTGGCGGCCGGCGACTTCGTGCGCCTGACCAAGCAGGTGGTCGACCTGCTCGACCAGGTGTCGATCGTCGCCGACGCCGAGCTCGGCGCGACCGCGCGGGCGGCGATCGACGCCGTGCGGCGCGGCGTGGTGGCCTACGGGTCGGTCGCGTGAGCGCCCGGATTCGTCGCCTAGGCTGAGCTGGTGCCCGAGAACGACCCGCGTCCGCTGCTGCCGTTGTGGGTCGCACTCCTCGCCGCGATCGCCGGCGGGCTCGTGTACGACCTCGGGTTCCCGGGCGCCGGCATCTGGCCGCTCGCCTTCGTCGGCATCGCACTCGCGCTCGTCAGCCTGATCGGCCGCAGCGGGTGGTCGGCCGCGCTCGTCGGCTTCGCGTTCGGCGTGGCGTTCTACCTGCAGCAGGTGTCGTGGACGGCGCTGTACCTCGGGCCCGTGCCCTGGCTCGCACTGTCGATCTTCGAGTCGTTCTTCGTCGCGGGCGGCGCGGTGCTCATCACGCTCGCCTACCGCTGGGTGCCGCGGGCCAGCTCGTCGCGGTGGGTGCGGCTCATCTGGCTCCCGCTCCTCGTGGCGGGCCTCTGGTGCGTGCGCGAGGCGGCGACGGGCACCATTCCCTACGGCGGATTCCCGTGGGGCCGCGCCGCGCAGAGCCAGTCGGAGAGCCCGTTCGCCGACGTGGTGTCGTGGGTCGGGTCGACGGGCCTCTCGTTCGCCATGGTCGCGCTCGTCGCCGGGGTCATCGAGTGGGTTCGCCTCCGCGGCTGGCAGGACCTGCGCTCCGCGGTGCCGGTTGCGGCGCTCGCGCTCGTGGCGCTCCTCGTGCCGGCGTGGCCGACGACCGCGACCGGGGAGCTGCGCGTGGCAAGCGTGCAGGGCAACGGTCCGGCCGGATACTTCGACGAGCGCGAACCCGGCGACGTGCTCGAGGCGCAGCTCGAGGCGACGGAGCCGATCCTCGACGAGCCCGACATCGACGTGCTGCTCTGGCCCGAGGGCGGATCGGACATCGACCCGACGCGCAGCCCCGACGTCGCGGACATCTTCGACGACCTCAGCGAGCAGCTCGACGCGCCCGTCGTGCTCAACACGGTGACCACGAACGGCGCCGAGTTCTTCAACACCTCACTGCTCTGGCGCGCGGGCGACGGCGCGGTCGCGAGCTACGACAAGCGCAACCCGGTGCCGTTCGGTGAGTACATCCCCGATCGCTGGTTCTACGACGCGATCGCGGGCGACCTCACCGGGCTCATCCAGCGCGGGTACACCCCGGGCACGAACCCGCCGGTGTTCGACCTCGGCGACGCCATGACGGGCCTGGCGATCTGCTTCGACGTGATCTACGACGAGCTGATCTGGGAGGGCGCGCGCGACGGCGCCGACCTCTACATGTTCCAGACGAACAACGCGGACTTCCGCGGCACCGACGAGAACCAGCAGCAGCTCGCGATCGCGCGCCTGCGCGCCATCGAGACGGGCCGGTCGGTCGTGAACATCTCCACGGTGGGCACGAGCCAGGTGATCGACCCGACGGGTCGCACCATCGACGCGCTGCCGGCCTACGAGCCGGGCGCGATGGTGACCGACGTCGAACTGCGCGAGGGCCTCACGCCCTCGGTCGTGCTCGGCGGCACGGTCCCGCTGCTCATCGTCGCGGGGTCGCTCGGCGGACTCATCGCCGCAGGCGTCATCGCACGACGTTCACGTCGCGACGTCGTCGGTGAGGGTGACGCCGCGGGCTAGGCGCCGATCTTCTGCTGGCCGCGACGGGCGCGCAGGTAGGCGAGTCGCTCCTCGAGGAGCTCCTCGAGCTCGGCGCGGGTGCGGCGCTCGAGCAGCATGTCCCAGTGGGTGCGGGCGACCTTCTCGCCCGAGCGATCGATCTCGACCGGCTTCGAGTCCACCAGCAGGGTCGCGGCGGCGCCGCAGTAGCGGCACTCCCAGGTCTCGGGCAGCTCCGCCTCGGTCGAGAAGGTCATCACGGTCTCGCGACCGCACGTCTCGCAGCGGTACGTGTAGTCGGCACGGTCGGCGAAGACCACGCCGTCCTCACTCTGCAGGCTCTGGGCGCCGATACGCATGCCCCGAAGGCTCCGGTCCGCCATGGCGTACTCCTCTCGATCGTCTTCAGGTATAAACGACCAAGCTGGGCATTCCCTTGCCAGCGACTGGGGGATTGCCGGGGAATTCTCAGCTACGGGAGAATGAGGGGGAGTGCGCGATCCGCCCGGTCGGTCACGAGGCCGTCGACGCCGAGGGCGAGCAGCCGCCTCATGTCGGCGATCTCGTTCACCGTCCACACGTGCACCTCGAGGCCGGCGCGGTGCGCGCGCTCGACGAAGGCGCGCGTGACGACTCGCAGCGGCCCGACGCGCTCGGGCACCTGCAGCGCCACGGCACCGCGCACGGCCCACGCGAGCGCCGCGGGACCGAAGGGCGCGGCGACGAGCGAGCGGATGACTCCGGCGCGGCCGGCCGAGCTCACGGCGTCGACGACGAGGTCCGCCGCGCGCCGTCGCCTGCCGTCGGTGAAGCTCGTGAGCAGCACGCGCGACCCCGCTCCCGTGCGCCGGAGCGCCGCCACGGTGGGCGCGAGCGCGCCCTCCACCTTGATGTCGATGTTGAACCGCGTCTGCGGGAAGGCGTCGAGCGCCTCCTCGAGGGTGCAGTACGCCTGGCCGTGTCCGAGGTCGATCCGGCGCAGCTCGTCCATCGTGAGGTCGCAGACCCGGAGGTCGTGTCCGGCGACGCGCCGAAGATTCGGGTCGTGCGAGATCACAGCGACGCCGTCGTGCGACACGTGCACGTCGGTCTCGACGTACTCCGCCCCGATCTCGACCGCCTTCGAGAACGCCAGCATCGTGTTCTCGGGTGCGTCCAGCGCCAGCCCGCGGTGCGCGAGCACCCGTGGCGCGGGTGGATCGAGATAGGTCGAGGCCACGCGGCTCAGGGCTGGTCGGGCGACGGCGCGCCGGGGGTCCGGTTCGTCGCGGCATCCGTCGACGACGTCGCGGCATCCGTCGACCGGGTCGGCGCGGCATCCGTCGGCGAACCCGGCGGCGTGAACGCCTTGCCGATGCCCTTCAGCGCCTCGGTGAGCTCGCTGGGGATGATCCAGAGCTTGTTCGAGGCGCCCTCGGCGAGCTGCGGCAGCATCTGCAGGTACTGGTAGCCGAGCAGCTTCGGGTCGGGGTCGCCCTTGTGGATGGCGTCGAACACCGTCAGGATCGCCTCCGCCTCGCCCTGTGCGCGGAGCACGGCGGCCTTCGCGTCGCCCTCCGCCTGGAGGATCGCCGCCTGACGGGCGCCCTCGGCGGTGAGGATCTGCGACTGCTTGGTGCCCTCGGCGGTGAGGATGAGCGCACGGCGGTCGCGCTCGGCGCGCATCTGCTTCTCCATCGAGTCCTGGATGGAAAGGGGCGGGTCGATCGCCTTCAGCTCGACGCGGGAGACGCGGATGCCCCACTTGCCCGTGGCCTCGTCGAGCACGACGCGCAGCTGGCCGTTGATGTTGTCGCGGGAGGTGAGTGCCTCCTCGAGGTTCAGCCCGCCGACCACGTTGCGCAGCGTCGTGGTGGTGAGCTGCTCGACGGCGCCGAGGTAGTTCGCGATCTCGTAGGTCGCGGCCCGCGCGTCGGTGACCTGGAAGTAGACGACGGTGTCGATCGAGACCACCAGGTTGTCCTCGGTGATCACGGGCTGCGGCGGGAACGACACCACCTGCTCGCGCATGTCGACGAGCGGACGCAGCCGGTCGATGAAGGGCACCAGCACGTTGAGGCCCGGCATGAGCGTCTTGTGGTACCGGCCGAGCCGCTCGACGATTCCCGCGTAGGCCTGCGGGATGATGCGGATCGACTTCGCCAGGACGACGATGACGAAGATGACGATCGCCAGGACGACGACCGCGACGATGATGGTGCCGGCGTCGATCACTGCGGGGTGCTCCTCTCAACGGGCACGACGACCGCCGTCGCGCCATCGATGCCAGTGACGAGCACGCGCTCGCCCACGGCGACATCCGCCTGCTCGGTGATGGGGGAGAGGCGCGCCGTCCACACCTCGCCGTTCTGGAGGCGGACCTGGCCGCCCGACGGCGTGACGGTGCGCACCACCGAGCCGTCGGCTCCGATGAGCGCGTCGATATTGCTGCGCGCCGGGTCGCCGCCGCGCCTGAGCAGGCGGAGCAGCGATGGTCGGAGGGTCAGGATGAGCGCGACGGCCACGACCGCGGCGATGATGAACTGCGCCCACCACGGGATGCCGAACAGCCCCGAGAGCAGGCCTGCGACACTGCCGAGCGCGAGCATGAGGAACGTCATCTCGAGCGTGAAGACCTCGATGGTCGCGAACACGAGGATCAGGACGAGCCAGACGATCCA
>CBFGWW010000237.1:0-4707 GCA_965652625.1 uncultured Agromyces sp.
CGCATCCTCGGCATCGTCAACGGCACGACGAACTTCATCCTCGACCGCATGGACACGACGGGCGCGTCGCTCGAGGACGCCCTCGCCACCGCGACCGAGCTCGGCTACGCCGAGGCCGACCCCACCGCCGACATCGGCGGCTACGACGCCGCGCAGAAGGCCGCCATCCTCGCGAGCCTCGCGTTCCACACGAGCGTGCCCGTCGACGCGGTGCACCGCGAGGGCATCACGGGCGTCACCGCCGCGCAGGTCGAGTCGGCCCAGCGCGCCGGCTTCGTCGTGAAGCTCCTGGCGATCTGCGAGCGGCTCGTCGACGACGAGACCGGCGAGGAGGGCGTCTCCGCCCGCGTCTACCCGGCGCTGGTGCCGCGCAGCCACCCCCTCGCCGCGGTGCACGGCGCGAACAACGCCGTGTTCGTCGAGGCCGCCGCGGCCGGCCCGCTCATGTTCTACGGCGCCGGTGCCGGCGGCGTGCAGACCGCGTCCGCGGTGCTCGGCGACCTCGTCGCCATCGCCCGCCGCCACGTCATCGGCGGCCCGGGCACGGCCGAGTCGACCCACGCCGAGCTGCCGGCGCTCGACATCGGCAAGATCACGACCCGCTACGCGATCACGCTCGAGGTGGCCGACGAGCCCGGCGTGCTCGAGCGCATCGCGCACGTCTTCGCCGAGCACGGGGTCTCCGTCGAGCAGCTCCAGCAGACCGTGAGCAGCGCCACCGAGCGGGCTACGCTGGTCATCGGGACGCATGAGGCGAAGGAGTCCGCGCTCGCCGAGACCGTCGCCGCCCTCGCACAGAGCCCCGTCGTCGCATCCGTCGCGTCCGTCCTCCGAGTCGAAGGAGCAGTGTGAACCAGCCCACCCCCAAGCCGTGGTCGCGCCAGTGGCGCGGCGTCATCCGCGAGTACGCCGACCGCCTCGACGTGACGGATGCCACGCCGGTCGTCACCCTCGGCGAGGGCGGCACGCCGCTGCTGCCGGCGCCGGCGCTCTCGCGTCGCACGGGCGCCGACGTCTGGGTGAAGTTCGAGGGCATGAACCCCACGGGCTCGTTCAAGGACCGCGGCATGACCATGGCCGTGACGAAGGCCGTCGAGCGCGGCGCGAAGGTCGTCATCTGCGCGTCCACCGGCAACACGTCGGCGTCGGCCGCCGCCTACGCCACGCACGCGGGCATCAAGGCAGCGGTGCTCGTGCCCGAGGGCAAGATCGCCATGGGCAAGCTCAGCCAGGCCATCGCGCACGACGCCGAGCTCCTCCAGGTGCAGGGCAACTGCGCCGACTGCCTCGACATCGCCCGCGACCTCGCCGAGAACTACCGGGTGCACCGCGTAAACTCGGTGAACAACGACCGCATCGAGGGCCAGAAGACGGCCGCGTTCGAGGTCGTCGAGGTGCTCGGCGACGCGCCCGACCTCCACTTCATCCCCGTCGGCAACGCGGGCAACTACACCGCCTACACGCGCGGCTACCGCGAGGACATCGCCGCCGGGAACGCCACGCGCCTGCCCCGCATGTTCGGCTTCCAGGCGGCGGGCTCCGCGCCCATCGTGCGCGGCGAGCCCGTGCGCGACCCCGACACCATCGCGAGCGCGATCCGCATCGGCAACCCCGCATCGTGGGAGCTCGCCCTGCAGGCGCGCGACGAGTCCGACGGCTACTTCGGCGCGATCGAGGACGAGAAGATCCTCGAGGCCCAGCGCATCCTCTCGGCCGAGGTCGGCATCTTCGTCGAGCCCGCGTCGGCGATCTCGGTCGCGGGGCTGCTCGAGCGGTCGGCCGCGGGCGTCGTGCCGCAGGGCGCGCGCGTGGTGCTCACCGTCACGGGCCACGGCCTGAAGGACCCGCAGTGGGCCCTCCGCACGGCCGACGGCTCCGACGTGCAGCCCACCGTCGTGCCGGTCGACACGGCGCAGGTCGCCCAGGTGCTCGGACTCACCTCATGACGAGCGCGACCGTCGCCCCCGACTCGGGCGTCGCGGCATCCGTCGTCGGCCGCACCGTGCACGTGAAGGTGCCCGCCACCTCGGCGAACCTCGGCCCCGGCTTCGACACGCTCGGCCTCGCGCTCGCGCGCTACGACGAGCTCGAGATCGAGGCGACGGATGCCGCGACCCACGACATCCAGGTGCACGGCGTCGGCGCCGGCGAGGTGCCGCTCGACGAGACGCACCTCGTGGTGCGTGCCATCGCGCACACGTTCGACCGGGCGGGCGTGCCGCTGCCGTCGCTGCGACTCGTCGCGCACAACGCGATCCCCCACGGACGCGGCCTCGGCTCGTCGGGCGCCGCCATCGTGGCGGGCGTCATGGCGGCGAAGGGCCTGCTCGCCGGCATCGTCGAGTTCTCGCCCGACGACCTACTCGAGCTCGCCACCGAGCTCGAGGGCCACCCCGACAACGTCGCTCCGGCCCTCTTCGGCGGCCTCACGATCGCATGGACGACGCCCGACGGCCCGCGGCACAAGAAGCTCATCGTGCACCGGGGCGTCTCGCCGCTCGTGCTGGTGCCCGAGCACGAGATGTCGACCGCCCTCGCGCGCTCGCTGCAGCCCGAGTCGGTGCCGCACGAGGACGCGGTGTTCAACGTCTCGCGGTCGGCGCTGCTCGTGGCGGCGCTCATCCAGAGCCCCGAGCTGCTGTTGCAGGCGACGGAGGACAAGCTGCACCAGAACTACCGCGCCCAGGCCATGCCCGAGACCGACCGGCTCATCCGGGTGCTGCGCGCCGCGGGGCATCCGGCCGTCGTGTCGGGAGCCGGCCCGTCGATCCTGGTGCTCGCGAGCGACCCGAGCGAGCGGGCCGACGCGATCCGCCTGGTCGAGGAGTCCGCCGAGACGGCGTGGCAGGCGCTGCCGCTCGCGGTGGACTTCCTCGGGGCAACGGTCGTCGACGTCGAGCGGTAGCGGCGGCGTCCCCGGGGCATCCCCGTGGGCCGCGCCGTCGCGGTCGGCGCGTCGCGCGTCCGGCGGACGTCCGTCCTGGTGTTAGGATTGGACAGCACCCGGAAGGCGACGCATCGTCAGCGTTTCCCACCCCGCTCGTGCATTTCCCAGCAATCATTTGCATTTCGCCCTCGCGCATGTCTGCGCCCCGCGCGCACGACACGGGTCGTGCGGCGATCAGCTCTCCTGGGTCGCACCTCTTGCGACCAGGGGAAAGGAACATACCCAGTGACCAACGGAACCGACCACGCCGACGTGAGCGTGGCGAACCGCACCCGCCTGAACGGCCTCAAGGTCGCCGAGCTCCAGGAGCTCGCCGCCTCGCTCGGCATCGCAGGTGCCTCGAAGCGCCGGAAGGGAGAGCTCGTGGAGTTGATCTCGGCCCACCAGGACGGCGCGGCGGCGCCCGCGCTGGTCGACCAGGCGCTCCTGACCGTCGAGCCGACGTCCGCCGCTCCCGCTCCCGCTGCCGAGGCGCCGGCCGCGCCCGAGGCGCCCGAGGCGCCGGCCGCCGAAGCTCCCGAGGCGCCCGAGGCGCCGGCCGCGCCGGCTGAGGCTCCCGCCGCCGAGGCCGCTCCGGCCGAGTCGACGGATGCCGCTGCCGACGCCGCGCCCGTGACCGCGCCGCCCGCGCGCCAGGGCCGCCAGCCCCGCCGTGCGACGAGCGCCACCACTGCCGCCGCGCAGCACGTGAACGCCGGCGGAGCCGGCGTCTCGCTCGTCCCCACCGACGCCGAGGCCAGCGAGGCCGCCCGCGCCGCCGTGCGCGAGGAGCTCGCGGCCGCCACCGGCGAGGGCGCCCGCAACGGACAGCCCTCCGAGGGCGAGGGCGAGCAGCCCGCCGAGCAGCCACGCCAGGGCCGTGGCCGCAACCGCGGCCGCCGTGGCGGCGACCGCGCCGAGCGCGGGGGCGACGAGCAGCAGAAGCCCGCCGAGGAGCGCCAGGGCCGCCAGGGCGGCGAGCGCCAGGGTGGCAAGGGCGACGAGCGCCAGGGCGGCAAGGGCGACGAGCAGGGCGGTCGTCCCGCCCGCGAGCGCCAGGCCGAGGGCGATGGCAAGCAGCAGGGCGAGGGCCGCGGCCAGCAGCAGCAGGCGCGTGGCGACCAGCAGCAGGCCGAGGGCGAGGGCGGCCGTCGCAGCCGCTACCGCGACCGCAAGCGCCGCGGCCAGGGCACCGGCGACGACCTCGAGCCCGAGATCCTCGACGACGACGTGCTCATCCCGATCGCGGGCATCCTCGACGTGCTCGACAACTACGCCTTCGTGCGCACGACCGGCTACCTCCCCGGCCCGAGCGACGTCTACGTCTCGCTCGGCCAGGTGAAGAAGTACAACCTGCGCAAGGGCGACGCGGTCGTGGGCTCGATCAAGCAGCCGCGCGAGGGCGAGTCGAACAGCCGCCAGAAGTACAACGCGCTCGTGAAGGTCGACTCGGTCAACGGCCAGACGACCGAGGAGTCGGCGGCACGCGTCGAGTTCCAGAAGCTCACGCCGCTCTACCCGCAGGAGCGCCTGCGGCTCGAGACCGAGCCCACGAAGCTCACGCAGCGCATCATCGACCTCGTCGCGCCGATCGGCAAGGGCCAGCGCGGCCTCATCGTCGCACCGCCGAAGGCCGGCAAGACGATCGTGCTGCAGCAGATCGCGAACGCCATCTCGATCAACAACCCCGAGGTCCACCTCATGGTCGTGCTCGTCGACGAGCGCCCCGAAGAGGTCACCGACATGCAGCGCACGGTGAAGGGCGAGGTCATCGCCTCGAC
>CBFGWW010000238.1:0-4706 GCA_965652625.1 uncultured Agromyces sp.
ACGCTCACGGGACCGAAGCTCTTCACGACCCCTTCGAGCTCGATGATCGGCGTTCCGGCGCCGTCCCTGCTCGCATCCATGCCGCTTCCTTTCGACGACGCTGTCCAGCTCTCAGTGTGGCACTCGGGGACCGAGGCCGGGAGGGGGAGATCGGGCCCCGGGTTCGGCGGTCGCCCGCCGGACCCGGGGCCCGATCAGAGGTCAGGTACTACTGGATTCCGTACTCGCCGCACTTCGCCTCGACCTCGCCCTGGCAGAGCTCGGCCGGGTCGGCGTCGCCGGCGTCGACCACGTCGACGACCTGCTCGGGACCGACGAGCTGAGGCGTGACCGCGATGTACGGCGTACCGTCCTCGAGCTCCTGGTCGGCCGTGGGCGACTCGCCCTTCAGCAGTGCCACCGCGAGTTCGACGGCGGCGTCGGCCTCGAGCTTGACCGGCTTGTAGACCGTGGCGGTCTGCTTGCCGAGCAGCACGTTCTGCAGGCCCGCGATCGACGCGTCCTGACCGGAGACCGGAACGACGAGGCCGTTCTTGTCGAGGATCGTGATCACGCCCGCCGCGTTGGTGTCGTTGGCGACCCACACCGCGTCGACCTTGCCGCCGAGCGAGGTCAGCGCCTGCTCGAAGTTGGTCGCGGACTTCTCGCCGTCCCACACGCCCGGGGGCTCGGCGGCCGGCTTGATGCCCTCGGCCTCCATGACCTCGACCGCGCCGTCGTGGAACATCTTCGCGTTGCCGTCGGACGGGTCGCCGCCCATGTACACCACGACCGCGCTGGCCGGGTCCTTGCCCGCCGCAGCCAGGCCGTCGACGATCGACTGGCCCTCGAGTCGCCCGACCTCGACGTTGTCGAACGAGACGTAGTAGTCGACGCCCTCGATCGGGCGGTCGTAGGCGATGACCGGGATGCCCTCGGCCTTGGCCTTCTCGGCCACGGCGGCGCCGGCGCCGTTGTAGTCGACGAGCAGCATCACGCCGCAGCCCTGGCTGAGCTGCTGGTCCGCGATGGTGGCGTACTTGTTCACGTCGCCCTGCGCGTTCTGGATGTCGGACTCGAAGCCGGCCGCATCGAGGCCCTCCTCGAGGTACTTGCGGTCGAAGTTCTCCCAGCGCGGCGAGGACGCAGCGTCGGGCAGGATCACGCACGCACGCGTCGCAGCCTCACCGCCGCCTTCCGTCTCGCCACCGGAACCACCGCTCGAACACGCCGCCAGCAGCAGCGCCGAAACCCCGGCGACCGCAGCGACAGAGACCAATGAAGACGTCTTCATGGCTCTCCCCTTCTTCAAGGTTGAGGTCGACCCCTCCGGGTACCCCCGTCGTCCTCGGCGGCGGCACTGTCATCATGCGCCCAAATGTGGCGCCGCCGAACAAAAGGTTGATAACACTTCCGTAACTTACTGACGAGACAGTAAGTGGAGGTGCGTGGGAATCCAGGGGCGCGAGGGGAGCGCTCTCACACACGTCCCCCGGACTGGGGTGGCGGCGGGGCAGCCGGGAATCCGCTTACCGGTGCCCGCCACGGCTCGCCGGGGGTCGCCCGCGTCAGAACCAGATGCTGAGGTGCGGCGTGCGCTCCGACGCGAACATGCGGTCGGCGAGCACGAGCGTGCGCGGCGCGGTCTCCGTGATGCGCGCGGCGCGGGCGAGCAGCGACGGCCGCACGCCGCCGAGGTAGACCGCCCCGAGCTCCTGGATTCCGAGACGCAGGCCGGGGCCCGCGGCATCCGCGCCCTCGACCGGCTCGACCTCGGCGCGGCCGCGGTCGTCGACCGTGAGCCGGAAGCGTCCGCGGGCGTGGCCCAGCACGTCGGAGACGTCGAGCACGAGCGTGCCGCTCGTGCCGTAGCGGCGGGCGCGCAGCGCCTCGATCGGGTCGAGGATGCGCACCCAGAGGTGGTCGTCGACGTCGGTGACGCTCACGGCGCGCGGGTCCTCGAGGAGCCAGGGCAGCGGTTCGTCGACCGAGCGGAGCCGCGCACGGACGCCCGTCACGAAGTCCTGCTCGATGAGGAAGCGCCAGAGCGCTCGCTCGGCGTCGTCGGTCGCGGCGACGAGGAAGTCGAACTCGAGGAAACCGGGCTGGTTCGGCTCGCGCGTGATGCGGTACGCCGCGAAGCCCTGCGCCTGCCCGTGCTCGTCGTCGTAGCGCACGGCGCGGATCGACCGGGCGCCGTCGCCGTCGGGGTCGACGAGGCCGAGGGCGCGATCGAGGATCCCCGGCCAGCGGTCGATCTCGCCCGGCGTTCGGGCCACGGCCCGGCGCGCGATGGCGGGCGCCGCTTCGCGCAGGTCGGATGCCGCGACGAAGTGCACGCGCCCCGGGGCATCCGGCCCGACCCAGTGGGTGCGACGGCGATCGACCGTGATCGTGGCCGCCTTGGCCGCCGGGGCGAAGCCGAACCGGCCGTAGATGGTGGCCTCGGTGGCCGTGAGCATGGCCACGGCGGCGCCCGCGGCTCGCGCGTTGGCGAGCTCGCCCTCCATGAGCGCGCGGGCGATGCCACGACGGCGATGCGTGGGGGAGACGGTCACGGCGCTCACGGCCCACGCGTCGACGCTGCGACCGCCGGGCACGCTGAGCCCGGTCGGCCAGGCGTCGACCGTGGCGACGGGGGTCTCGGGCTGCGCCGCGGTCGGGTCGTAGACGCCGTGCACGCGCCGCTCGGACGCCACCGACAGGTCGTAGTCGCGGTCGACGTCACGGGGCCGGCCGTGGTGGAAGCCGCGGTTCTCCGCCTCGATCCAGGCGAGCATCCCGGCGTGGTCGTCGGGATCGAGCAGGCGGTACTCCAGGCCGTGTCGTGCGAGTGCGGCGGATGCCACGGGGTCGACCGGGATGCTGCGGGGATCGAACGGCATCCCGCCAGCGTAGCGAGCCAGGCTGATCGACGGCACAATGGAGGTATGACCGGGCAAACGCTTTCCCAGATCGAGCGCGCGATCGACGGGCGGCATCCGCTGCGCTCCGTGCTGCGTCTGCTCGACCTGCACCGCGGCCGCGTGCTCGCCGCGGTCGGCTTCTTCGCCCTGAAGGACACGCCGCTCTGGCTGCTCCCCGTCGTCACGGCTGGGGTCATCGACGTCGTCGTCGCCGGAGGGCCGCTCTCGACGCTCGCCATCTGGGCGGGTGTGGCCCTCGTGGCGCTGCTGCAGAACTACCCGAACCACGTCGCCTACACGCGGCTCTTCATGGGTGCCGTCCGCTCGATCGGCGCCGACCTGCGCAACGCGCTCGCGTCGCGCCTGCAGTCGCTCTCGATCGGCTTCCACTCGCGTGCGAACTCCGCGATCGTGCAGACGAAGGTCGTGCGCGACGTCGAGAACGTCGAGGTCATGCTGCAGCAGACGGCGCATCCACTGCTCTCGGCGACCATGGTGCTCGTCGGCGCGATCGTCATGACCGCGATCAACGTGCCCGCGTTCCTGCCCGTCTACGCGCTCGCGATCCCGCTGGCGGTGCTCCTGCGCGCGATCCTCAACCGACGCAGCGCCGCCCGCAACGAGACGTTCCGCCGCGAGGTCGAGCAGTTCTCGGCCCGCGTCGGCGAGATGGCCACGCTCATGCCGATCACCCGCGCGCACGGCCTCGAGCAGACCGCGGTGCGCCGGGTGGCGCACGGCGCCGAGGGCGTGCGCACGGCCGGGTTCCAGCTCGACCTGCTGAACGGGCGCTTCGCGTCGCTGTCGTGGGTGAGCCTGCAGCTGCTGGGCGTCGGATGCCTCGTGCTCGCCGCCTGGATCTCGATCAGCGGGTTCATCCCCATCACGCCCGGCCAGGTGGTGCTGCTGAGCTCCTATTTCGCGCTGCTCACCGGAGCTGCCACGAACCTCCTCATGCTGCTGCCCGTGATCGCGCGCGGCACCGAGTCGATCCGCTCGATCGCCGAGGTGGTGCAGGAGCCCGACCTCGAGTTCAACGAGGGCAAGCGCGCCGTCGAGGAGGTGCGCGGCGGCATCCGGCTCGAGCGCGCGGAGTACCGCTACGACCTCGGCATCCCGCCGGCGCTCGACGACGTGTCGCTCGACATCCGGCCCGGCGAGACGGTGGCCTTCGTCGGGTCGTCGGGCTCGGGCAAGTCGACGCTGCTCAACCTCGTGCTCGGATTCCTCCGACCGACGCGCGGGCGCGTCCGCCTCGACGGCGTCGACATGGAGGAGCTCGACCTGCGCACGTTCCGCCGGTTCGTCTCGGTCGTGCCGCAGGAGTCGGTGCTCTTCGAGGGGACGATCCGCGAGAACATCGTGTACGGGCTCGGCGAGGTGGGCGACGAGCGCGTGCTCGCCGCGCTCCGCGACGCCAACGCGCTCGAGATCGTCGAAGCGCAGCCCGACGGCTGGGACACGGTCGTCGGCGAGCGGGGCGCCCGGCTGTCGGGCGGGCAGCGCCAGCGGCTCTCGATCGCGCGAGCGCTCGTGCGCGACCCGCGCGTGCTCCTGCTCGACGAGGCGACGAGCGCGCTCGACCCCGAGTCCGAGGCGAAGATCAAGGGCGCGCTCGAGCACCTCATGCGCGGGCGCACCACGCTCGTGGTCGCGCATCGGCTGTCGACGATCCGCAGTGCGGATCGCATCGTCGTGCTCGAGCGCGGACGCATCGTTGAGGTCGGCTCGCACGAGGAGCTGCTCGCGGCGGGCGGGCGGTACGCGGAGCTCGACCGGGTGCAGTCGGCGTAGCGCGGCGGCCGGCCGGGGCCGCGCGCG
>CBFGWW010000239.1:0-4661 GCA_965652625.1 uncultured Agromyces sp.
CTATAGGGTCCCGCGGGCTTCGGCGCGTTCGACAGGGTGACGGCGGTCTTGGTCATGGTTCCTCCGGTGTGTGCGGTTGGTGGTCGGGGTCGATGGTCGTGGTCGGATGCCGCGGGCGGAGGCCGTGCGAACGCGTCAGCCGAGCTCCCGCGAGATGCGCTCGGCCGTCTCGCGCAGGACGGGCAGGAACGTCTTCAGCCGATCGAGGTCGGCGACGACGCGGATCGCGGTGACCGAGACGGCCCCGACGACGCCGAGCGGGCTGCGGATCGGCACCGCGATGCAGTTCACGTAGGGCTCGAACTCGCGGTCGTCGACGGCCCAGCCGCGCGCGGCGACGACGGCGAGTTCGCGGTCGAGGGCGTCCCGCGTCGCGATGGTGTGCTCGGTGTAGCGCCGCCAGGCGACGCCGTCGAGCACGGCGTCGCGCCCGGCCGTGTCGAGGTTCGCCAGGATCGCCTTCCCCACCCCCGAGCAGTACGGGATGACCGCCTTGCCGATGCGCGAGTACATCCGAACGCCGGATTCGTCCTCGGCCTTGTCGACGTAGACGATCGAGCGGTCCATGAGCGCCGCGAGGTGCACGGTGTTGCCCGTCAGCCGCTGCAGCCGCCGCACGTGCTCTGCGCCGGCCTCGCGCAGGTCGAGCGAGTCGAGCGCCTCCTTCGAGAGCGCGGCGAGCCGGGTGCCGAGCGTGTAGCGGCCGTTGCCGCGACGGCGCACCCAGCCGACCTCCTCGAGCGCCTGCAGCTCGCGGAACATCGTCGACCGGTGCAGGCCGAACGCCTCGGCGAGCTCGGCGACCGTGCGCGGATCGGCGGCGATCGCGTCGATGATGCGCGCCGCGCGGATGACGCTCTGCGACATGTCAGGCCCCCGTCGAGGTCGATCGGGCGGCTGACCTGGCGGGCGGGGCGCCGGTCGTCGAGCGACGGATGCCGCGCCCCGGCGTCGCGCCCGTGAGCGCGCCGCCCGCCAGCACGGGCACCCCGGCGACGACCACGTCGTCGATCCCCTCGGCCAGGCCGAGCGGCTCGTCGTACGTGGCGCGATCGCGCACGCGGTCGGGATCGACGAGCACGAGGTCGGCCGCCCACCCGGCGCGGATGCGCCCGCGGAGCCCGAGCCCGAACCGGTCGGCCGCTCGCGTGGAGACGAGCGCCGCGGCATCCGACCAGTCGAGCGCCCGCTCCTCGAGCACGAGCGAGCGGAAGTATCGGGTGAACGTGCCCCGGGCGCGTGGGTGCGGATGCCCGCCGACGAAGATGCCGTCGGAGCCCCCGATCGCGCGTGGGTGCGCGAGGATCGACGCGAGCTCGGCCGCGGAGCGCTCGTGCCGTACCGCCATGACGACGTTCACCTCGAGGCGGGAGGCGGCGAGCACGTCGAGCGCGAAGCTCGCCGGGTCCGCTCCCGCCGCCCGGGCGGCGTCGCCGAGCGTGCGGCCGAGCGTCCACGCGTACTCGGGCGCCGCGACGTGCGCGAGCGTGAGCATGCCGGGCCATTCGGGACCGAGGCTGGGGTAGTCGACGATCGTCGGGAACCAGTCGTCGAGCAGCCGCTGCCGCGCCGCGGGGTCGCGCAGCACCCCGAGCACGTCGTCGACCGGCCGGACCGTCAGGTTCGCCGGCAGGATCGGCATCGCGAGGATCGAGCAGCCGCGCGTGTACGGGTACGCGTCGAACGTCGCATCGACGCCAGATGCCGCGAGCCCGTCGAGCAGGTCGTGCACGATCGGCGGCTCGGCGTGGAAGTGCGACACGTGCACCGGCACGCCCGTGCGCCGGGCGATCTCGGCCACCTCGGCGATGCCCGCCGCCGAGTTCGCCTCGTAGCCGCCGCGCATGTGCGACACGTACACGCCGCCCGCGGCGGCGACCGGCTCGGCGAGCGCGACGAGCTCGTCGGTGCCGGCGAAGATCCCGGGCACGTAGTCGAGGCCCGTCGAGAGGCCGAGCGCGCCGTCGGCGAGGCCGCCGGCCACGAGCGCGCGCATCCGGTCGAGCTCGGCGGGCGACGCGGCATCCGTCGACCGGCCGAGGACCTCGTGGCGCACGGTGCCGGCCGGCACGAGGACGCCCGCGTTGAGTGCGGTCGCGCCGTCGTAGCTCGCGAGCAGTTCGCGGATGCCGCCGCCGCTCCACCCGGGATGCGACCCGTTGATCGCGGCGAAGTACTCGGTCGCGTAGGCGCCGTCGCCGGGCGCGTACGAGACGCCGTCCTGTCCGCCGATGACGGTCGTGACGCCCTGGCGCAGGAGCGCGAGCTGCACGGAGGGATCGAACAGGCGGCCGTCGACGTGCGCGTGCGCGTCGACGAAGCCGGGCAGCAGCATCCGGCCGTCGCCCGCGAGGACCGCGTCGACCGACTCGGGCCGTGTCGTGCCGCGTGCCTCGACGCGCTCGACGACCCCGCCCTCGACGACGACGTCGAGCGGCTCGGCGGAACCGCCCACGACGGCACCCACGCCGGCGCCCACGCCGGCGCCGTCGCCGTCGACGACGACCACGTCGCGGATGAGGAGCGTCATGCGGGCACCGGCCTCAGAAGAACGTGCGCACGAGGTCGACGACGCGCGTGCTGCCGGCGCCCTCGACGACGGGGAGCCAGCGGCGCTTGTCGAACGCCGTGCACGGGTGCGAGAGGCCGAGCGAAACGACGTCGCCGATGGCGACGGGCAGCGGCGCGGTCGAGCGCAGGAACGCGTGCTGGTCGTTCAGCGCGGTGACGGATGCCCCGACGAGCGGCTCCTCCGCCCCGCCGAGGTCCGCGGCACGGCCGAACGGCACGGGCATCCCCTCGTCGTACGGGAAGTCGCGCTTGCCGCCGTCGAGCAGCGCGAGCCCGGGCTCGGGATGCGAGACCACGCGGGCGTAGCCGCGCATGGCGGGCACGAGCGTCGGTCCGTGCGAGTGGTTGCGCACCGCGTCGAGCGGCGAGATGCCGTGGTAGAAGCCGTCGTCGTGCAGGAGCGATGCGCCCGAGCGGAGGATCCAGCGCGTGCGACGGCCCGCCGCGGCATCCGACTCGATCGTGGGCTCGAAGACGTCGGCGACGAGGTCGAGGTACGCGCTGCCGCCCGCCGAGACGATGAGCGGCTCGTCGTCGCCTGCGATGGCGCGCACCGTGTCGTGCAGCTCCACGAGGTCGGACAGGTAGTCGCGGACGGCGACGAGCGCGTGGCCCGTGCGGTCGTGCCCGAGGCTGCCCTCGTAGCCCGCGACGCCCGCGAGGCGCAGCACGGGGGATTCGGTGACGCGACGGGCGAGCGCCTCGGCATCGTCGAGCGTGCGGGCGCCGGTGCGGCCGCCGTGCGCACCGAGCTCGACGAGCACGTCGATGGGGCGCGTGAGCTCGGCATCCGTCGCCGCGAGCCCGCGCTCCATGGCCTCGACGGTCTCGATCGAGTCGACCCACGAGCGGAACGTGAAGTTCGGGTCGGCGAGCTCGGCGGCGACGAACGCGAGGGCCCTCGGCGCGACGAGCGCGTTGGCGAGCATGATGCTCGCGACGCCGAAGGAGCGCGCGGTGCGCACCTGCCCGGGCGTCGCGAGCGTCAGGCCCGTGGCGCCCGCGTCGAGCTGCAGCCACCAGAGCGCGGGCGACATGGTGGTCTTGCCGTGCGGCATGAGCTCCATGCCGTGCGCCGTCGCCCAGGCCTGGATCGTGGCGGCGTTGCGCGCGAGCGCGTCGGCGTCGAGCACGGTGAGCGGCGTCCAGAACTCGTCGAGGGTGGGGCCGGTCGCGAGGAACTCGCGCACGGTGAGGCCGGCCGCCCGCTCGGGCAGGCCGGTATCGCTCGTCGCGAGCACCTCGTCGACGAGCTCGTCGATCGGGGGTGACGTCAGTGGCATCCCGTGGTCCTCTCGCTTCGGCGGCGGTGTCGAGGTGTTGCAGATAGTGCAACGCGGTTGCGTGGAATCTGCACACTCGTCAGCATAGGGGTCGTGACCACCCCTGTTGAAGTGCTCGCCGTCGGAGAGACCATGGCGCTCGTCGCGCCCGGCGCGGCGGAGCCGCTCGAGTCGGCCGGCGACTTCCGCATCGACGCCGGGGGAGCCGAGGCCAATGTCGCCTCGCACCTCGCCGCGCTCGGCCGCCGGGCGGCCTGGGCCGGCGCGGTCGGCGACGACGCCCTCGGCCGTCGGCTCGTGCGCCAGGTCGCCGATCGCGGGGTCGACACCAGCCGGGTCGTGATCGATCGCACGTCGCCCACCGGCGTCTACTTCAAGGACCCGGGCGCCGGCGTGCACTATTACCGTCGCGGCTCGGCCGCCTCTCGGCTCGGGCCCGGATTCGCCGCGGAGCTCGGCCTCGACGGCGTGCGCGTGCTGCATCTCAGCGGCATCACCCCGGCGCTCTCGCCGTCGTGCGACGCGCTCGTCGACGCGCTCGTCGATGCCGCTCGCGCTGCCGGCGCCGCCGTGACCTTCGACGTGAACCACCGCGCGGCGCTCTGGCCGTCGACGGATGCCGCGGCGCGCCGCCTGCGTGCCCTCGCGGCTCGCGCCGACGTCGTGTTCGTCGGGCGCGACGAGGCCGAGGCGCTGTGGGGCGCCGCTGCCGCCGAAGACGTGCGCGCGCTGCTGCCCGAGCCGGCCCACGTCGTCGTGAAGGACGGCGCCGTCGGCGCGACGGAGTTCCACGCCGACGGCGCCGAG
>CBFGWW010000240.1:0-4594 GCA_965652625.1 uncultured Agromyces sp.
TCCTTGCGGCCGCGGTCGGTGCACCGCTCGGTGATGTGGTCGCCTCGATGGTGAAGCGACACGCGGGAGTGAAGGATGCCGGGGCGTGGCTGCCGGGGTTCGGAGGGCTGCTGGACCGGGCGGACTCACTGCTCGTGGTTGCGCCGCTCTTCGCGGTCAGTCTCTCCTAGGAGAGAGCAGCTTCCGGACTCAGTCCGCGGCCGGCTCTCGCGGCGGGTTGTACATGAACTCGAGGCGGATGCCGTTGTCGTCCTCGACGAAGGACGCGTAGTACCGGTCGTTGAACCGCGGGTAGGGCTTCGGTTCGCGCACGGCCGTCCACCCCGCCTCGACGGCGATCGCGTGCAGGCGGTCGACCCCCTCGCGCGAGTCGATGGCGAAGGCGAGATGCTGCCAGCCGACTCGGCCGTGCCGGTGCGGTCCGCTGCTCACCTCGCGGGCAGGGAAGAGGATCAGCTCCTCCTCACCCCGGTACCAGGAGACCCCGTTGTCGGCGTCCTGCCGGGTGCACCCGAGCGCCTGCATCACCGGATCGAACTGTGCGATCGAGCGGGGCAGGTCATCGACGGTGATGCCGAGGTGATCGAAGAGAGGCATCCGGTCATCCTATGGGCAGTGAGCCCGGCGACCGGATGCTCCTTCACAGACCCGGTACCGGCGCCGCCCATGACCCGGCAGTGGCGGGCCGGCGGCTGTGCCGCTCGCGATCACCGCGGTCGCGCTCGCCCGCGCCAACGCCGCCGACAGAGCCGAGCGAGCGGCTGCTGCGCCGGGCGCTCAGAGCCCCCAGTAGTGGGACGCGACCGACCCGTTCTCGTTGTTCGCGACGGCCCTGACGGTGATGAGCTGGGTCGGGCCGGGCCCGACGGGGCACGTCACCGGGATGCTGACCGAGCCCGACGTTCCGAGGCCGGACGCGAGCAGGATGAACCCGCTCGTCGCGAGGTAGTCGCCGTCGGTCAGGGCGTAGTAGATGTCGACGGTGTTGCCCGGACGGGCGTCCCAGCCGAACTGGAGCGTGACGACCTGGCCGGTTGGGTTCGGGCCGCACCACTCGCGCGGACCAGGGTGCATCTGCATGATCGCGGGATCGGGGAATGGTCCGCCCCACGTCACGGCGCCGGTAGGGTCTCCGCCCGGTGCGCCGCCGCCCGAGGGACCCTGCCCGGCCGTGGCCTCCGCCTCCGCCGCCTGTCGGGCGGCGGCATCCGCGGCCGCCTGCTGCGCGGCGACGACCGCCTCGGAGGCGGCCTTCACCCGGGTGAGCGCGGCCGTGACGTCGTCGGCCGTTGCGAGGTCGGTCACGGCCTGGGTAAGGGCATCCAGGGATGCGCCGGCCAGCGGGCTCGCCGCGATGAGCCCGTCGGCTTGGCCCTTGGCGCTCGCGACGAGGTCGTGCAGTGCATCGGTGAGGGCGGCGGCGGCTGCCGACAGATCCTCGGAGCCACCGCTCGCGATGGCGAGCGCGAGCTGCACGCGGGCGGCCTCGAACGCCGCTGCGGCATCGGGGTGCACTGCGGCGGCGAGCAAGACGGTGAGTCCGGCGTACTCGGCGTTCAACCCGGCCGCGGCCTCCTTCGCCTCGGCGAGAGCCGCGGCGACCTCCGCTGCGGACTCCCGCTCCGCGGCCGCTGCATCCGCCTCGGCCACGAACGAGAGCTCGCGGTTGTGCGCGTCGACGGCGACCGCCGCGACCGGAATCGAGACAGCGCCGACGACGACGATCATGACGCCCGCCACGGCGGCGACTTTCGTCCACCGTGGGAGCGCCATGAACCGACTGGCCACCTGCATCATTGCCGCCTTCGCGGCGAGACCTTGCGTCACGGCGTCAAGCATGGCACGCCCGCGGCGTGCTGGATGACGCCGTGTGGAGAGCTACTCGACGAGCTTGCCGACCGTCGACACGTCGCGCATGAGCGTCGCGATCTCCTCCGGGATCTCCGGGATCTCCTCGCGGGTCACGCCGCCCGACGGCGACCACACCAGGTTCACCTGCAGCGACTCGTCGAGGGTCGGGTAGTCGCTCCGGTTGTGGCAGCCGCGGGTCTCGCGCCGTTCGAGCGCGGCCTCGAGCGTCGCACGGGCGGCCAGCGCGGCCGACTTGAGGTCGAAGGCGTGTGCCAGGTCCTGGTAGCCGGCGATGTCGGGGTGCACGCCGATGTCGGCGATGCGCGCTTCGATCGCGTCGAGCTCGGCGAGCCCCGCGCGCAGGCCCTCCTCGTCGCGCACCACGCCGGCGTGCTCGGTCATGGTGTCGCGGATCGCGCGCTGCAGGGCGCGGACGTTCTCCGTGCCATCCGATGCCAAGAGCCCGGCGATCTCGGATCGCGCCGCGTCGACCGCGGCGGCCGAGCGCTGCTGCGCGGGGAGCGCAGCCGAGTACGCCGCCGCGGCCTGTCCCACGATGCGTCCGAACACGAGCAGCTCGATGAGCGAGTTGCCGCCCAGCCGGTTGGCGCCGTGCAGCCCAGAGGATGCCTCGCCGATCGCGTAGAGGCCCGGGACATCCGTGCCGTGGTCGTCGGGGCGCACCCACACGCCGCCCATCGAGTAGTGCGCGGTGGGCGCGATCTCGATCGGCTGCTTCGTGATGTCGAGCATCTGCAGCTCGAGCATCGTCTGGTAGACGCGGGGGAGGCGCTGCATGATCGTCTCGCGGGGGAGGTGCGAGACGTCCAGCCAGACACCGCCATTGGCGGTTCCGCGCCCCTCCTTGATCTCGGTGTAGGCGGCGAGCGCGACGCGATCGCGGGTCGACAGCTCCATGCGCTCGGGGTCGTACTTGGACATGAACCGCTCACCGAGGCCGTTCGTGAGGATGCCGCCCTCGCCGCGAGCCGCCTCCGAGATGAGGGTGCCGGCCGCACTCTCGGGCTCGATGATGCCCGACGGGTGGATCTGCACGAGCTCGGGATCGCGCACCCGCCCGCCCGCCTCGACGGCGAGCCGCCACGAGTCGCCCGTGTTCTCGTCGCGGCGCGAGGAGGTGCGCCGCCAGATGCGGTTGTGACCGCCGGCCGCGAGGATGACCGCGTCGGCGTGGATGAGGTAGCGGGTGCCGTCTTCCAGGTCGAAGCCGTAGGCCCCGAAGACCGCGCCGTCGTCGTTCACCAGGATGCGCGTGACGTAGACCGTGTCGAGGATCGGCACGTTCAGCTGCGCCGCCCGGTTGACGAGCGTGCGCTGGATCTCGAGCCCGGTGTAGTCGCCCGCGAACGCCGTGCGACGGTAGGTGTGGGCGCCGAAGAAGCGCTGCGAGATGCGGCCGTCGTCCTCACGGGCGAACGGCATGCCGTAACGCTCGAGGTCCTGGATGCCGCGAGCCGCGTTCTTCGTCACGATCTCGACGGTGTGCGGGTTCGCGAGGAGGTAGCTCTCCTTCAGCGTGTCGGCGGCGTGCTGCTGCCAGCTGTCGTCGGGGTCCATCGTCGAGAGGGCGGCGTTGATGCCGCCGGCGGCGAGGGAGGTGTGCGCGTCGGACTTCGGACGCTTGCCGAGGGCGAGCACGTCGACGCCCGCCTCGGCGAGCTCGATGGCAGCGCGCAGGCCCGAACCGCCGGTGCCGATGACGAGCACGGTCGTGGAGAGCTGACGCTCCGGAGTGGTACTGGTGGTCATGCGTTCCACGCTAAGCATCCCTCGTGTATTACTCCAATGCATATTCAGAGTTGAAACGATGCGCGTAGGCTATGGACATGAACCTCGAGCAATTGCGCAGCTTCGTCGAGGTGGCCAAGTTCGGCAACTTCACCCGGGCCGCCGAGGAGCTCTACCTCGCCCAGCCCTCGCTGAGCCGCCAGATCGCCGCGCTCGAGCAGGATCTCGGCGCGGAGCTGTTCCACCGCGCCCGCGGCGGCAGCACGCTCACGGTCGCGGGCGAGTCGCTGCTGCCGCTCGCCCGCCGCATGCTCGCCGACGCCGACTCGGTGCGCCGTGAGCTCGCCGAGCTCGCCGGCCTCGAGCGCGGCCGGGTGCGCCTCGGCGCGACGCCGACGCTCTGCATCAGCCTCGTCGCCGAGGTGCTGAGCGCGTTCCACGCGGAGCATCCGGGTGTCGAGCTGCACCTCTCGGAGCAGGGCTCGCGCCGTCTGCTCGACGAGCTCGGGGGCGGCGAGCTCGACCTCGCACTCATCACCACGTCGGACGCGAGCTCGGCCGAGCGCTTCACCGTGACGCCGCTGCTCGTCGAAGAGCTCGTCGTCGTGTCATCCGCCGCCGCACCGCCGGTCGCCACCGGCGACGCCATCGGGCTTGCGGACGTCGCGAACCTCCCGCAGATCGTGTTCAGCTCCACCTACGACCTGCGCAGCGCCACGGATGCCGCGTTCCGCACGGCCGACCTCACGCCGCACGTCGTGCTCGAGGGCGCCGAGATGGACGCGGTGCTGCGGTTCGTCGAGCGCGGGCTCGGGGTCGCGATCGTTCCCGCGATGGTGCTCATCGACCGACCCGGTCTGCGATCGGTGCGGCTCGAGACGCCGACGCTGACTCGAACGATCACCCTCGCCCGCCCCGCCGACGTCGCCCCGACCGCCGCGGTCGACGTCATGCAGCGCACGATCGCGGCCACCGCCAGGGCGTTCGCGGCCCG
>CBFGWW010000241.1:0-4587 GCA_965652625.1 uncultured Agromyces sp.
AGCGAGAGCAGCAGCGCCGGGATCGCGAGGAGCACGTCGACGACGCGTCCGATCACGGCGTCGACCGCGCCGCCGAGCGACCCGGCGAGCACGCCGAGCAGCGTGCCGCCGACGAGGCCGACGGTCACCGCGACGAAGGCGCCCGAGAGCGAGTGCACCGCACCGTGGACGACGCGCGCATACAGGTCGCGGCCGATCGCGTCGGTGCCGAACGGATGCGCCGCGCTCGGCGCCTGCAGCTTCTCGGCCGGCACGCCGGCGAGCGGGTCGGCGGCCGTGAACAGCCACGGCACGATCGCCCACGCGATCGCGACCACGATGACGGCCCACGCGAGCACGAGGTCGGGCCGGATGCCGCGGAGGCGGCGGCGCCATACCGGTGGTCGAGGAGCGCCGTCGCGGAGCGGCGACGCGTCTCGAGACCCGGCGACCGGAGCCTGGGACTCGGGTCTCGATACGCGTCCGCCTTCGGCGGGCGCTACTCGACCACCGGGGGTTTCGGGCGCGACTCGACCAGTGGTCGTCTGCTCCTCGACGGCGCTCATGCCGCCACCGCCTTCCGCATCAGCCGGGGATCGAGTACCGGGTACACCAGGTCGACCACGAGGTTGACCGCCACGAACACGAGCGCCGCGAGCACCACGACCGCCTGGAGCACGGCGACGTCCTGGTTGCGCACGGCCTCCTCGGTGAGGCGGCCGATGCCCGCGCGTCCGAACACGGTCTCGGTCACGACGGCGCCGCCGATGAGCTCGCCGATCAGCACGCCGGCGATCGTGACGGTCGGCAGCACCGCATTGCGCGCGACATCCCGGCACAGCACCCGGGCCGAGCCGGCGCCCTTGGCGCGCACCACGGCGACGAAGGGCGAGAGCTGCACCTCGTCGATCGAACGCACGAGCACCTGAGCGAGCGGGGCCGAGATCGGGATCGCGAGCGTGAGCACCGGGAGGATGAGCCCCTGTACCGGGTCGGCGCCGATGACGGGCACGAGCCGGAGCTGGAACGAGAAGACCTGGATGAGCACGATGCCGAGCCAGAACACGGGCACCGACACGAACAGGCCGGGCAGGCTCCGCAGTGTCGAGCGGAGCCAGGCGAACGGCGCGAGCGTCGAGAGCACGGCGAGCCCGACGGCGATGACGACGGCGAGGAGGAATCCGAGCCCGGCAAGCGCGAGCGTGCCGGGCAGGGCCGCGCCGATGAGCTCATGCACTGCCGTGCCGTACTGCACGGAGTAGCCGAAGTCGCCCACGACGAATCCGGTCAGGGTGTGCAGGAACTGCTCGATCACCGAGTTGTCGGCGCCGTACGCGGCCCGGATGTCGGCGATCTGGTCGGGGCTGAGGCCCAGCTCGGGGCTCTCGAACTTGATGAGGATCGCATCGCCGGGCAGCGCCTGCAGCAGCACGAACGTCGCCGTGAACGCGACGGCGAGCACGATGAGCGCCTGGCCGGTGCGGCGGGCGAGGTACGCCATGGGGTGTGCTCCTTCCGATCTGATTCCGCTGGTCGAGGAGCGCCCGGCGGAGCCGGACGCGTATCGAGACCTGGTGACTCGATCTCGATACGCGTCGCCTGCGGCGGCGCTACTCGATCAGCGGGTGGGTCGAACGACTACTGCCGCTCGTCGATCCAGGTGTCGTAGAACAGCGGCCGCGCGACCGACTCCGTCCGGAATCCGTGCACGTACGACGCCGCGCCGTACACCTGCGGCTCCTCGAACAGCGGGATCACGTAGGCCTGCTCGGTGAGGTAGTCCTGCACGGCGGCCGAGGCCTCGTCGCGCTTCGCGGGGTCGGGCTCGGAGGCCACGGCCTCGAGCAGGCGGTCGAGCTCGGCGTCGTCCGAGAGCAGCGTGTTGCGGTTCTTCGTGTGGTACTGGCTCTTGATCACGTCGTTGTCGGCGCGTCCGACCATCGAGTGGTACAGCGGGGTCTTCAGCGGGTCGAGGATGTCCTGTGCGTAGCTGCCCGAGTCGGCGGCCTTCACGGTGAGCTCGACGCCGATCTCCTTGAGCTGCTGCGCCACGAGCTCGAGCGTCTGCTTCGAGAGCGGCTGCGGCTTCGCCTCGTAGACCGTGAGCGACAGGCGCTGCCCGTCCTGCTCGCGGATGCCGTCGGCGCCCTCGGTCCAGCCGGCCTCGTCGAGGAGCTCCGCCGCCAGCTCGGGGTCGTACTCGAGCCCCTCGGACTGGTCCGTGTAGCCCTTCGCGGTCTCGGCGAGCTCCGACGTGGCGACCGGGTAGTTCTCGGTGAAGATCGTTTCGACGACCTCCTGCGCGTCGACGCCGTGCACGAGCGCCTGGCGCACGCGGAGGTCGCTGAGCAGCGGGTTGGTGAACCGCAGGCCGAGCGAGTTGTTGACGCCTCGGGTCGGCGCGGCGATCACCTCGAAGCCGGCTCCCTCGACCTGCGCCTCGTCGAAGGCCTGCACGTAGCGGATGACGTCGGCCTGGCCCGCGAGCAGCGACCCGATCCGGACGCTGTCCTCAGGCGTCACGACGACCTCGATCGCGTCGAGGTACGCCCGGCCCTGGTGCTCGAACGACGGCGGCGCCCAGTCGTAGTCCTCGCGCGCCTCGAGGCGGAGCGACGTGCCGATCTCCTCCTCGGTCGCGACGAACACGCCGCTGCCGACGATCTCGGCGGCGTTGCCCGCGCCCCAGTCCTCGAGCTTGCGCTCGAGCGTGGCGGGCGAGACGAGGCCCGAGTTGATCGTGGAGGTGGCCTGCAGGAAGCCCGGAGCGGGCGCCGAGAACCGGAAGGTCACGGTGTCCTCATCGACGACCTCGCTCGAGGCGTAGTTGTTGATCGCCTCCGAGATGGTGAGGCCGAGGTCCGTGTTCCCGAGGCCGTAGGTGTCGAAGTTCTTCGCGACGGCGGCGGCGTCGAGCGGGGAGCCGTCGGAGAAGGTCACGTCGTCGCGCAGGTCGAACGTGTACTCCGTGGCATCCGCGTTGACCGTCCACTCGGTCGCGACCCAGGGCTCGATCTCGAGCGAGTCGGGGTCCTGCCACGTGAGGCGGGCGGTGAGGTTGTTGACGAGTCCGCCGTTCGGGTAGAAGCCGGCCTGCGGCGGGTAGAGCGTGGTGTAGGCCTGGTGCTCGAGGTAGGTGAGCGTGCCGCCCTCGACGGGCTCGCCGGCTGCGGCATCCGTCGACTGGGCCTGGCCGGCGCACGAGGCGAGCAGGGCAGCTGCGGCGAGCGCGGCCGTGCTCGCGAGGGCGAGGCGGGTGATGCGTGGCGTGGACATCTCGGTGATCTCTTCCTTGGGTCGGGAACGGTGCAGGGAGGCCCCGGGTGGGGGTTGGTCGTCGAAGCTACGGATGCCGCGCGGTGCGCTCAACCGCCCGGCGACCCGCGCCGTCACGGCCGGTCACGGGCTGCAATCGCACGTCACCGTGGGCAACATGCACGTTGTCGGGACGGGGCAGTCCGAGGTGCTCGCGAAGGGTCGAGCCCTCGTACTCGGTCGGGAACACGCCCCGTCGCTGCAGCTCGGGCACGACCCCGAGCGCGAAGGCCTCGAATTGCGCGGGCTGCACGGCCGAGAGCACGTTGAACCCGTCGACGGCGCCGGCCTCGGCCCACGTCTGGAACTCCTCCGCGATCTCGGCGGCCGTGCCGACGACCATCGACGCGTTGACGGATGCCGCGACGACGAGGTGCCGCAGCGTCGGCGGCCGCTCCCCCGCGGGGCTGCGACCGGTGCGCTCGGCGACGATCTCGACGAGCTCCTGACCCGCGGCGCTGAACTGCGCGACGAGCGCCGGCGTCACGGCGCGGTCGGGCGAGAGCCCCGACACGTCGACGCCGACGAGCACCGAGAGCTGCGCGAGCGAGCGGTTCGCGGGGAACGCCTCGGGCGGTCCGTCGGGCCAGTCCTCGGCGATCTGCAGCAGCTCGCTGAGCTCGTCGGCGATGGCCTGCGCGTGCTCGCGCGTCTCGCCGACGATCGGGAGCACGGGCGCGATCACCTTGAGCGTGCGGTCGTCGCGGCCCGACTCGAACGCGAGCGCGCGCAGCTCCTCGCGGATCGCGATGCCGTGCTCGAGCCCCGAGACCGCGACGAGCGCGAGGTCCGCGTTCTGCGCGGCGAACAGGCGCGAGCGCGGCGACGTGCCGGCGTGCACGATCGGGAGGTGCCCCTGCACCGGCCGGGCGACGTTGAGCGGCCCGGTCACGCTGAGGTGCGCACCGTGGAAGTCGGTGGCGTGCAGGCGCGACGGGTCGAGGTACACGCCCGACGCGGCATCCGCCACGATCGCGTCGTCCTCGAACGAGTCCCACAGGCGGCGCAGCACGATCTCGAACTCGACGGCGCGGTCGTAGCGCGTGTCGTTCGCCTGGTGGTGGTCGCGGCCGTGGTTGCCCGCGGCGCGCGGCTCGGCGCCCGTGACGAGGTTGAGGCCGGCGCGTCCGCCCGACAGCAGGTCGATCGAGGCGGTGGCGCGCGCCAGCGTGTAGGGGTCGGCGTAGGTCGTGTTCGCGGTGGCGATGAGCCCGATGCGGCTGGTGACGCCGGCCAGGTACGTGACGGCCGAGATAGAGTCGATGCGCGCCACGAGGTAGGGATCGCGGAACT
>CBFGWW010000242.1:0-4492 GCA_965652625.1 uncultured Agromyces sp.
GCGCCCAACAACGGCCGACGGCCGCCGCGGCATCCGCTCGGCTCGGTGCGACGCTCAGTACGACGCGGCCGTGCCGTACGACACGAACGCCGCACGCAGCATGTCGAGGGTCTCCTCGGTCGTCGCCGCGTGCATGCTGAGCCGCACCTGCCCGTTGCGGGTCGTGGCGGTCACGCCGTGGTTGTGCAGCGACGCGGTGAGGTACGTGACCTGCCCGGCGGGCGGCTCGAGCACCACGATGCCCGCCCGCTCCTGCTCGTCGCGGGAGCTCACGACGGCGAGCGCGAACTCGTCGGCGAGCTCGATGACGCGGCTCACCCAGCCGGTGATCGCCGCGTTGATCGCGGGCACGCCCGCAGCGGCGATGTCCTCGAGCGCCGCGGCGAACCGCGCCTCGGCGATGGGGTCGGGATTCGACACGCGGTAGGCGCGCGCGTCGGGCGCGGGCGGCGGCACGTGCCCCCACGGCTCCTCCTCCTCGGTGCCCGTGAAGCCCGAGAACACGGGGGTGAGCCGCTCGAGCGCGCGCTCCGACAGCGCCATGATGCCCGTGCCCCAACCGGCGCGGCACCACTTCTGCCCGCCGGTCAGCACGACGTCGGCTGCGGCCCACGGCGCGTCGACGACGCCGAAGCCCTGGATCGCGTCGACGATGAGCAGCCGGTCGCCGATGACCTGGCGGATCCCTTCGATGTCGCACAGGTACCCCGTGCGCGAGTCGACGAGGCTGACCGCGACGGCCGCGACGTTGGTCTCGAGCTGCTCGCGGATCTGCCCGGGCGTGACCTTGCCGTGGTCGGTCTCGAGCCACACGGGCTGCACCGAGTGCAGCGCCTCCTGCGCGCGCACCGCGGCGATCGGCAGGCTCGGGAACTCCGCCGGCGACAGGAGCACGCTGCCGGTGAGCCCGAACATCGCGTGCATGATGCCCTGCGTGGTGTTGGGCTGGAACACGACCTGGTCGGTCGGGAAGCCGGTGAGGGCGGATGCCGCGGCGCGCAGCCGCGCGCCCTGCTCGGCGAACACGTCGACGCTGCCGTGGCGCGCGCGCTCGAGCACCTGCGTGAGCGAGAACGCCTCCTCCGCAGCGGGGGTCGACAGCGGACCGAACCGTCCGTAGTCGAGGTAACCGGGCTCCTCGGTGAACCCGGCGATGTAAGCGTCGATCGTCACGTACGCCCCCTTCTCCGAGCCATATCATGGCAGACCGTCGGGCCCGGGAAGAACGGGCTCAGCCGCCGAACCTGCGGTGGCGCTTCTCGTAGTCGCGCAGCGCGCGCAGGAAGTCGACCTGGCGGAGGTCGGGCCCGAGCGCCTCGACGAAGTAGAACTCGCTGTGCGCGGCCTGCCACAGCATGAAGTCGCTGAGCCGCTGCTCGCCCGACGTGCGGATGACGAGGTCGGGATCGGGCTGCCCGCCGGTGTAGAGGTGCTCGCCGATGAGGTCGGGCGTGAGGCGCTCGGCCAGGTCTTCGAGGCTGCGCCCCTCGGCATGGTGCGAGGCCACGATCGAGCGCATCGCGTCGGTGATCTCCTTGCGGCCGCCGTACCCGACGGCGAGGTTCACGTGCAGGCCGCGCTTGTCGGCGGTGCGGTGCTCGGCCGCGTCGAGGGCGGCGACGAGCGGCGCCGGCAGGCCGGCATCCGACCCGACGTGCTGCACCCGCCAGTCGCGGTAGTGCGAGAGCTCCTCGGCGAGCTCGGCGATGATCTCGAACAGGTCGGAGAGCTCTGCGCTCGGCCGGTTGCCGAGGTTGTCGCTCGAGAGCAGGTAGAGCGTCACGACCTTGATGCCGAGGTCGTCGCACCACTCGAGGAACTCGCGCATCTTCGCGGCGCCCGCCCGATGCCCGTGCGCCGCGGAGTCGTAGCCGAGCTGCTTCGCCCAGCGCCGATTGCCGTCGATGATCATCGCGACGTGCTGGGGAAGAGCCGCGGGGTCGAGGCCGCGGCGGAGCCGGTTCTGGTAGAGGCGGTAGAGGATGCCGCGACCGAGGGGCTGATCGCTCGTCTGCACGGCACTACGCTACCCCGACGCGGCTGCCGGGCTCACAGCGGATCGTGATCGCGGACGCCCTACGCTGTGTCCATGACCCCGAAGCGGCACCGCGACGCCGGCACCCTCGCGGACGACCTCAACGGCCCCGTCGCGCCCGACGACACCGCGGATGTCGCGATCAGTCGCGAGGCGCACGGGCCCGACCTGCCCAACATCCCGCTCCTCGACGACTCCCTCACCTACGCCGAGGTCAAGCCGACCTGGCGCGGCTGGATCCACGCGGGCACGTTCCCGGTCACGATCGCGGCGGGCATCGTGCTCATCGCGCTCGCCGAGGGACCGTGGGCGAAGTGGGCGAGCGCGGTGTTCATGCTCACCTCGATGCTGCTGTTCGGCAACTCGGCGCTGTACCACCGCTTCAACTGGAAGCCGCGCACCAAGGTCGTGCTGAAGCGCATCGACCACGCCAACATCTTCCTGCTCATCGCGGGCACCTACACGCCGCTGTCCCTGCTCGCGCTGCCGCCCGACAAGGGCTTCGTGCTGCTCGCCATCGTGTGGGGCGGTGCGTTGCTCGGCATCGGCTTCCGGGTCTTCTGGATCACCGCGCCGCGCTGGCTCTACGTGCCGATCTACCTGCTGCTCGGCTGGGCCGCGGTCATGTACCTCGGCGACCTGCTCGCGGCGAGCGTCGCGATGATGGTGCTCGTCATCGTGGGCGGCGTGCTCTACACGATCGGCGCCGTCGTCTACGGCCTGAAGAGGCCGAACCCGTGGCCCGGCACGTTCGGCTTCCATGAGATCTTCCACACCTGCACGGTCCTGGCGTTCATGTGCCACTGGACCGCGACGCTGCTCATCGCCATCGCTCCCGCGTACCACGGGGCCTGACGCCCGACCCTCTGCGCGCTCCGGTGCCGCGGGCGGTCGGCGAACTAGCGAGCCGGGGGCTCGTCGTCGTCGGATGCCGCGGGGCGCCCGCCGCGCGGGCGGCGGCCCGTGGCATCCGTGCCGTCGACGTCGTCGAGGTCGTCGAGCGGGTCGCGCTCGAGCCCGCTCTCGAGGAGCTCCTGCTCGAGGCGCTCGGCCTCGAGCTGCTCGCGCACCTCGGCCCGGTAGTTCACGCGGCGGATGCGACGCACCATGTCGAGCACGAGCAGCACGACGACCACCATGATGACGAACGTCAGCACGAAGCCCCAGACGCCGGGGGTCACCGTGTCGGGGTCGAACTCCTCGTCTGCGGCGCGCACGAGGGCGGGCAGGAGGGCAGCGTTCACGAGCGTGCTCCGACGATGGAACAGGCGGGCACGACGAGCATCGGACTCACTTTCACCGAGGATCTCGGCTTCGCGGGGCGGGGTTAGGCTTGATCCAAGCCTAGACGATCGAGGTTGGAAGGAGCCGGGCGGTGGCCGAGCAGCAGACCGACGCGCTCGCCGCGCGCTACGGCCGCAACCCGCGCAACCGCACGCGCGATCGGTGGCTCATCATCGGCGCGGCGATCGCGTTCGCGGTGGTGCTCGTCGCCTGGGTGGTCTGGGCCGGTCTCGACGGCCAGAAGCCGACGGTGCAGGCCACCGACACCGGCCACCGCCTGCTCAACGACGAGCGCGCCGTCGAGGTCAGCTGGACCCTCTCGGTGCCCCCCGGGAACGAGACCGCGTGCGTCGTGCAGGCCCTCGACGAGGACTTCACCGTCGTCGGCTGGCGGGTCGTCGAGATCCCCGCATCCGACCGGCACCTGCGCACGTTCACCGAGCGCGTCCGGGTCGCCCGGGAGGCGAACACGGGTTTGATTTCGAGCTGCTGGCTCACCTAATATGGGGCATTCGCCCCGGCAGACGTCGGGGCGTCACGTCTATTTCAGGAGTGCACCATGGCGCAGGACGCCACCGTCACCTGGCTCACGCAGGAGGCCTTCGACCGACTCGCCGGCGAGCTCGAGCAGCTCTCGACGCACGGCCGCGAGGAGATCGCCAAGCGCATCGAGGCCGCGCGTGAGGAGGGTGACCTCAAGGAGAACGGCGGGTACCACGCCGCGAAGGACGAACAGGGCAAGCAGGAGGCCCGCATCCGCCAGCTCACCGAGCTGCTCCGCACCGCCCAGGTCGGCGAGGCGCCGACCTCATCGGGCGTCGTCGAGCCGGGCACCGTCATCACCGCCGTCATCGCGGGCGACGAGGAGACCTTCCTCATCGGCAGCCGCGAGATCGCGGGCGACTCGGAGCTCGACGTGTTCAGCGAGCAGTCCCCGCTCGGCGCGGCCATCCTCGGCCTGAAGGTCGGCGATTCGACCACCTACACGGCGCCGAACGGCCGCGAGATCGCGGTGCAGGTCACCGGCGTCGAGACCTGGGGCGGCCAGTAGGCTTCGGCCGGCACCGAACGTCCGACGGCCCCTGCGCGACGCGCGGGGGCCGTCGTCGTCGGCAGGTCGTGAGCGGATGCCGCGGCGCGACGCCGCGGCATCCGTGCACCGTCGCACGGTCG
>CBFGWW010000243.1:0-4415 GCA_965652625.1 uncultured Agromyces sp.
TGAACGCGAACGTGCCCGCCACCAGCACCGCGGACGCCACGGTGCGCCGGATCCGATCGGCACGGGACGTGCCCATGCGCCGGATGCTACTCCCGGCCCCGCGCGGCCGTCAGCACGTGAACGGGGCACAGCGCCCGCAATCGGGGCATTCGGATGCCGCGGGCCGAGCGACGGTCGTCGTCGGTAACATCGCCCGCATGGTCGTGGAGCTGACCGCCGAGCAGGCACGGCGCATCGCGGTGCGCGCCCAGGCGCTGGAGGCCCGGCGTCCGACGGGCGTGCTCGACGCGATCGGCCGGCTCACGTTCGTGAAGGTCGACCCCGTCTCGGCTGTCGCGCCGAGCGCCGACGTCGTGCTCTGGAGCCGGCTCGGCGAGGCGTACGACCCGGCCGAGGTGACCGCCGGGCTCGAGGTCGATCGCACGCTGTTCGAGCTCGACCTCATGGTGCGGCCGATGGACGACCTGCGGCTCTTCCGCCCGATGATGCGCCGATGGCCCAAGCACGAGCGCACCCGCAACTGGATCGAGGCGAACGACGCCTTCCGGCGCGACATCCTCGTGCGGCTGAGCGGCTCGGGTCCGCTGCCCGCGTCCGAGATCCCCGACACCTCGGCCGTGCCGTGGTCGTCGACGGGGTGGACGAACGACCGCAACGTCACGATCATGCTCGAGTGCCTCATGATGCGCGGCGACGTCGCGATGTCGGCCCGTCGCGACGGGCAGCGGCTCTGGGACCTCGCCGAGCGCGTCTACCCCGAGGTCCCCGAGCTCGAGGCATCCGACGCGTACGTGCAGCGGAACGAGCGCCGGCTCGCGTCGCTCGGCATCCTGCGCGAGCGCAAGGCGGGCGGGTCGCCGGCCGAGCCGATCGACACGCGCGGCATCGGCGAGCCGGCACGGGTCGAGGGCCTCCGCGGCACCTGGCGGGTCGACCCCGGCGCGCTCGAGCACGTCGACGAACCGCTCGCCGAGCGCACCGCACTGCTGTCGCCGCTCGACCGCTTGGTGTTCGACCGCAAGCGACTCGAGGAGCTGTTCGGCTACGAGTACGTGCTCGAGATGTACAAGCCGCGCGACCAGCGCCGGTGGGGCTACTGGGCGATGCCGATCCTGCACGGCGACCGGCTCATCGGCAAGGTCGACGCGACCGCCGACCGTGCCGCCGGGGTGCTCCGCGTCGACGCGATCCACGAGGACGAGCCGTTCACGCGCGACCTCGTCGAGGCGGTGTTCGGGGAGCTCGACTCGCTGGCCGGGTGGCTCGGGCTCGAGATCGGCGGCCGCGCGGTCGGGCTCGCGTAGTCGCGGCATCCGGTCGCGGCATCCGGTCGCGGCATCCGGAGGTCAGCCCAGCAGCCCCCTGGCAGCCAGGTTGCGGTAGAGCGCATCGATGCCGAACGTCCAGGGCGCCGCGGTCTCGCTCGAACGGACGCGGTTGACGAGCGTGCCGAGCCTCGGCTCCGAGATGCGCACGAGGTCGCCGTCGTGGTGGGTGAAGCCGCGACCGGGCGCGTCGCGATCGTCGACGGGCGCGAACATCGTGCCGAGGTAGAGCACGAACCCGTCGGGGTACTGGTGGTGCGCGCCGATCACGTGCCGCGCCAGGTCGGCGGGATCGCGGCTGATCCGAGCGAGCTCGCTCGAGCCCTCGAGGCGGAAGGCGTCCTCGCCGTCGATCTCGAGCCGCACGATCGACTGGCGCACGGCGTCGAGGTCGTACGTCTCGTCGAAGAGCCGGATGAAGGGCCCGACGGCCGCCGACGCGTTGTTGTCCTTCGCCTGGCCGAGCAGCAGCGCGCTGCGTCCCTCGACGTCGCGCAGGTTCACGTCGTTGCCGAGCGTCGCACCGACGATGCGGCCGTCGGATGCCACGACGAGCACGACCTCGGGCTCGGGATTGTTCCACTCCGAGACCGAGTGCACGCCGACGTCGACGAGCGTGCCGACCGTGGAGAGCACGGGCGCCTTCGTGAACACCTCCGCGTCGGGGCCGATGCCGACCTCGAGGTACTGGCTCCACCAGCCGCGGTCGACGAGGAACGCCTTGAGCTCGGCCGCCTCGGGCGAACCCGGCCGCAGCGCGTCGAGCGAGCCCCCGATCGTCGCGCCGATCTCGTCGCGGATCGCGGCCGCCGCATCCTGGTCGCCGCGGGCGCGCTCCTCGATCACGCGCTCGAGCATCGAGACGGGGAACGTCACGCCCGCCGCCTTCACCACGTGCAGGTCGATCGGCGACAGGAGCCACGGCCGGTGGGGACGACGAAGCTCGGGCGGCGTGTTCGCCGCGAGCTCGTCGAGCGAGCCGAGCACCGGGCCGTCGACCGTGCGCACAGCCGCGGCGGGGTCCGCGTCCTCGGTGAGGCTGCGCATCGTCGGGAACGCGGCGGACACGTCGACCACGCCCGACTCGCGCACGACGACGACGCTGGGGCCTGCGGCATCCGGCACCCACGCGCGCCCGACGAGCGTGCCGGCGGCGCCGTCGACCGGGAGGAGCTCGGCTCCCGACGGCCACGCGGTGGTCGAGGGCGTCGTCATCGTCGTCTCCATTCGTCGAGCGTCGGGACCGCGCCGGCCCTCGCCGGATCGAGTCTGCCAGACATCCGATCAATCGCACGCGCGGCAGCGAAGTCCACGGCCGATCGCGGCCGCACGGGCTCGAATGATCAGGCCGACGCCGCCCGCGGCAGCCGACGGTCGTTGCGCCGGGCGTAGTCGCGCGCGGCCCGACTCGAGAGCGCCAGCATGATGAGGATGTCGAGGGCGAGCGTGAAGAGCGCCTGGTCGAGCACGATGTTCTGGTCGCCCGCCCACCAGGCCGCGAACGTGCCGCTGATGCTCAGCGTCGAGAACACCATCACGACGATCCGCGGCCAGTTGAAGCCGAGGTAGATGAGCAGGGCCATCACGAGGTCGAACAGCAGCAGCACGCCGCCGAACGCCAGGATGACCCACAGCGCGGCCCCGACGGCGGGGTCGTCGGGGTCGATCGACACGTCCAACTGCTCGGCGATGAGGTCGTTCCACTGCGCGGCGAGCGCGATGAGCCACACGATGCCGGCGAACACGCGCAACAGCACGAGCGCGGCGCCCATCGACGTCGGGACCGGCCGGCGCATCCGCGGATCGCGCGGCCCCGCCTGCGCGAGCTCCGACGCCGGCTCGAAGGCCGGCCGCTTGGTGGTGTCGCGGCTCACGGCGTCCCCCCGGTGACGGATGCCGCGGACGGCACTCCCCCGTCGAGGGCAGACCCGGCAGCAGGCCCGCCGCCGGCCTCCTCCCCCCCCCCCCCGCGCCCTGCGATCCCAGTCCCGCAGCCCGAGGCATCCGTCACCGCGACCGCACGCAGGTCGACGACGGGCAGGTCGCCGTCGGTGCGGATCGTGTCGCCGCCGCCGTTGCGGGAGTGGTAGCCCGTCGAGAAGTCCCTCAGCACCGTGACCGCGACCGCGGGATCCGCCGCACGGAGCGTCGCGATGATGTGATCGCGCTCGACGTCGGTGTCGGCGTCGATCTTGTGCGTGACCTGCAGCGTGAACAGCGACAGCCCGACCGCGCGGTCGAACGTGCCGGCGGCGAGCCAGTCGACGCGGGCGCCGCCCGGCAGGAGCCACCCGTCGGGGCAGCGCCAGAAGCGCACGTGGTGGCGCTTGGCCGGATTGCCCTCGACCTCCTGCTGGAACGCGTAGTCCTGCGTGCGGCCGAAGAGGAAGAGCGGGCTGACCGGTGCCTCGTCGTAGCTGCGCCGCGTGATGGTGGACATGACGATGCGCCAGCTCGACCTCAGGGTCACGTCGTCGGCGCGGGTCCACTTCGCGGCGGCCATCGCCGCCAGCAGCTGCTCGTCGTCGCCGAGCAGGGCGAGGTTCACGGGATCGCCGAGCAGCCCGTCGCTGGTGCGTGTGCGACCCATGAAGTAGTCGGGCACGTAGATGGTCGTGAGGATCCGGTGGATGCGCGGCAGCACGAGGTAGGCGAGCACGAGCCAGAACGCGAGGAACACGAGGATGCCCCACCACCCGAACGCGAACGATTCGCTGAGCAGCAGGTAGGCGAGCCACAGCGACGCGAGGCCGGCGAACACGAAGAAGAAGCCGTCGAGCATCGCGTTGATCGAGAACCGGCGCCTTCGCACCGGTTCGACCGTCGCCCCGTTCCCCTCGGCGCCCGCCCCGCCCATGCCTGCATCGTAGCCCCACCCCTCCCGCCGACTCGGTGGCCGATGAGGCCCGGCTGCCGTTCAGCCGAGGTGCGCGAGGAGGTCGTAGCCCACGTCGTCGACGCTCTCCGAACGGTTGGCGAGCACGATCGCGGCGGTGCCCGCGGTGCGGTCGATGACCATGATGCTCGTGAAGCCGCCGGTCATGCCGTTGTGGGACAGGATCACATGGCCCCGGTCGTCGTCCACACCCC
>CBFGWW010000244.1:0-4406 GCA_965652625.1 uncultured Agromyces sp.
AGGTCGCGGGCGAGCCCGTCGAGCAGCTTCTCGTAGTAGTTGTAGAGGCTCTTGCCCTGCGAGGTCCACGGCAGGATGACGCCCTCGGCGATGCTGAGGCTCGTGTCGCCCAGCAGCAGCGCCTCGTCGACCGACATGCGCGTGCCGAGGCCGGAGCACTCGGGGCAGGCGCCGAACGGCGCGTTGAACGAGAACGTGCGGGGTTCGATCTCGGTGAGCTGGATCGGGTGCTGGTTGGGGCACGACAGCTTCTCGGAGAACGTGGTCCACGCGTCGGGCCCGGACTCGTCGACGAAGTTGACCTGCACGAGCCCGTCGGTGAGGCGCAGGGCCGTCTCGAGCGAGTCGGTGAGGCGGCCGAGGAGCTCGGGACCCGCGACGAGGCGGTCGATCACGACCGAGATGTCGTGCTTGACCTGCTTCTTCAGCACCGGAGGCTCGTCGAGCCGGATGACCTCGCCGTCGACGACGGCGCGCGAGTAGCCGCCCGCGACGAGCTCGCGGAACAGGTCGACGAACTCGCCCTTCTTCTGCGACACCACCGGGCTCAGCACCTGGTAGCGCGTGCCCTGGGGCAGCTCCATGAGCTGGTCGGCGATCTGCTGCACGGTCTGCCGCTGGATCTTCTCGCCGCACACCGGACAGTGCGGGACGCCGATGCGCGCCCAGAGGAGGCGCATGTAGTCGTAGATCTCGGTGATGGTGCCGACCGTCGAGCGCGGGTTGCGGTTCGTCGACTTCTGGTCGATCGAGACCGCGGGGCTCAGGCCCTCGATGAAGTCGACGTCGGGACGGTCGACCTGGCCGAGGAATTGGCGCGCATATGCGGAGAGCGACTCGACGTAGCGACGCTGGCCCTCGGCGAAGATCGTGTCGAACGCGAGCGAGGACTTGCCCGAGCCCGAGAGGCCCGTGAACACGACCATCGCATCGCGCGGGATCTCGACGTCGACATTCTGCAGGTTGTGCACGCGGGCACCGCGGACACTCAGGCGCGAGTGGGCATCGAGACGTGAAACTGGCACCCTCCGAGTCTAGAGAGCGCCACCGACACCGAGTCCGCCGCGGCACGTGCTCTCAGCGAACATACGTTCGATTCTCGGGGACGGGCGCGCCTCCCCGCCTACGTCAGGTGTCCGGCCTTCTCCATCTGCCGCAGCTCGCGCTTGAGCTCGGAGACCTCGTCGCGCAGTCGGGCCGCGAGCTCGAACTTCAGCTCGCCCGCGGCCTCGAGCATCTGGTCGTTGAGGTCGCGGATCAGGTCTTCGAGGTCGTTCGCGCCCTCTGCGGCGATGCCCTCACGGCGGAGGTTCGGCACCGGTGCCTTGGTGCGGCCCTCGCGGCCGGCGAGCAGGGCCGCCGTGTCGGCCTCCTCGCGTGCGAGCACCGCCGTGATGTCGGCGATGCGCTTGCGCAGCGGCTGCGGGTCGATGCCGTTCGCCCGGTTGTACTCGAGCTGCTTCTCACGGCGGCGCGTCGTCTCGTCGATCGCGGCCGCCATCGACTCGGTGAGCACGTCGGCGTACATGTGCACCTCCCCCGACACGTTGCGAGCGGCCCGGCCGATGGTCTGGATGAGCGACGTCGACGATCGCAGGAAGCCCTCCTTGTCGGCGTCGAGGATCGCCACGAGCGACACCTCGGGCAGGTCGAGGCCCTCGCGGAGGAGGTTGATGCCGACCAGCACGTCGTAGACACCGGCGCGCAGCTCGGTGAGGAGCTCGACGCGGCGGAGCGTGTCGACGTCGGAGTGCAGGTAGCGCACGCGCACGCCGGCCTCGGTGAGGAAGTCGGTGAGCTCCTCGGCCATGCGCTTCGTGAGCGTCGTGACCAGCACGCGCTCGTCGCGCTCGGCGCGGACGCGGATCTCCTCGAGCAGGTCGTCGATCTGGCCCTTCGACGGCTTCACCACGATCTGCGGGTCGACCAGGCCGGTCGGGCGGATGATCTGCTCGACGACGCCGTCGGCGACGCCCATCTCGTATCGGCCGGGGGTCGCCGAGAGGTAGACCGTCTGACCGACGCGCGCCTTGAACTCGTCCCACTTGAGCGGGCGGTTGTCGATGGCGCTCGGCAGCCGGAACCCGTGCTCGACGAGCGTGCGCTTGCGCGAGGAGTCGCCCTCGTACATCGACCCGATCTGCGGGACGGTGACGTGCGACTCGTCGATGACGACGAGGAAGTCGTCGGCGAAGTAGTCGAGGAGGCAGTGCGGGGCCTCCCCCGGCGCCCGGCCGTCGATGTGCCGCGAGTAGTTCTCGATGCCCGAGCAGAACCCGATCTGCTCCATCATCTCGAGGTCGAACGTCGTGCGCATGCGCAGGCGCTGCGCCTCGAGCAGCTTGCCCTCGCGCTCGAGCTCGGCGAGGCGCTCGTCGAGCTCGTCGCGGATCGTGCCGATCGCCCGCTGCATCACGTCGGTGCTCGCCACGTAGTGCGAGCCCGGGAACACCGGGACGGCATCGAGCTTCGCCACGACCTGCCCGGTCAGCGGGTGCAGGCTGTAGAGCGCCTCGATCTCGTCGCCGAACATCTCGATGCGGATGGCCAGCTCCTCGTAGACCGGGATGATCTCGATCGTGTCGCCGCGAACGCGGAACGTGCCGCGCGAGAACGCGAGGTCGTTGCGCTGGTACTGCATGGACACGAACTTGCGGATGAGCCAGTCGCGGTCGACGCGCTGGCCCACCTGGAGCGGCATCATCGCGTTGAGGTACTCCTCGGGCGTGCCGAGGCCGTAGATGCACGACACCGTCGAGACGACCACGACGTCGCGACGGCTGAGCAGTGAGTTCGTGGTCGAATGCCGCAGCCGCTCGACCTCGGCGTTGATCGACGAGTCCTTCTCGATGAAGGTGTCGGTCTGCGGCACGTAGGCCTCCGGCTGGTAGTAGTCGTAGTAGGAGACGAAGTACTCCACCGCGTTGTTCGGCATCAGCTCGCGGAACTCGGTGGCCAGCTGGGCCGCGAGCGTCTTGTTGTGCGCGAGCACGAGCGTGGGCCGCTGCACCTGCTCGATGAGCCAGGCCGTGGTCGCGGACTTGCCCGTGCCGGTGGCGCCGAGGAGCACCACGTCGGTCTCACCGGCGTTGATGCGGGCGGCGAGTTCGGTGATCGCCGTGGGCTGGTCGCCGCTCGGCTGGTACTCGCTCACGACCTCGAACGGACGGACGGAACGCGTGGCCTGCATGCGTTCAAGTCTAGGTTCGCCCGCCGACACTCCGGCCGGCGTGCGCCAGGGGCGAACGCGAGCAGGCGCGAGCCGCGGCATCCGCTCGACGAGCGACCTACGCCCGCGCGCGCTCCTGACGGATGCGCTGCCAGAGCGCGTCGGTCTGGCTCATGGTGTGCGCCATCGAGCCGTCGGTGTCGATCACGACGTCGGCGATCGAGAGCCGGGCGGTGTTGTCCACCTGCGCGTCCACGCGCGCCTCGGCGTGGATCGGGTCGTACCCGCGCTCCTGCACCAGCCGCTCGACCTGCGTGCGTCGCGGCGCGTTCGTCACGACGATGAGGTCGAAGGGGTGGTCGACGGATGCCTCGACGAGCAGCGGCACGTCGTAGACCACCACGGCGTCGGGGTCCTCGGCCTCGGCGCGCTCGATGAGCTTGCGCGACAGCTCGCGGACCGCCGGATGCACGATGGCGTTGAGCCGCGTGCGTGCGGCGTCGTCGGCGAACACGAGCTCGCCGAGCTTCGGGCGGTCGAGCCGGCCGTCGTGCCCCACGACGCCCTCGCCGAACTCCGCGACGATCGCGTCGAACGCGGGCTTGCCGGGCTCGACGACGCGTCGCGCGAGGTCGTCGGCGTCGATGTGCACCGCCCCGTGCTCGACGAGGCGCCTGGCGACCGTGGACTTGCCGGAGGCGATTCCGCCCGTGAGACCGATCAGATACACGCTCACCACTCTATCCGTGCGACCGTCGACCCGACGGCGACGCCGGGTCGGCGGACCGCCGATCGCCATCGGCATCGTGCCCGCGCTCGGCGTGCACCTCGCGAAACCGGCTGATCGGGCGACCGCCGAGCCGCCGACCTGAGCGCGCGGCGACGGCCGCCGAGACGCCGGAAGACCGGCCCCCGAGGGGACCGGCCTTCCGTTCGTCGCGTGCGACTAGTTGTTGCTCGAGAGCTTCTCGCGCAGCGCAGCGAGCGACGCGTCGTCGGCGAGGGTGCCGGCCGCAGCGGAGTCGCTCGAGTACGACGCCGAGCCCGCGAACGAGTCGTCGGCGGCAGCGGCAGCGTTCGCCTGGGCGACCTGCTTCTTGTGCGCCTCCCAACGAGCCTGGGCTGCAGCGTAGTCCTGCTCCCACTTCTCGCGCTGGGCCTCGAAGCCCTCGCGCCACTCGTTGGTCTCGGGGTCGAAGCCCTCGGGGTACTTGTAGTTGCCCTGCTCGTCGTACTC
>CBFGWW010000245.1:0-4369 GCA_965652625.1 uncultured Agromyces sp.
CGCCGATGTCGAGGAAGTTGGCGGGCTTCACGCCGCCGTGGTTCTCGCCGGCGTAGGCGACCACGTCGAGCGTCGACATGACCAGGCCCGCGCCGTTGCCGATGATGCCGACCTCGCCGTCGAGCTTGACGTAGTTGAGGTCGAGCGCCTTGGCCTGCGCCTCGAGCGGGTCGGCCGCGGCCTTGTCCTCGAGCAGCGCGTGGCCCGCGTGGCGGAACTCGGCGTTCTCGTCGAGCGTGACCTTGCCGTCGAGGGCGATGATGTCACCCTCCTCGGTGAGCACGAGAGGGTTGACCTCGACGAGCGTCGCGTCCTCGCTGTCGTACACGTCGTAGAGCTTGACGAACACGTCGGCGACCTTGTCGACCAGCTCGGCCGGGAAGTTCGCGGCCTCGGCGATCTCGCGCGCCTTGGTGGGGGTGATGCCCGTGCCGGGGTCGACCTCGACGCGTGCGAGCGCCTCGGGCTTCTCGACGGCGAGCTGCTCGATCTCCATGCCGCCCTCGACGCTCGTGAGGGAGAGGTACGAGCGGTTGGCGCGGTCGAGGAGCACCGAGAAGTAGAACTCCTGCGCGATCTTCGCGCCCGCGGCGACCATGACGCGCTTGACGACGTGGCCCTTGATGTCGAGCCCGAGGATCGCCTTCGCCGCCTCCTCCGCCTCGTCGGGGGTCTTGGCGACCTTGACGCCGCCCGCCTTGCCGCGGCCGCCCGTCTTGACCTGGGCCTTGACCACGACGACGCCGCCGAGCTGCTCAGCGGCCTTGCGCACGTCTTCGGGGGTGTCCGCGACGATGCCGGCGAGCACCGGCACTCCGTACTTCTCGAAGAGGTCTCTGGCCTGGTACTCGTAAAGATCCACGCTCTGCTTCCAATCGGTCCGCGCGTGATCGCGCAGGGATGGTGGGATGAGAGGCCCGGCCGGATGTGTCTCGACGTCGAGAATTCTCTCGATATCGAGATAGCGGGCCGACGACCATCGTACTCCCCCGTCGTGGGGCGTCCGAACCGGGATGTCCGGGGTCCCGGACATGCGGCGGCGGCATCCGATGACGACGACGGCGAGCGGATGCCGCTGCGAGCCCGTGAGGACAGGCTCGCCATGCTGGCGTGGCGGCGACGCCGCTGGGAGACTTGCGGAATGGTCGACCCCGCGGAACCGATCCATCGCACCGATCCGCATGACGGATCGGTGCACGCGAAGCTCAACTGGCTGCGCGCCGGCGTGCTCGGCGCGAACGACGGCATCGTCTCGGTCGCGGCCCTCGTGGTCGGCGTCGCGGCCGCCACGACCGACGTCGCCGCGATCCTCATCGCAGGCGTCGCCGCCGTGCTGGCCGGCGCGATCTCCATGGGGCTCGGCGAGTACGTCTCGGTCTCGAGCCAGCGCGACACCGAGCGCGCGCTCATCGCCAAGGAGCGGTGGGAGCTCGAGACGATGCCGTCGCAGGAGCTCGACGAGCTCGCGACCCTCTACCGCGCCAAGGGCCTCTCGGCCGAGACCGCCGAGCGCGTCGCCGTCGAGCTGACCGCCCACGATGCGCTCGCGGCCCACCTCGAGACGGAGCTGCACATCTCGCAGGACGACGTGGTGAACCCCTGGCACGCGGCCTGGGCCTCCGCGCTGTCGTTCCTCATCGGCGCGGTGCTGCCCATGCTCGCGATCCTCCTGCCGCCGCCCGAGTGGCGCGTCGCCACGACGTTCGTCGCGGTGCTCGTCGCGCTCGCGATCACGGGCTGGCTCTCGGCGTGGATCGGCGGCAGCCCGCGCGGGCGTGCCGTGCTGCGCGTGGTGGTCGGCGGAGCGCTCGCACTGGTCGTCACGTGGGTCATCGGGGCGCTCCTCGGGACCGCCGTGTAGCCATGGCCGAGGCACGCGTCGGCATCTCGGGCTGGGTGTACCCGAACTGGCGCCGGAACTTCTACCCGAAGGGACTCCGCCAGGCCGACGAGCTCGCCTACGCCGCCGAGCGGATGACGTCGATCGAGGTCAACGGCTCGTTCTACTCGCTGCAGAAGCCCGCGAACTGGGTGCGCTGGCGCGACGCCACGCCCGACGGGTTCGTCTTCGCCGTGAAGGGCCCGCGCTTCATCACGCACCTCAAGCGGCTCGGCGACGTCGAGGCGCCGCTCGCGAACTTCTTCGCCTCGGGCGTGCTCGCGCTCGGACCGAAGCTCGGGCCGGTGCTCTGGCAGCTGCCGCCGAACCTCGGGCTCGACGTCGCGGTCGCCGACCGGTTCCTCGGGCTGCTGCCCCGCACGACGACGGATGCCGCGGCCCTCGCGGCCGGGCACGACGAACGGATGTCGGGGCGCTCGTGGTTCGACGAGACCGCGATCGCCGAGCGTCCGCTTCGTCACGCGATCGAGGTGCGGCATCCCGACTTCGAGGACCGGCAGGAGGAGTGGGCCGACCTCCTCGGCAGGCACGGCGTGGCCTCCGTCACGGCGGACACCGCGGGCCGCTACCCGCGCATCGACCGCACGACCGCGGACTTCGCCTACGCGCGCCTGCACGGCGAGGAGGAGCTCTATGCGTCGGGCTACGATGACGCGTCGCTCGACCGCTGGGCGGCGTGGACGCGCGCCCACCTCGACGCGGGCCGCGACGCATACCTCTACTTCGACAACGACATCAAGGTGCGGGCGCCGTTCGACGCGATGGGGCTCATCGCGCGGCTGCCACGGCCGGCGGGACTGCCGGAGGCGCCCTTCCCTTGATGGCGGCCGTCCGTGGGAATCCCGCTGCCGTGGCGGAATCCCGTTGCGACGGAATTCCGCTGCAGGAGCGGGATTCCGCTGCACGAGCGGGATTCCGCTGCACGGCCGCGGCGCGTCAGAGCTTCTCGATGGGCGCGATCTTGATCAGGAGCTTCTTCTGCCCCGCGGTGTCGAAGGAGACGTGCGCGATGCGCTTCGTGCCCTCACCGGTGACCTGGGTCACGCGGCCCTCGCCGAAGTCGACGTGCCGGATGCGGTCGCCGGCCTCGAGCGTGAGGTCGCCGTTGTCGCGCACGGTGCCGGTGACCCGGTTGGCCCACTCGGCCTTGGGGGCGGCGCTCTTCAGCACGCTGAACTTCTCGAGGTCGCGGTCGCGCGTGCCCCACGCCCCGCCGGGACGGCGAGCGTTGAGCGCGCGCGGCTGCGTGCCCCCGCGCGAGGTGGCCATGCCCGGCGACTGCCGCCAGTCGATGAGCCCCTCGGGGATCTCCTGCAGGTAGCGCGACGGCATCGCCACGGCGACCTCGCCGAACTGGGCCCGACTCATCGCCAGCGAGAGGAAGAGGCGCTTGCGGGCGCGCGTGATGCCGACGTAGAAGAGGCGGCGCTCCTCGGCGGGGCCGCCGGGCTCGGATGCCGACATCTGGTGCGGCAGCAGGCCCTCCTCGAGGCCGGTGAGGAACACCGCGTGGTACTCGAGGCCCTTGGCGGTGTGGAGCGTCATGAGCGAGACGGTGCCCGAGGCGTCGTCGATCTCGTCGGCGGCCGCGACGAGCGAGACCTGCGTGAGGAAGTCGACGAGCGTCGCGCCCGGGTTCTCGCGGTCGAAGTCGCGGGTCTGGGCGACGAGCTCCTCGACGTTCTCGGCCCTGGTCTCGTCTTGCGGGTCGCGGCTGTTGCGCAGCGCGTCGATGAGGCCCGAGCTCTCGAGCAGGAAGACGAGCACGTCGGAGACCGGCGAGGCCCCTTCGTTGGTGCCCTCTGCGACGCCGCGCGAGGACGGCACGAGCTTCGCGGCGGCCTCGTCGAGCACGCGGGCGAGCCCGAGGATCGCGCCCGTGACCTTCGGGCCGAGGCCGAGCGCGTCGGCGTTGCGCATCGCCTCGCGGAACGAGATGCCGTTCTGCTCGGCGAAGCTCGCGAGCGCGGTCTCGGTGGCGGGGCCGATGCCCCGCTTCGGCGTGTTCAGGATGCGCCGGAGCGCGAGCTCGTCGAGCGGGTTCGCCACCGAGATGAGGTACGCCATCGCGTCCTTGATCTCGGCGCGCTCGTAGAACTTCGTGCCGCCGACGACGCGGTACGGCAGGGCCGACCGCACGAAGATCTCCTCGAGCGCACGGGTCTGCGCGTTGGTGCGGTAGAACACGGCGATGTCGCGGTACGCGATGCCGGCCCGGTGCAGCGACTCGATCTCATCGGCGACGAACTGCGCCTCGTCGTGCGCCGTGTAACCGGTGTAGCCGGTGATCAGCTCGCCGTCGCCGACGGCCGTCCACAGCTTCTTGTCCTTCCGATCGAAGTTGTTCGAGATGACGGCGTTCGCGGCCGAGAGGATGTTCTGCGTCGACCGGTAGTTCTGCTCGAGCAGCACGACCTTCGCTCCGGGGAAGTCGCGCTCGAACTCCACGATGTTGCGGATGTCGGCGCC
>CBFGWW010000246.1:0-4365 GCA_965652625.1 uncultured Agromyces sp.
GCGATGCATCCCGATGCTCCGCGCCCTCCGCGCTCGTCGGGCGTGCCGCGTCGGCCCGCGGTCCCCGGTCGTCCGGGAGCGGTCCCCGGGACGTCGAAGTCGGATGCCGCGGCGAAGCCGACGACGTCACCGAAGACCGCGAAGGCGGATGCCGCGGAGGGTGATGCCCCGAAGAGCACGGCCCCGAAGGGCACGGCGCCGAAGGGCAGCGCGGCGAAGGGCACCGCGACGACCGGATCGAAGGCTCCGACGTCGAAGCCGGCCAAGGGTGCGGCGTCGGCGGCCAAGGCCGCGAAGCCGGCCCGCGAAGCCACGTCCGCGAAGCGCTCGACGTCGGCGTCCGCGTCGAAGACGTCGCGCCCGGCCCGGGGCGGCAACGGCTCGACCCGCCCGCCGAAGGCCCGCTCGAAGGCGGGGTCGGGCGGATCGGCATCGACCGACCGCGCGGGGTGGCTCAGCGGCATCCGATTCTCAGGCTTCTCGCTCATCATGATGGGTGTGCTCGTGCTCGCGGTGGTGGTGCTCGCGCCGACGATCGCGGCGTTCGCGCAGCAGCGCCAGCAGATCGCGGAGCTGCGCGCCGCCGTCTCCGCGCAGGAGGCGGAGGTGCAGCGCCTGCGCGACGAGCGCGAACGCTGGAACGACGAGACGTTCATCATGACCCAGGCGCGCGAGCGGCTGTACTACGTCATGCCGGGCGAGGTGAGCTACCTCGTCATCGACGACCGCTCGGAGGCGGCGAAGGCGGATGCCACCGCCGCCGTCTCGGCCGAGGTGACCGAATCGAAGGGCGACTGGATGCGCACCCTGCTGGACTCCGTGATGACCGCGGGGCTCGCTCCCGCGCCGACGGATCCGCCGGATGCACCCGTCGAGCCGCCCGCGGACGCGCCGGCCGAGGGGAGCGGACGATGAGGCCGCCGTTCCCGCCGGTGAGCGAGCGCGACATCCGCATCGTCTCGGCGCAGCTGGGCCGGCGGGCGCGCGACGTCGTGGGCATCCCGGCGCGCTGCGTGTGCGGCGCGCCCACGGTGGTCGCCACGCGGCCGCGCCTGTCGGACGGCACGCCGTTCCCCACGTTCTACTACCTGACGCATCCGGTCGCGACCGCGGCGATGTCGTTCCTCGAGGCCGCGCAGGTCATGGTCGAGTGCAACGAGCTGCTCGCGGCCGACGCCGACGTGCGCGCGGGGTACGAGCAGGCGCACGTCGACTACCTCGCCGACCGCGAGTCGATCGAGGTCGTGGCCGAGCTCGCCGGCATCTCGGCGGGCGGCATGCCGACGCGCGTGAAGTGCCTGCACGCCCTCGCGGCGCACGCGCTCTCGGCCGGTCCCGGCGCGAACCCGATCGGCGACCTCGCGCTCGAGCGCTCGACGTGGACGCCCGACGTGTGCCAGTGCCCCGACTACGGCGTCGACGTGCCCGACCCCGACGACCCCGCCGACGACGACACCGGAGGGCGCGCGTGACGCGTCGCGTCCGTCGTCCCCTCGCCGTCGTGGCGCGGGCGGCGGCCGTCGCCGCCGTGGCGACGACGATCGCGCTCGTGGGCGCGGCGCCGGCGCACGCCGACACCGTGCGCGACCTCGAGTACTGGCTCACCGATTACGGCTTCACCACCGCCTGGAACACCACCCGCGGCGAGGGCGTCACCGTCGCCATCATCGACACGGGCGTGAACGGCAACGTCGCCGAGCTGAGGGGCGCGGTCGTCGGCGGCACGGATGTCTCGGGCATCGGCAGCCCCGACGGGCAGACCCCCGTCGGCGACGATCCGAACCACGGCACGATGGTCGCGTCGCTCCTCGCCGGACGCGGCACGGGCGAGGGCAACGGCGTGATCGGCATCGCCCCGCAGGCCGACCTGCTCACCGTCTCGGTGGCCTTCGGGCAGGACACCGGCGCCGAGAAGTCGAACGACGACCAGATCGCCGAGGCCGTGAAGTGGGCCGTCGACAGCGGCGCGGACGTCATCAACATGTCGCTCACGCGCAACACTCGCGACTGGCCCGAGAGCTGGGACGAGGCGTTCCTCTACGCGTTCGAGCACGACGTCGTGATCGTCGCCGCCGCCGGCAACCGGGGGAGCGGCACGAGCGAGGTCGGTGCCCCGGCGACGATCCCGGGCGTGCTCACGGTGGCGGGCGTCGACAAGGAGAAGAACGCGAGCTTCGATGCGAGCTCGCAGGGCATCACCATCGCCGTCGCGGCCCCGAGCGAGGACCTCGTGGGCGTGCTGCCCGACGGCAGCTACGTGCAGTGGAGCGGCACCAGCGCGGCGGCACCCATCGTGTCGGGCCTCGCGGCCCTCGTGCGCAGCGAGTATCCCGAGCTGAGCGCGTCCAATGTCATCGAACGACTCATTCGGACGGCCGATCCGCACGGCCAGTCAGTGCCCAGCCCGCTCTACGGATGGGGCATCATCGACCCCGTCCCGGCGCTCACGGCCGACGTGCCCGAGATCGAGGACAACCCGCTCGGCAGCCTCGCGGCGTGGATCACCCTGCACCGGCGGGCGGATGCCCCGACCTCCGAGGGCGGCGACGAATCCCAGGAGGTCGTCCCGATCGCCGACCCTCCGCTGCCCCGATCCGACGAGGCGAAGACCCTCCTGCCGACGGCGTGGACGCTCGCCTATATCACGGTGCCGCTCTCGTTGGTCGCCGGATTTGGTACGCTAGCAGCGCTGTTGGGCATCGGCGCCACTCGGCATACCAGGCGGACTGTCCGCACTCGCGAGCAGTGATCGCAAGCAACAGATACTGAGGAGTCCATTCACCGTGCCCAAGATTCTCATCGTCGGTGGCGGCTATGCGGGGTTCTACACAGCGTGGAAGCTCGAGAAGTGGCTGCGCGCGGGCGAGGCCGAGGTCACGATCGTCGACCCGCTCCCGTACATGACGTACCAGCCGTTCCTCCCCGAGGTCGCCGCGGGTTCGATCGAACCCCGTCACGCGGTCGTCTCGCAGCGCCGGCACCTCAAGAAGACCAACGTCGTCACGGCCAAGGTCACCCGCATCGACCACGCGTCGAAGACGGCCACGATCACCCCCGAGCTCGGTGAGCCGTGGGAGTTCGAGTACGACGTCGTCGTCGTCACGGGCGGCGCGGTCTCGCGTACCTTCCCGATCCCCGGCATCGCCGAGAACGCGATCGGGCTGAAGGCCATCGAGGAGGCCGTCGCGATCCGCGACCGCGTGCTCAGCAACTTCGACAAGGCCGCGAACCTCCCGCCGGGCCCCGAGCGCGAGCGCCTGCTCACGTTCGTCGTCGTGGGCGGCGGCTTCGCGGGCATCGAGGTGTTCGCCGAGCTCCGCTCGTTCGCCAGCGCGCTGCTCGAGTACTACCCGCAGCTCACGTTCGACGAGACGCACTTCCACCTCATCGAGGCCATGGGTCGCATCATGCCCGAGGTGTCGCTCGAGACCAGCCACTGGGTCATCAAGCACCTCGCGCAGCGCGGCGCCGAGATCCACCTCGACACGCAGCTCACGAGCGCGGTCGACGGCAAGATCGAGCTCTCGACGGGCGAGACCTTCGAGTCCGACCTCATCGTCTGGACCGCGGGCGTCATGGCCAACCCCGCCATCGTTCGCTCGAGCGACCTCCCCGTCGAGGAGCGCGGCCGCGTCCTGACGCGTGCCGACCTCCGCGTCGGCGACGAAGACGACTTCGTGCCCGACGCCTGGGCCGCCGGCGACATCGCGGCCGTGCCCGACCTGTCGGGCGGCGGCGTGGGCGGCTATTGCGTGCCGAACGCGCAGCACGCCGTGCGTCAGGGCAAGCTCCTCGCGAAGAACATCGTCGCGGTGCTCCGCGGCGAGGAGCCCAAGGAGTACTTCCACAAGAACCTCGGCGCGGTCGCCGGTCTCGGCATCGGCTCGGGCGTGTTCCAGTCGGGCAAGCTCGCGCTCAAGGGCCTCATCGCGTGGTTCGCGCACCGCGGCTACCACGGCCTCGCCATGCCCAGCTGGGAGCGCAAGTTCCGCGTGTTCTGGGGTTGGTGGAACAACTTCTGGCTCGGTCGCGACATCGTGTCGCTCTCGGCGCTGCAGCAGCCGCGCGCGCAGTTCGAGCTGTTCGCCGCGCGCCCGAAGCCGCCGGCCGCCGCCGCGCCCGCACCGGCTCCGGTCGCGGCATCCGGCAAGGCGGCACCGAAGGCCGTGAAGGCCCCGGCCGGGGCGAAGCCGGCCAAGGCCGACGCGAAGGCCGAGCCGGTCGCCGCCAAGTGATCGCGGTCTCCGCGAAGTAGTGTTGACGCGGCGTCGCCCTTCGGGGCGGCGCCGCGCTCCCGTAGCCCAACTGGCAGAGGCAGGCGACTTAAACTCGCCGAAGTCTGGGTTCGAATCCCAGCGGGAGCAC
>CBFGWW010000247.1:0-4357 GCA_965652625.1 uncultured Agromyces sp.
AGCCCTCGGGGAAGTGCCGGTCGTAGCAGATGTAGACGCCGATCGGGCCGACCGCCGTGTTGAACACCGGATAGCCGAGGTTGCCGGGGCGGAAGTAGAACTTCTCCCAGAACTTGTCGAGGTTCGGGATGTGGTGCTTGCGGTACGACCCGAGGATCGTGCCGTCGGCGTCGACGACGACCGCGGTGTTGTAGTAGACGCCGGGCTGCTCCTCCTCGTAGATCGGCAGCACCATGACCATGCCGAGCTCCTTCGCCAGCGCGGCGAAGCGCTGCACGATGGGACCGTCGGCCGGCTCGGCGTAGTCGTAGTACTTCACGTCCTCGGTGATGCCGAAGTAGGGGCCGTAGAACAGCTCCTGGAAGCAGATCACCTCGGCTCCCTGCTCCTTCGCCTGGCGGGCGAACTGCTCGTGCTTGTCGAGCATGGACTCCTTGTCGCCCGTCCAGGTCGTCTGCGTGATGGCCGCTCGGACGATCGTCATGTTGCCTCCTGAGTCGGTCGGCGCCGTTGCCGTCCGCTCGGTGCTCCTGGCATGGGACTCGTGCGCAGGGGTCACCGGGCGATGCGTCGACGCCGAGGGGTGGTGGTGCGAGGGACTGCCGAACGGACCGTGCGACCCGTTCTGTTATTGTTCGGCGTGAACATTTCTCTTATGTTTCACATTGTGACGTTGTGGTTAATCATGATGTCGCGTGCTCCGTGAGGAGGCAATGGTCGTGTCAGGTATTCGTGTGGTGCGCACATGACCGAGGTCCGAGTGGATGCCCCTGCGCTCACCGCGCTCGCCGACTTCCCCGACACGACTCCCCGCGGCATCGCCGGGGTCATCGCCCGGCTCGTGAACGCCGGCGAGCTCGGCGCCGGAGACCGCCTGCCCACCGTCCGGGAGCTGGCGGGTGCGCTCGGCGTGAGCCCCGCGACCGTGAGCCAGGCGTGGCAGGCGCTGTCGCGCGCCGGGCTCATCGAGTCGCGCGGCAGGGCCGGCAGCTTCGTGCGCGGCGCGGCATCCGCTCGACTCGCCCCGCGGATGCGCGGCATGGCGGCGCCGCACGACCCCGTGCGCCTCGACCTCTCGCGCGGCACGCCCGACCCGCTGCTGCTGCCCGCGCTCGGCCCCGCGCTGTCGCGCGTCTCGGCTCGGGCCGAGACCGGCAGTTACCAGGACGAACCCGTCATCCCGGGCCTCGCGAGCGTGCTCGCCACGTCGTGGCCCTCGCGCGCCGAGGCGATCGTGGTGGTCGACGGCGCGCTCGACGCCATCTCGCGCACGCTCGACCAGGTCGTGCGGTTCGGCGATTTCGTCGTGGTCGAGCATCCGGGGTTCCCGCCGTTCCTCGACCTGCTCGACGCGCTCGGCGCGGAGGCCGTGCCGGTGCCGCTCGACGAGCACGGCATGCTGCCCGGGGAGCTCGCGTCGGCGCTCGCGCGACGGCCCGTCGCCCTGCTGCTGCAGCCGCGCGCGCAGAACCCGACGGGCGCCTCGATGACGGTCGAGCGGGCCCAGGAGCTCGCCCGCGTCATCCGATCGAGCGACGACGCCGACGACCTGGCGGTCATCGAGGACGACCACTCGGGCCTCATCTCGACCGAGGGCGACGTGACGCTCGGCGCGTGGCTGCCCGACCGCGTCGTGCACGTGCGCAGCTTCTCGAAGTCGCACGGGCCCGACCTGCGCATCGCCGCGCTCGGCGGCCCCCGGCAGCTCATCGAGCGCATCATGGCGCGCCGCATGCTCGGGCCCGGCTGGACGTCGCGCATGCTCCAGACGATCCTGCTCGACCTGCTCACCGACGGCGCCTCGATCGACGCCGTGGCCGAGGCGCGGCGCCAGTACTACACGCGGCAGCGGGCGCTCGGCGACGTGCTCCGCGAGCGCGGGGTCGCCGTCGCGCCCGCCGACGGCATCAACATGTGGGTGCCGGTGCTGAGCGAGCGGTCGGCGCTGGTGCAGCTCGCCGCGGCCGGCATCCGGGTGGCCGCAGGCACGCCCTTCCTCGCCGCGTCGGATGCCGCGACCTCGGGCAACGGCGCACGCTCGCGCCGCGACGGCGACTTCGTGCGCGTCACCGTCGGCGTGCTGCGCGACGGCGCCGACGAGGTCGCGGACGCGCTCGCGACGGCCGCGCAGCACCTCGTCGCGGGGGGCTACTGAGGCGGCATCCGGGCTGAACGGCCGCGGCTCGGGCTCGCGGCATCCGCTCGGCTGAACTCAGGCCTTCGCCGTGCTGGGCGCCTTCGCGTAGCGGTCGGGGGTGATCGTGAGCTCGGCCTGGCCGCCCGTCATCGAGCGCAGGTCGAGCACGTAGCGGGCGAGCTCGGCCTCGGGCACGGTCGCCACGACGCGGGCGCGTCCGTCCTCGGCGGACTCGGTCGCGCTGACGCGGCCGCGCCGGCCCGAGAGGTCGGTGAGCACCGTGCCCTGCAGGTCGGAGGGCACCGTGACCGTGACGAGCGACACGGGCTCGAGCACGACCGTGCCGGCCTCGGCGAGCGCGGCCTTGACCCCCATCGCGGCGGCCGTGCGGAACGCCATCTCCGAGGAGTCGACCGAGTGCGACTTGCCGTCGTAGAGCTCGACCCTGACGTCGACGACCGGATGCCCCTGCGGCCCGCCCTGCGCGAGCGCGTCGCGGGCGCCCTTCTCCACGGCCGGGATGTACGCGCGGGGCACCGAGCCGCCGACGACCTTGTCGACGAACTCGAACCCGTCGCCCGGAGGCAGCGGGGACACCCGCAGCTGCACGACCGCGAACTGGCCGTGCCCGCCGGACTGCTTCTTGAGCTTGCCCTCGGCCTGGGCCGGTCCGGCGATCGTCTCGCGGTACGCCACCGGCGCGGGACCGGTCGTGACGTTGACGCCGAAGATGCGGGCGAGGCGCTCGACCGCGACCGCGACGTGCGTGTCGCCGAGGCCGCGCAGGATCGTCTGGCCGCCCGCGCGCTCGACCACGAGGGTCGGGTCCTCTGCGAGCAGGCGGCCGAGGGCGGTCGACAGCTTCTCGTCGTCGGACTGGGAATTGGGCGTGAGGCTCACCGCGAACACGGGCGCACGCCGCGGCAGCTGCGCCGGACGCGCGGTGCCGCTCGAACGCGACCAGAGCAGCGATCCCGACGGTGATCCGGTGAGCTTGGCGACCGCGCCGACCTCGCCGGCGCGGAGCTCGCCGACGGGCAGGTGCTCGGCGCCGCGCAGGCGGAACAGCCCGTGGATGCGCTCGTCGGCGCCGGTCGTCGCGTTGCGCAGCTTGTCGCCCGTGCGCAGCACGCCCGACAGCACCTTCAGCATCGAGACCTGTCCGATGAACGGGTCGGCGACCGTGCGGAACACGTGCACGAGCGTCTCGCCGCCCGGGCTCGGCGCGACGCGGTGCTCGGTGCCCGCCGCGGCATCGGCGTCGTCGTCGCCGGGCGCCGAGCCGCCGATCACGCTCCGGCCGTCGTGGTCGAGCGCCGACGGCGACAGCGCGCAGAGCAGGTCCGCCACGCGGTCGATCCCCGTCCCGGTGACACCGGATGCCACGACCACGGGCACCGCCTCGCCGGTCGCGACCTCCGCGGCCAGCGTGCGCTCGAGGTCCTCGGCCGGCGGCTCCTTGCCCTCGAGATAGGCCTCGAGCTGCTCGTCGTCGTGCGAGACGATCTCCTCGGTCACCTCGAGGTGCATCCGGTGCTCCTCGGCCTCGGCCTCGGGCGGCAGCGGCTCGTCGTGGTGGCGACCCGACTCGTCGTAGACGAGGGCGTGCTCGCTCAGCACGTCGGCGATCGCGCGGAACGCCTGCTCCTCGCCCAGCGGCAGCTCGAGCGCCCAGAGCCGGTCGCCGAACGCCGCGTGCAGCTCGCCGAGCACGCGGCGGAAGTCCGCCCGCGCCTTGTCCTCCTGCGTCACGACCACGATGCGCGGCACGCCCGCGGCCTCGGCCGCCGCCCAGGCGAACCTCGTGCCCGCCGTGACGCCGTCGACCGCGCTCACGACGATGAGCGCGACATCCGCCACCGCCAATGCCGTGTCGACGCCGCCGACGAAGTCGGGATGGCCGGGGGTGTCGGCAAGCGTGACCGCGTGCGCGGTGCCGTCGGGGCCGGTCCAGTCGAAGTGGGCAAGCGAGAGCCCGAGGGTCGTGCCTCGCGCGATCTCCTCGGGCTCGTGGTCGCAGACGGTGTTCCCCTGCTCCACCGTGCCTGCTCTGCCGATGGCGCCCGCCCGGAACAGCAGGGCTTCCGCCAGTGTCGTCTTGCCCGAACCTGCCCCGCCCACGAGGGCGATGGTCCGATGGGTCGGGGTCGATGCCGAGTTCATGTGGCCTCCCGCGCCGGTGCGGATCTGTCCGTCCATCGTGTACCCGTCGGGCCGGGA
>CBFGWW010000248.1:0-4321 GCA_965652625.1 uncultured Agromyces sp.
GCAGGTCGGAGAGGTGCAGCACCCGCACCGGCTCGGCGCCGGCCGGGAGCACCGGCACGTCGACCCGCCGCAGCGTCCACCGGGTGCGCTCGACGAGCGAGCCCCAGGCGAACGCGGCGGCGCCCGCCGCGCCGATCGCGATGGCGATCCGCGCGGCGGGCGTCAGCAGGCGGGGACTCAATCGTTCCCCGGTGCGTTGCCGCCACCGCTGTCGAAGTTGACGGTGACCTCGTCGCCGCGCTCCACGGAGGTGTTCGGCGCCGGGTCCTGGCTCGTCACCGTGCCCGTCGGGTTGCCGCCGCCGCCCTTCATCTTCAGGCCGGCCGCGTCGAGCGCGGCTTTGGCCTGCACGACGTTCATGCCCGTGAGGTCGGGAACGGTCGTGCCGTTGCTCTTGCCGTTGCTCGTGAACACGCGGATCGTGGAGCCCTTGCCGGCCTGGCCGGACGGGTCCGTCCCGGTTACCGTGCCTGCGGGCTGGTTCGAATCCTGCTGGCCGCCGTCCTCGACGATGAAGCCCGCGGCCTCGAGCGCCGCCTTCGCCTGGTCGAAGCTGAGTCCGGCGACCTGCGGCACGTCGACGAGGACCTGCTTGAACGCGGACTCGTCGGGCTCGGGGAAGTCGTCGCCGCCGTACTTGTTGTCGGCGAGCTCCATGATCGCCGGCCAGATGCGGTGTCGAGCGGTGGCGGCGCTGCCCGAGTCGAAGCTCGTGTCGCGCAGGTTCGTGCGGTTGTCACCGCCCGTGACGTTGCCCACCCAGACCGCGGTGGCGACCTTGGTGCTCGCCCCGATCATCCAGGTGTCGAACGCGTTGTCGGTGGTACCCGTCTTGCCGATGTGCGGGACGCCCGTGCCGGGGTCGGACGCCGTGGCGGTGCCGCCGCCGGCGAACGTCTGCTGCATCGCGTACTCCATCGCGTGCGCGACCTCGGGGGTCACGGACTGCGTGCAGGTCGACGCCGGCGGGGCGATCTCCTCGCCGTTGGCCTTCACGATCTTGTCGATGGCGATGGGCGTGCAGGTGAGGCCGTTGTTGGCGATGCCGGCGAACGCCGCCGCCATCGTGACCGGGGCGACCTCCTGCGTGCCGAGCACGTCGGAGGGGTTCATGCCGAGCTCGCCGCCATCGGCGCGGTGCACGCCGAACGCCTGCGCGGTCTGCTTGAGCTTGCAGAGGTCGAGCTGCGACGCCATCGCGACGAAGCTCGAGTTCACCGACCACGCCGTCGCGTCGACGGCGTTGTTCGCGACGCGGCCGTCGTCGTTGCGCGGGTTCCAGGCGGGGCTCACCTGGAAGGTGCCGCCCTCGCAGCTGTTGTTGAACGTCGTGAACCCGCGGCGGCTGCCGTTGAACGTCTCCCGCAGCGAGTGGCCCTCGTTCAGCCACTCGGCGAGCGTGAACACCTTGTAGGTCGAACCCGGCTGGAAGCCCGCCGACCCGCCGTAGTCATGGTCGGTGCTGTAGTTGATCGACGTGAACTCGGGGCTCGTCGCCGCGACCTCGGGATCCTCGGTGAACTTCTTGTTCTGCGCCATGAAGAGCACGCGGCCGGTGCCCGGCTGCACGCCCACCGCCACGGAGCCCACGTCGAAGCGCGGATCGGCGAACGGCACGTTCTCGGCGACCGCGGTCTCGGCCTTGTTCTGGAGCTCGAGGTCGAGCGTCGTGTAGACCTGCAGGCCCTCGGTCTGGAGGAGCTGGCGACCCTCATCGACCTCGGGGGTGTTCGGGTCGTCGTAGTTGTTCAGGATGATGTTCTTGACGTAGTCGCAGAAGTACGCACTGCCCTGTGCGGTGACGCAGCCCGTGCTGGGCTCGTGGATGGCGGGCGCGACCGGCTCGGCGATCGCGGCGTCGTGCTCCTCCTGCGTGATCTTCCCGCCCTTGAGCATCTCGTCGAGGATGTAGTCGCGGCGCTGCTTGTTCGCGGCGTACGGCACGGGCTCGCCCTTGTCGTTCACCGTGGCGGCGCCGTTCTCCTCGCTCTCGGGCTGGTCGAGGCGGAACTTCTCGGGGTGGTTGACGATCGCGATGAGGCTCGCGGCCTGGGCGAGCGTGACGTTCGCCGACGTGGTGCCGTAGTAGTACTGCGCCGCCGACTCGATGCCGTAGACCCGGCCGCCGAAGGCGGCGATGTTCAGGTAGCCCTTGAGGATGTCGTCCTTCGAGAACTTCTTCTCGAGGGCGATCGCGTAGCGCATCTCCTTGAGCTTGCGCTCGGGGGAGGTCTCGGTGGCTGCGTCGTAGGCCGCCTGCTTGTCCTCCTCGGTCGTCGCCTCGCGCACGCCGTTGTTGATGAGCACGTTCTTGACGTACTGCTGCGTGATCGAGGATCCGCCCTGGACGTCCTTGTTGAGGATGTAGGTGCTGACGGCGCCGCGGATGGTGCCCTGGATGTCCACCCCGCCGTGCTCGTAGAACCGCGGGTCCTCGCCGGAGACGGCGGCGTCCTTCACGTACTGGCTGATCGCGTCCCAGGGGACCTCCTCGCGGTTCTCGTCGAAGAACGAGGCGAGGAGTGCCGGCGAACCGTCGGGCTGGGTGGCGTAGATGTCCGTCTTCTGCGAGAGCTCGTCGATCTCGAGGTACCCGGGGAGGTTCTCGAACATGGAGATGCCGTTGTTCGCGGCCATGCCGGTCACGGCGAGTGCCGGGGTCACCGCAGCGGTGACGAGAACGCCGGCGAGAGCGCTGAGGCCGACGAAGCCGAGGATCCCGGTGCCGACGTCGCTCATCGTACGTTTTTGGGCAGACATATAGTGGAGCTTAACAAAGAAGGCTGGCAAAACCCGCTATGCGGGCCGCTGGTCGCGTTCGCCTGCCGACACGCCGGTCTCCGCCCGATCCGATCGGCATCGAATCCATTCCACCCCGTATCAGAGACGAGGAATCGCATGCCGGCCTGGGAGTACATCACCACCCCGCTGCTCATCCACAACACCGCGGCCATCCTGAACAACTGGGGATCCGAGGGCTGGGAGCTCGTGCAGGTCGTGCAGGGGCCCGAGGGCGGCCTCGTCGCCTACCTCAAGCGTCCGGTCGGCGGGGAGTCGTCGGCCGCGGCATCCGCCGGCGCCGCCGCTGCCGCGCAGGCGGCCAAGCAGTTCGAGGGAGAGGCCTGATGGCCGCCGTCGAGGCGCGGCTCGCCGAGCTCGGCATCGAGCTCCCCGAGGTCGCCCCGCCCGTGGCCGCCTACGTGCCCGCGGTCGTGAGCGGCTCCTACGTCTACACCTCGGGTCAGCTGCCGTTCACGGCGGGCGCCCTGCCGGCGACGGGCAAGGTCGGCGACGGGCACGGGCTCGTCCCCGCCGACGACGCCAAGGAATACGCGCGCGCCTGCGCGCTCAACGCGCTCGCAGCGATCCGCGCCGAGCTCGGTTCGCTCGACCGCATCACCCGCATCGTGAAGCTCGTGGGCTTCGTGGCATCCGACCCGTCGTTCACCGGCCAGCCGGGTGTCGTCAACGGCGCGTCCGAGTTCCTCGGCGAGGTCTTCGGCGACGCCGGGCGCCACGCGCGCTCCGCGGTCGGCGTCGCGGTCCTGCCGCTCGACGCGCCGGTCGAGGTCGAGCTCATCGTCGAGTTCGCGTAGTCGCGCGGGCGTGCGCGCCCGAGACGACGGATGCCGCGGCGGGAATGCTCCCGGCCGCGGCATCCGTGTCTCAGGACCGGTCACTGCACCTGGCGGGTGATCGCGGTCATCACCGACGTGTCGGCGAGCGTCGTCGTGTCGCCGACCTGCCGGCCCTCGGCGAGGTCGCGCAGGAGGCGCCGCATGATCTTGCCCGAGCGCGTCTTCGGCAGCTCGTTCACGATGAAGACCTGCCGCGGACGGGCGATCGCGCCGATCTGCATCGCGACGTGCTTGCGCAGCTCCTCGGACGCGACGGCCGGGTCGTCGATGTGCGAGACCTGGCTGGCCTTGAGGATGACGAACGCCACCACGGCCTGCCCCGTGGTCTCGTCGGCCGCGCCGACGACCGCGGCCTCGGCCGTGTAGGGGTGCGCGACGAGCGACGACTCGATCTCGGCCGTCGACAGGCGGTGGCCCGAGACGTTCATGACGTCGTCGACGCGGCCGAGCAGCCAGATGTTGCCGTCGGCGTCGTACTTGGCGCCGTCGCCGGCGAAGTAGTACTTCTCGCCGAACCGCGACCAGTACGTCTCCTTGTAGCGCTCCGGGTCGCCCCAGATGCCGCGCAGCATCGACGGCCACGGCTTCGTCAGCACGAGGTAGCCGACCTGCTCGGGCGTGGTGAACGGCTCGCCCATGTCGTCGAGGATCTCGGCGCTGATGCCGGGGATCGGCTTCTGCGC
>CBFGWW010000249.1:0-4280 GCA_965652625.1 uncultured Agromyces sp.
TGCACCCGAAGGACCTGCGCCGCGCGATCGTCATGGTCACGCAGGAGGCGTACCTGTTCTCGGGGTCGGTCGCCGACAACATCGCCCTCGGGCGGCCCGACGCGACGTTCGACGAGATCGTGGCCGCGGCGAAGGCGGTGGGCGCGCACGAGTTCATCGAGTCGCTGCCGAACGGCTACGACACCGACGTGAACAAGCGGGGCGGACGCGTGAGCGCTGGACAGCGGCAGCTCATCTCGTTCGCGCGCGCGTTCCTCGCGAACCCGGCGGTGCTGATCCTCGACGAGGCGACCTCCTCCCTCGACATCCCGAGCGAGCGCCTCGTGCAGGAGGGCCTGCAGTCGCTGCTCGCCGATCGCACGGCCGTCATCATCGCGCACCGCCTCTCGACGGTCGCGATCGCCGACCGCGTGCTCGTCATGGAGCACGGCCGCATCGTCGAGGACGGCGCACCAGCCGACCTCATCGGCGGCGACGGCCGGTTCGCGGCGCTGCACGCTGCCTGGCGCGACTCGCTCGTCTAGGGGCGGTGACGAGCGGGGCGGATGCCGCGGGCACGGGCCCGCGGCATCCGCTCACGCGTCGCTTCGACCCCGACGCTCATGCCGTGACCACGACCACGGGCGTCGGCGCGAAGCCGTTGAAGCCGGTCGCGGTCGCGAGCGTGTACGCGCCCATCATGGGGCTCAGCAGCAGGTCGCCCGTGCGCAGCGCCGGCAGCGGCATGGCCCTGGCGATCACGTCGAGGCTGTCGCAGGTCGGCCCGGCGAGCGTGACCGGACGGTGCCGGCGCGTCCGCAGCCGCCGCTCGACGCGCGCCCGCTCGGGCTCGCGCACCGGCTGCGCGTCGAGCTCGGTCGCCGCGAAGACGAGCGGGTGCGTCTGCTCCGACGGGATGTTCGAGTACGCCCCGTAGACGCCGTCGTCGAGGTACGCCCACGCCCCGTCGGAACGCTCGTTCGTGCCGACCACGCGCGTCACGAGCATCATCGCGGGCGCAGAGACGAAGCGCCCCGGCTCCACGAGGATGCGGTACCGCGACGGCGCGGCCGCGAGGGCCGAGCGGATGCCGCGTGCGAGCTCGGCGAACGCCGGCACGGGCTCGTCGTAGGCGATCGGGAATCCGCCGCCGATGTCGAGCGTGTCGAACCGGATCCCGTGCACGTGCTCGAGGCGTCGCATGAGCACGAGCGTGCGGTGGATGGCGCGCATCCACGGCCGCGCCGAGACGGTCTGGCTGCCGACGTGGAAGGTGAACCCGGCGACGCGGAGTCCCGCCCGCAGGCAGTGCGCGACGAGCGCGTCGGCCTCCTCGGGCACGACCCCGAACTTCGACGAGAGGTCGCAGGTGACCGACGGGTTCGGGAACGAGAGCCGCACGAGCACGGCGACGTCGGCGGGGAGCCCGCGGAACTTGCCGATCTCGGCGTGGCTGTCGACGACGAACGTGCGGATGCCGCGCAGGTACGAGCCCGTGATGTCGGCCACGGTCTTCACCGGGTGCGTGTGCAGGCACCGGTCGATCGCGACGCCCTCGCGCTCGAGCAGGTCGATCTCGCCGCGCGACGCGACCTCGAAGGTGGCCCCGAAGGCGTCGACCGCGCGGATCACGGCGGGGTGGGGGAGGGACTTCGTCGCGAAGTGGATCTGCACGCCCGGCAGCTCGCGGCGGAGCTCGAGCAGTTGCGTCGTCACCCGGTCGACGTCGAGCACGAACAGCGGGCTGCCGTGCTCGCGCACGAGGTCGGCGACGTGGACGCGCGCGGCCTGGGCGGCGAGCTCGCGGCGCACCTCCTCGCGGTGCGTCGGCTGCTCGGGCGCGGAGGCGGGGGCGTCCGGCTCGGTCCTGGTGGTGCGGACGGTGCGGTCGGCGATGCGCCGGGTCCGTTCCGCGATCGTGGTGGTCATCGCAGTGCCCCTTCACGCTGGGGTTCGGAGAGGAGGGCGACGGCGGATGCCTCGGGCGACCGCCCGCCGTCGGGGAGGATGATGCGGCGACCGGCCTCGAACGAGACGATCGCGACCGTGTAGAACACGGCGTCGGCGGCGAGCTTGCCGACGAGCCAGGCGAGCGGGGCGGCGCCCCAGATCGCGGACGCGGCCCACAGCAGCGCGGGCCGGACGACGAGGGTGTCCACGAGCTCGGCAGGCCCGAACTCCGCGGCGATCGACCGCGCGGTGAGCCACGTGGTGGTCCAGGCGCGGCCGCCGACGCCGGGCAGGGCGCGAACGCGGGCGGATGCCGCGTGGCCGCGCGCCGATCGCACGACCACGAGCGCGTAGTACCCGACGCTCTCGCCGAGCGCCCCGGCGATCGCCGCGAGGGCGAGCGACCCGGAGGCCTCGTGGGCCGCCCAGGCGGCGGCCAGCGCGGTGATCGTGCCGAGCACCTCGAGCGGGAGGTAGCGCGCCACCCAGCCCTTCACCCGCACCCGGTCGATCGTGGACATGCCTCGATGGTGCTCGGGCGCGGCCGCCGCCGGATCCGGGCGGTCACCCGAGTCGACGCGTGCTGCCACTGAACGTCGACTCGTGCTGGTCCGGAGGTCGCCCGCGGCGGAAACACGCGGATCAACCCCCAGAACTGGGTCGGACCGGCCGCCGGGCGGACGCGATACAGTCGGCACAGGTGGGCGGCGTCCCCCGAACGGTCGCCCCTGCCTTCGGACGGAGGTGCGATGAACGACGCTCGACCCCTGCGCGTCGCGATCGCGGACGACGCGCTGCTGCTGCGCGAGGGTATCGCGAAGGTCCTCGAAGGCGGTGGCATCGAGGTGGTGGCCTCGGTGGGCACCGGCGACGAACTGCTCGAGGTGGTGGGCGAGGGCGACGTCGACGTCGCCGTCCTCGACATCCGGATGCCGCCGAGCTACCGCGACGAGGGCATCGTGGCCCTCGAGCAGATCCGCGAGAGCGGATCGACGATCGGCGTGCTGCTGCTGTCGATGTACGCGACGCCCGAGTACGCGCTGCGCGTCATGGGGGCAGGCAGCGGCACGGGCTACCTGCTGAAGGAGCGCGTCTCCGAGCCGCAGACGCTCGTGCGCGCCGTGGAGACGGTCGCGTCGGGCGGCTCCGTGGTCGACCCCGAGGTGGTCGAGCAGCTGGTGAAGCGCACGCGGGCCGACGACCCGCTGTCGCGCCTCACCGAGCGGGAGCGGTCGGTGCTCGAGCTCATGGCGCAGGGCTACTCCAACGGCGGCATCGCCCAGACGCTGTTCCTCGGCCTGAAGACGGTCGAGACGCACGTGCGGAGCATCCTGCAGAAGCTCGACCTCGAGGAGTCGCCCGAGCATCACCGCCGCGTGCTCGCGGTGCTCACGCTCCTCGGCGAACGGTGATGGCTCCCGGCCGCAGAGGCCGGATCGCCAGGCGCACCGCGATCATCGTCGTCGTCGTCGCGCTGAGCCTGTGGATGGAGATCGCGGGATTCATGGCGACGCCCGCGGGCGAGCGCCCCGAGGTGTCGTACACGACCCTGCACACGGTCGTGCCGCTCGTCTTCGCCGCGTGCGCCGGCATCGCGTGGCGCACCGCCCCGACACCCGTGCCCGCGCGGCTCATGGTGACCTTCGTCGTGCTGTGGATCCCGCAGTCGATCTACTGGGTCATCGGCGGGATGGACTGGCTCTGGCCCATCGTGCGGGGCGTCGACCTCGGCTGGGCCGTCGTCGCCGGCATCCTCGTGATGGTCTACCCGAAGGGCTACCTCAGCGATGACTTCGATCGCTGGATCGCCGGCATCGCGCTCGTCGCCTCGGTCGTGAACTTCCTCGCCGTCGTGCTGCTCGCGACCCCCGAGAACGTGTCGTGCGGCTGCGTCTCGCCCAACCCGTACCAGGTCGCCGACGCCCCGACGCTCTTCGCGCTCATCGACATCGGCTACCGCATGGTCGGCGGCGCGCTCGCGCTCATCATCGCGGCGCGGCTGCTCGTGCGCTGGGTGCGCGGCAGCGTGCCCGCCCGCACGGTCGCCTTCCTCATGCCGCTCGCCCTCTTCGCCTGGGCGACGACGCTCGCCGCGCAGGCGGTCACGTACGCGGTGCAGACCACCGCCGACACGGTGCTCGCGACGGTCTCCCTCATCGCCATGGCGTCGATCCCCGTGTGCTTCGACGCGGGCGTCGCGCACACGCGCAACATGCGCGCCCGCGTCGCCGATCTCATGCGCATCACGCGCGAGGGCGCCGACCGCGGGCTCTGGGCCGAGTCGCTCGCGCGCACGCTGCGCGACGCGTCGGTGCGCGTCTACTGGTGGGACGAGGAGAAGGGCCGGTACG
>CBFGWW010000250.1:0-4279 GCA_965652625.1 uncultured Agromyces sp.
CGAACTTGCCGATCGTGGTGGTCTTGCCGACGCCGTTCACGCCGACGACGAGCACCACGGCGGGCCGCTCGGTGAGCTTCAGCGTCGGGTCGTACTTCGAGAGCCGTTCCTCGATGAGCTCCCGCAGCATCCGCTGGACGTCGCGGGGGTCGGTCGTGCGGTACCGCTCGACCTGCGCCTTGATCGCGTCGACGATCTCCTCCGTGACGGCCGGTCCGAAGTCCGCCCGGATCAGGGCCGACTCCAGGTCGTCCCACGTGTCCTCGTCGATGGTCTTCGCACCGAAGACCCCCCGGAGAGCCGCCCCGAGCGACCACGATGCGCGTTCTGCCATGTAGGCGAGTCTATTTGCAAGGCCTTGCCGCCTCGGCACGGGCACGGAAGCGTCGAGGGTGACGGAAGGAGTGCGGATGACGATCGTGGGATTCCACGCCTCGCACGAGCAGATCGCCCCGGCGCACCTGCTGCACGCCGTGCAGCGCGCAGAGGAGGCGGGCTTCGACGCCGCGATGTGCTCCGATCACCTCGAACCCTGGAGCGTCCGGCAGGGCGAGTCCGGCTACGCCTGGAGCTGGCTCGGCTCGGTGCTGCAGGCGACGCTCATCCCCCTCGGCGTCGTCACGGCCCCCGGCCAGCGTTACCACCCGGCGATCATCGCGCAGGCCATGGCGACGCTCGAGTCGATGTATCCGGGTCGCTTCTGGGCGGCGCTGGGGAGCGGCGAGGCGCTCAACGAGCACGTCACGGGCGACACGTTCCCGCCGAAGGACGAGCGCGACGAGCGCCTGCGCGAATCGGTCGACGCGATCCGGCGCCTGCTCCGCGGCGAGGAGGTCTCCGCCGACGGCCACGTGCGGATCGATCGGGCGCGCGTCTGGAGCCTGCCGCAGGTGCCGCCGTCGCTGCACGTCGCGGCCGTGAGCTCCGAGACCGCCCGCGCGGGCGCCGAATGGGCCGACGGCCTCATCACCGTCGACCAGCCCCGCGACGCGCTCCGCGAGGTCATCGGCGCGTACCGCGACGCCGGCGGACACGGCCCGGTCGCCGTGCAGGTGCACCTGAGCTGGGCGCGCACCGACGAGGAGGCGCTCGCAATCGCGCACGACCAGTGGCGCACGGGCGTGCTGCCCGGGCCCGTGATCTGGGAGATCGACCGCCCCGAGGCGTTCGACGCGGCCACGGCGGATGCCTCGCCCGACGACGTCGCCCGCACCGTGCAGGTCTCGAGCGACCCCGCCCGGCACCTGGCGAAGCTCGCCGAGCTCGTCGACGTCGGCGCCGACCGCGTCTTCCTGCACCATGTCGGGACGACGCAGGACGAGTTCATCGACGTCTTCGGCGAGCGGGTCGTGCCCGAGCTGAAGGTGGTGGGTCGATGAAGATCACCGACCGCAGCGACCTCTGGTGGAAGACCGCGGTGGTCTACTGCCTCGACATCGAGAAGTACATGGACTGGAACGACGACGGCATCGGCGACTTCGAGGGCCTCTCGCACCGGCTCGACCACCTCGCCGAGCTCGGCGTCAGCTGCCTCTGGCTCATGCCGTTCCAGCCGTCGCCCCGCCGCGACGACGGCTACGACATCACCGACTTCCAGGCCATCGATCCGCGCGTCGGCTCGCTCGGCGACTTCGTCGAGTTCATGCGCACCGCCAAGGACCGGGGCATGCGGGTCATCATCGACTTCGTCATGAACCACACGTCCGACCGGCATCCGTGGTTCCTGGATGCGCGTCGCAGTCGCGACTCGCGGTTCCGCGACTTCTACGTGTGGCGCGACGAACCGCCGAAGGTGCAGCCCGAGGTGGTGTTCCCCGGCGAGGAGACGAGCGTCTGGGAGTACGACGAGCGCACCGACCAGTACTACCTGCACAGCTTCTACCGCCACCAGCCCGACCTGAACATCGCGAACCCGGCGGTGCGCGACGAGATCGCGAAGACCATCGGCTTCTGGCTCGAGCTCGGCGTCTCGGGGTTCCGCGTCGACGCCGTGCCGTTCCTCATCGAGCCGCCCGCCGGCGTCGACGTCGGCGACCCGCACGAGTTCCTCCGCGACATCCGCCGGTTCCTGCAGCGTCGGTCGAGCGACGCGATCCTGCTCGGCGAGGTGAACCTGGACTACGCAGGGCAACTCGACTTCTTCGGGCACGTCGACGCGCCCGCCGAGCTGACGTTGCAGTTCGACTTCCCCGCGATGCAGCGCATGTACCTGTCGTTCGTCCGCGAGGACGCGACGCCGCTCGCGGAGATGCTGGCCGCGCGTCCCGAGCTGCGCATCGAGGCGCAGTGGGCGAACTTCGTGCGCAACCACGACGAGCTGACCCTCGACAAGCTGAACGACGAGGAGCGCGAGGAGGTCTTCGACGCGTTCGCCCCCGAGGAGTCCCAGCGGATCTACGGCCGGGGCATCGCGCGTCGGCTCCCGCCGATGCTCGGCGGCGATCCACGCCGCATCGAGCTCGCCTACAGCCTGCTGTTCTCGCTCCCGGGCACGCCCGTGCTGTTCTACGGCGAGGAGATCGGCATGGGCGAGAACCCCGACCTCGGCGGTCGCATGCCCGTGCGGTCGCCCATGCAGTGGTCGACCGAGGCGAACGGCGGATTCTCGCGCGCGCCCGCGCGCAAGCTCGTGGCGAAGCCGCCGACCGACGGCTACGCGCCCGAGCACGTCAACGTCGAATCGCAGATGCACGACCCCGAGTCGCTGCTCGCGAAGATCGGCCGCTTCGCGCACCGGTACCGCAGCTCCCCCGAGATCGGGTGGGGACACCTGGAACTGCTCGACACGGGCGAGCCGTCGATCCTCGCGCACCGCATCAGGGCGGACGTCGGCAGCTTCATCGCCGTGCACAACTTCGCGTCGACCCCGGTGACCGTGCGTCTCTCGCTCGGCGAGGTGTCCGAGGAGGCTCGCCTCTCCGACCTGCTGGCCGACACCGTCGTGCCGATCGACGACAAGGGCCGCGCCGACGTCGAGGTGGGCGCCTACGGCTACCGCTGGTTCCGCACGGTCGACTCCCGCGACCGCCGACTCACGTGACCGACGGCGAGCGGATGCCGCGCGCCGACGTCAGCTCGCCTTCGCCTCGCGCTCCTCGCGCACGCGCTGGCCGACGACCGCGGAGACGCCGTCCTGGCGCATCGAGACGCCGTAGAGCGCGTCGGCGATCTCCATCGTGCGCTTCTGGTGCGTGATGACGATGAGCTGGCTCGACTCGCGCAGGTCCTCGAGCGTCGTGAGCAGGCGCCCGAGGTTGGCGTCGTCGAGCGCCGCCTCGACCTCGTCCATGATGTAGAACGGGCTCGGGCGCGCCTTGAAGATCGCGATGAGCAGCGCGACCGCGGCGAGCGACCGCTCGCCGCCCGAGAGCAGCGAGAGGCGCTCGATCTTCTTGCCGGCGGGCTTCACCGACACCTCGATGCCGGTCGTGAGCAGGTCGTCGGGGTCGGTCAGCGCGATGCGGCCCTCGCCGCCCGGGAAGAGCACCGGGAACACCTCCGCGAACGCCGCGCGGGTGTCCTCGAACGCGCCGCGGAAGATCGACTCCATCTTGCCGTCGATCTCCTCGATGATCGTGAGGAGGTCCTTGCGGGTGTTCGCGAGGTCCGTGAGCTGCTCGGTGAGGAACTGGTGCCGCTGCTCGAGCGCCGCGAACTCCTCGAGCGCGAGCGGGTTCACGCGCCCGAGCTGGGCGAGCTTGCGCTCGGCGCCGGCGAGGCGGCGCTGCTGCTCCTCGCGCACGAACGGACGCGGCTCCGCATCCTCCGACTCGGGCGGCACCTCGGCCTCGGGGCCGTACTCCGAGACGAGCACGTCCTCGGTGAGCCCGAGCTCCGACTCGGCGCGCTCGACGAGCCCGGCGGCGTGCAGCTTCTTCTCGTAGATGCGCAGCTCGAGGCCGTGCACGTCCTCGGTCACGGCGTGCAGGCGCTCGCGCACGGCCGCCTCCTGCCGGCGCACGCGCTGCAGCTCCTCGTTTCGGCTCGCGCGCTGCGCCTCCGCCCGGCCGAGCGCGACGCGCGCCTCGGCGACCGAGGCGTCGACCGACGCGAGCACCGCGGGCAGGGACTCCGCGACCCGCGACGCCGCCGCGAGCTGGGCCCGGCGCAGCACGGCCCTGCGTGCGGCATCCGCTGCGGCCTGCTGCTCGGCCTCGAACTGGCGCTCCATGGCGCGGACGCGGGCCTCCTCGGCGCGCACGCGCTCCTTGGCGGTCTCGACCCGGAGCCTCGCCTCGACCTCGAGCTCGCGTGCGCGCTCGAGCGCCGCCATCGCGCC
>CBFGWW010000251.1:0-4241 GCA_965652625.1 uncultured Agromyces sp.
CCCGGGGTCCCGAGCAGCTCCTACCCCGCGATCCCCCCGCCGGCGCGCTCGCCGCGCGGCGCGCCCGCCGCGCGGCGGCGGTCGATGTCGGCCGCGGTCGCGAGGGCGCGCTGCGCGTCGACGTGCAGGAACGCGTGGACGGCGCCGTCGACGGCGCCGATGCGGTCGAGGTGCGCCTGCGTCGCCTCGACGGACGACACGTCGCCGGCGGCGAGGCGCAAGGCGAGCTCGGCCGCGGACAGCCGGATGAGGTCGCTCACTGCTCCTCCCCCAGGATCGCCGACACCACGAACCGCGAGTCGGCGGCCTCGGGCGCGCCCGAGAGCGCCTGCTCGACGGTCAGCACGGTGTCGCCCACGACGTCGTCGCGGAAGACGTTCTGCATGGGGATCGGGTGGCTCGTCGGCGGCACGTCGGGCGTGGCCACCTCGCTCACCTTCTCGACCGCCTGCATGATCTGGCCGAGCTCCGCCGTGAGGTGCTCGATCTCTTCCTCGGTGAGCGCGATGCGTGCGAGGTTCGCGAGGTGGGCGACCTGCTCCGCACTGATTTCGGACATGCTGCTCCGTCGTGTCGGGGTGGGGATCACCCGATTCTATCGGGGCTCGCCTCCTCGCCCGCGACGGGGACGGGAACGGCTCCCTCCGCGAGCTTGAGCCGCGTCCAGACGTTCATGTTGATGACGACCGCGGCGATCTCCGCGATGGACGTCGCATCGAAGTGAGCGACGAGTCGCGCGTGGAGCGCGGGAAATCCCGCCAGATCGTAGGTCGTGAGCCCCTCGCAGTACGCGAGCGCGGCCTTCTCGGCGTCCGTGAACACGGCGCTCTCCCGCCAGGCGGGCAGGTGGGCGATCGTCTCGGCGTCGATGCCGACGCGCTCGGCCGCAGCGGTGTGCAGGATGAGGCAGTACGAGCAGGGGTTCAGCTGCGCGACCCGGAGGCGCAGGAGTTCGGCGAGTCGGGCGTCGAGGCCCAACTCGGCCGTGTAGCCGAATCTCGCGGCCATCTTCCGGGCGAGCTCGTCGAACTCCGTGAGGTCGGAGTCGAATCGGGTGTTCTCGAAACGGATCGCCATGTGGTGACTCCCTCCCGGGCCGGCATTCCACCCGCCGCCCCGTCAGCGCGGCGCGCCGAAGAGGCCCTCGCCGTAGCGGTGCAGGAGCTCGTAGGCGTCGGCGTAGGTGGACGGCTCCTCGGCGTCGGGCGCGCCGTACTTCGCGAGGAGCAGGCCGAGCAGGCCCCGCGCGGGCGGGCTGAGCGGCTTGTCCTTGTGCTGGTGCGCCGGATGCGGCGCCTCGCTCTGCGGATTCGGCGGGATGTACTGCGGCGACGTCGAGGGCCAGGTGATCGGCGCCCGCGGCTCGCGGAGGTTGACGGCGTTGAAGAGGTTGTTGGCGCCGACGTCGCGCCGCGTGAGGGGCTTCAGTCCGTGCAGCCGCGAGAGGGTCGCGATGACGGCGGCGTGGTGCATCTCGTCGTGGATGATGGTGCCGGCGCGCGTGTAGGCCGAGACGGCGATCGCGGGCACGCGGCATCCGAGCCGGTCGAAGCGGAAGCCCATCTCGCCCTCGGACTCCTCGTGCGGGGGCGTCGCCGATGGCGGCGGAACGTGGTCGTACGTGCCGCCGTGCTCGTCGAACGTGATGAGGAACATCGTGTTGAGCGCGTTCGAGCCGTCGGGTGAGGCGCTGCGCTTGATCGCCTCGTAGATCTCGTGCACGAGCGCCTCGCCCGCGCGCACGTCGGACACGGCGGAGTCGATCACCTCGACGCCGTCGACGTCGCTCTCCCGGAGTCGGCCGAACGGCGGGTGGAAGTCGTTGTGGTTGTAGGTCATGCGCGGCTCGATGAAGGCGTAGGCCGGGAGGCGCCCCAGCTTCACGTCCTCGTAGAACTCGCTCATGGTCGCGAACCGCTCGGTGCGCCAGTACTGCTCGAGCACGGGCGCGTGGAGGACGCCGGTGAATGAGACGAGCTGGAGCTCGTCGAAGTAGATGCGCCACGAGATGCCCGCCTCCTCGAGGCGGTTGAAGATCGTGGGCGCCTCGGGGGCGTCGAGCCACTTGTCGTAGCCACCGCCCGCCTTGTTCGTGACGAAGCCGTGCGAGGTCGAGGCGTGGAAGAACGAGCGGTTGCAGAACGTCTGCGAGGGCACGGCGCAGTACCAGTTGTCGTAGACGGCGAAGTTCTTCGCGAGGGTGGACAGCACCGGCAGCATGGGCGGCGAGAAGGAGCCCATGATCTGGCTCGCCTCGCCGATCGTGGGTGCCGCGCCCTTCCTCAGCCGCATGTAGTTGATCCAGTAGTCGCGCACGAATCCCGACATGTCGGCGGTGACTTCACGCCCGGGCGCGTTGTAGGGCGCCTGCATCGACTCGACGAAGAGTTCGGCGTTCGTCGCCGGGTCGACCGTGCCGAACAGCTGCGTGTTGACGTGCGGGAACTCCTCGCCCGGGTCGGGGTTCGGACGGCCCATGATCTCGTCGGTCGGGCCTTCGTAGACGTGCGCCGCCACGACTGTGCCGTCGGGGGCCGTGTTGGCGTGATCGCCGAACGCGAGGCCCTCGAACGTCTCGCTGTCGGGCAGATCGTCTTGGGAGTAGAGATAGCCGAGCAGGTTGTCGAACGAGCGGTTCTCGCCCATGAGCACGACGAGGTGGTCGAATCCGGCCTGCTGGCGCGCGGTGAGCGGCACGAAGTCGTCGACGCCCTCGTCGAAGCCCATCCGGTGCCCGATCGCAGCTCCGACGGCCGCGCCGATGCCGCCGCCGACCACGGCGCCCGCCGCCGCGGCCCCGCCGATCTTCAGGAAGTCGCGACGCGAGGTGGCGCGCGGCGCGTCGGGCGCGGCATCCGTGCCCGCAGCGCCGGCGCCGTCGGCCGCGTCGGGCCCGCTCGGCTTCCGCTCGACGTCGTCCCCCACGCTTCCCCCACTCCGCTCGGCACCGCTCAGGTGTCGAGTGCGCCCGGCCCCTCGGTGACGAGCCGCGCGAACTGCGCGGCGTCGATCACGCGGATGCCGAGGGCCTCCGCCTTCGCGAGCTTGGAGCCGGCACCGGGGCCGGCCGCCACGAAGTCGGTGTTCTTCGACACGCTCGAGGCCGCCTTGCCACCTGCCGCGATGATAGCCTCCTGCGCTCCCTCGCGAGAGAATCCGTCGAGCGAGCCGGTGGCCACGTTCGTGCGGCCGGCGAGCACTCCCCCGGCCGCGGCGGCGGTCGCGGCGCCGGGTCCGGCATGCCCCGGCGTCGCGAACCGCACGCCGGACGCCGTCCACCGTTCGACGATCTCGCGGTGCCAGTCGACCTCGAACCACTCGGTGAGCGAGTCGGCGATGATGCCGCCCACGCCCTCGACGTCGGAGAGCTCCTGCACGGATGCCGCCCGGATCGCATCGAGCGAACCGAAGTGATCGGCGAGCGCGCGGGCTGCGACCGGGCCGACATGCCGGATGTTGAGGGAGACGAGGAGCCGCCACAACGGCTTGGTCTTCGCCTTCTCCAGCTCCTCGAGGAGCTTCGTCGCCGCCCCCGACGGCAGCAGTTCGCGATGGGTCTTGCGGACGCCCGCGCGGCGTCGCTCGGCCGCGTCCATCTGCTCGGTGCCGGGCGGGTACGTCGCGGGCGCCCATTTCTGGAACGGCGCCCGACGGATCGGCTCGCCCGTGGCCTCGTCGACCTTGACCTCGCCGGTCTCGGCATCGCGCACGACGACCTGGATGGGCACGAGCTCCTCGAGCGTGAGGTCGAAGAGCCGGGCCTCGGTCTCGAGGGGCGGCGTCGTGGGGACGGACGGCTGCGTGAGCGCGGCCGCGGTGACCTCGCCGAGCGCCTCGATGTCGAGGGCGCCGCGGGAGCCGATGTGCTCGACGCGCCCGCGGACCTGGGCGGGGCACGACCTCGCGTTGGGGCAGCGGAGGTCGATGTCGCCCTCCTTCATGGGCCGGAGCGGCGTGCCGCACACCGGGCAGTCGGCGGGCATGCTCCATTCGCGCTGCGTGCCGTCGCGCAGCTGCTCGACGGCACCGAGGATCTCGGGGATGACGTCGCCCGCCTTGCGGAGCACGACCGTGTCGCCGATCATCACGCCCTTGGCCTTGACGACCTCCTGGTTGTGCAGCGTCGCCTGCCGCACGGTGGAGCCGGCGACCTTGACCGGCGCCATGATCGCGTAGGGCGTCGCGCGGCCCGTGCGGCCGATGGCCACCGCGATGTCGAGGAGCTTCGTGTGCACCTCCTC
>CBFGWW010000252.1:0-4229 GCA_965652625.1 uncultured Agromyces sp.
GCCGCCGCTGCCGGCGCCGAGCTCGAGCCCGGCCGCCGCGCCCGCGTACCGCCACTCCAGCGCGTCGTGCGATCGGGCGACGCCGATGCGCGTGCCGTGCACCCACGACACCCCGGGCTCGTCCACCGTCGCCCGCCGTTGCGTGTAGAACATCCACCACTCGCCGGTGTCGCGGTGGCGGATGACGGTGGGATCCGTCGCCCCGTCGTGCACGGGGTCGTGGAACAGTGCGTCGTCGTCAGGCACGACGGAGGTCGGTGATGGGGCTCTCGAGGCTCCGGCGGCGATCCGCGTCGGCGCGCAGGCTCTCGGGCGTCACCACGGCGCCGCCGTTCGAGGCCGACGAGTAGATCGCCGTGACGAGCTCGAACGAGCGCGCGGCATCCGACGCCGTCGACGGCAGGGCCTCGCCCGAGGCGAGCGCCGCGTAGATGTCGCGCAGCAGCGGCGCGTGGCCGCTCGCCTCCTCGACGTCGGGCAGCGCCCACGCGGCGGCGACCTCGGGGTCGACGTGCTTCGCGGGCGTGATGCGCCAGTGCTCGTGGCCGTGCCCGTAGAGGTGATCGACCGTCACGGTCGCGTGCTCGGTGTCGATGCGGATGGTGCTCACCTCGCGCGGCGAGAGCGCGCTCGTGATGACGGATGCGATGGTGCCGCCGGCGAACGCGATCACCGCGGTCGAGACGTCCTCCATCTGCGTCTCGCGGTCGAGCCGCCAGAGCTGCCCCTGCACGCTCGCCCAGTCCCCGAGGAGCCAGGCGAGCAGGTCGATCTGGTGGATGCCGAGGCCGAGGGTCGGACCGCCGCCCTCGGTCGCCCACTTGCCGCGCCACGGCACCGCGAAGTACGCCGGGTCGCGGTACCAGAGCGTCTCGCACGTCGCCACGAGCGGGCGTCCGATCGCGCCCGAGTCGAGCAGGGAGCGCACGTGCGCCGCCGCCGAGCCGGTGCGCTGCTGGAACACGACGGCGAGCCGCCGGTCGTTGCGGGATGCGGCATCCGTCATCGCGTCGAGCTCGTCGAGCGAGAGCGCGGCGGGCTTCTCGCAGACGACATGCAGGCCGGCGTCGAGGGCGGCGATGGACTGCTCGGCGTGCACGCCGGGCGGGGTGCACACGTGCAGCACGTCGGCGACGCCCGCCGCGAGCAGCTCGGCGAGGGTGTCGAAGACGGCCGGCACGCCCCAGCGCCCGGCGAACGCGTCGGCGTGGGAGCGGTCGCGATCGACGACGGCGACGAGCTCGGCGCCGGGGGTCGCCAGCAGGACCTCGGCGTGGGCGTTGGCGATCGCCCCGGTGCCGACGATCGCGGCGCGGAGCGTGGTGGACTCGGTCATCGGTCTCCTCGGATGGGGCCGGCTCCGGCCGGCCGGGTCTCGTAGCGGCGCAGCCGCCCGCACATGCCGAAGGCGGGCGCATCGGATGCCTCGGCCACGCGCGCCGCGGCGAGGCCCGGGTCGGCGCCCGCCTCGATCGCATCGAGCCGGTCGCCGGTCTCGTGGACGACGGCGAGCGCACCCGATTCCCAGCGCTCCCGCCACTCGGGCACGCGCGGACGCACGAGCGCGACGGCCCGATCGTGCAGGCGGGCCAGCCGATCGGGGTCGACGTTCCCGTCGGCGCCGAACAGTGCGCGGTAGCCCGCGACGGCCAGGTCGCGGCGCGCGACGGCGGCGGCCAGTCGATCGGCGTCGGATGCCTCGTGGCCGGGGAGCGCCGCGGCATCCGCGTACCGCCCGGGGTCGGCGAGCACCTCGTCGGGGAAGGTCATGACCGCATCGCCTGCCTCGGGGAGGCCGGCGTTCTGCATGATGACGCGCACGGCGAGTGCGCCGTCGTTCACCGCACGGTGGATGACGCCCGGCGCGAACCAGACGAGGTCGCCGGGTTCGAGCCGTCGCTCGGCGAAGGCTCCCGAACCGTCGATCGTGTGCAGCCGCCCACGGCCGCCGACGACGAGGTAGGCCTCGGTCGACACGGTGTGCAGGTGCGGCGTGCCGCCCGCGAGCCCGTCGGGCGCCACGGCGTCGTACACGTCGAGCGCGCTGACCGAGGTCGCACCGGGGAACGCGGGCAGGATCACGGCGCTCCCATCAGCTCGGGCAGCCGCGCTCCCGCGGCGGCGGCGAGCCGGGCGGCGCGCTCGGCATCGCTCGCGCCGTCGGCGATGACGACACCGTAGCGGAGCGCGAGCGTCGCCCCGGGCTCGACGACGTGCTCCTCGCTGAAGAACGGCGCGGGGCACAGGCACGCGAAGTCCTCACTGCGGGCGAACCACTGCGGCGGGTGTTGCAAGTTGGCGGGGTCGTCGACCATCACGATCGTCGACGCGGCATCCGTCTCGTCGTGGCGCCCGCTGAAGCCCATCCACGGCGCGCGCGTGCCGCGAAGCTCGTCGCCGCCGACGACGCCCGGGGCGAGGAGATGACCGCCCGTGAACGAGCGCGGACCGCGCCAGAACAACCCGCCGTAGCCGGCGTTCTCGCGTCCGCGGGTCGTCGGCGATCCGATGGGGATCGGTCGGTCGGTCGTGTTCGTGAGGCGGGTCGCGAAGCCGAGCAGCCAGGCGTCGTCGTCGAGCACGGATGCCGCGAGCGTCCGCTGCTCGTCGAAGATCGCCTCGCCCGCCTGCGTGATCCACTCGAGGCGCTCGACGATGCGGGCGTTGCCTTCCCCGGCGCCGACACGCCCCGTGGCATCCGTCGCCTCGTCGGACGCGAACGCGACGTGCCGCTGCTCGCCGTTGTTCGGCAGCTGCACGTAGCCCTCGCCGCGCACGAAGGTCGGGCCGCCCCAGAAGTTCTCGTCGCCGACGACCGGCAGCGACCAGGCGATGCCCTTGTGCCAGACGTGGTCGTGCGGGCGGTAGAGCGAGACGAGCCGGCCGCCGAGCGTGCGGATCGGGCTGAGGTAGGGGCGCGGCGACTCGTAGGTCGGGTGGTCGGGCCGGGCGACGTACTCGGCGAGCACCGCGTCGTCGGCGCGCACGAGGAGTCGATCGCCCGCCGCGTCGAAGCGGATGTCGGTCATCGGTCTCCTTCGGGTTCGTCATCGATCCGTGCGCAGCCTCCCGCTGCATCGTTGGGTCGGAAAGCGCTATCCCAGCGTACACGTTCGCGACGGATCGCCAAGGAACGGGAGGGTGTTCGACGCGGGACGATCCGCATGGATCCCATCCTCCCGCACCGTGTCGAACCGCGCCGCCCGGGGTATGGTGACCCTTTCGGGCGAGGAGGGCACGTGAGCACCAGCGCGGACGCCGGATCATCGCACCTGCGCCTCGTGTGGCCGCAGTGGCAGGGTGCGGGCAGCTCGAGCGTGCGGGAGCTGGCACCCGAGTTCCCCTTCGATGTCGCCCGGCGCGGCTACGCCGTGGGCACACGGGTGCTCGAGGCCGTGCTGCCCGAGCACGACGGGCCGACGGCGGTCGTTCCCGTGGACCTCGGCGAGGTCGGCCTCGAGGAGCGCGACGGGATCGAGGCCAAGGACATCATGCTCCAGCAGCTCGGGGCGGCGTTGGAGCTCCTCGACGAGCACCGCCCGGCCCGCGTCACGACGCTCGGCGGCGACTGCTCGGTCAGCCTCGTCCCGTTCTCGTGGCTGCTGGACGCCTACGGCGACGATCTGGCGATCGTCTGGATCGACTCGCATCCCGACATGGGCACCGGCGAGTCCGCCTATCCCGGCGCGCATGCCATGGTCGTGTCCGCGCTCACGGGCCATGGCGATGCGGAGCTGCTCGAGCTGCTCCCGGCGACCACCGCGCCCGGTCGCATCGCCCTCGCCGGGATGCACGACTGGACCGACGCGGAGTATCCCGCGATCGCCGACGAGTGGGGCCTGCGCGTGTTCGCGCCCGACGTGCTGCGGGAGCACAGCACGCAGCTGCTCGACTGGTTCGCAGGCACCGGCGCGACCAAGGTCGCGATCCACTTCGACGTCGACACGGTCGACGCGGACGAGCTGCAGCTCGGCCTCGGCGCCGACCGCGGCGGGCTCACGGGCGCACAAGCGCGCCGGGTCGTCGCCGACCTCGACGGTGCGGCCGAGGTCGTCGCCCTCACGATCGCCGAGTACGTCCCGCGGCAGGTGATGCACCTGCAGCGCCTGCTCGACGGATTCCCGCTCCTCGGAGGCCGCGACAGGGGCTCGTCACCTCCACGCTAGGACGGCTCGGAGCGTTCGAGTTCCATGGGGCGTTCGCGTCCGCCGACCCGCGCGGTCGGCCAG
>CBFGWW010000253.1:0-4194 GCA_965652625.1 uncultured Agromyces sp.
GTCGAGCAGTCGATCCATCCAGGCCTTCGCGACCGGGAGCTGGTTGCGGATCCACCAGTACAGCAGCACGCGCCAGATGGCGTCGGCGACGATGTCGACCTCGCCGATGGCGATGAGGTGCTTGTAGCCGGCGCGCACGTTGTCGCGCTCGGCCTGCAGCCGCTCGATCGTGGCCTGCTGCGTGAACCCGCGCAGCAGTGGCTCGGCCTCGGCGGCGAGCCGCACGTAGTACATGGCGTGGGCGGTGCGGACCGCATCGGCATCGGGCTCGCGTCCGAATCGGAGCGCCGCGAGCTCGCGCACCGGGACGAGCATCGAGAAGAACGAGACGCCGGCGACGTCGTGCTGCCGCAGGAGGCTGCCGTCGACGAGCTCCAGCAGCGTCCCCGCCAGGTCGACCGCCCACGGCTCCTCGCCGGCCACGGCCTCGACCGCCTCGAGGCTGAAGTCGCCGGCGAAGACCCCGAGCCGCACGAACAGGGCCCGCGCGAACGGCCCGAGCAGGTCGATGCTCCACTCCACGGTCGCCCGGATCGTGCGCTGGCGCTCGGGCATGTCGCGGTCGGACGTCGTCAGGATGGGGAGGACGTTGTGGAGCTTCTCGAGCATCGCGGTGGGCGTGAGCACGCGGATGCACGCCGCCGCGAGCTCGATCGCGAGCGGCACCCCGTCGAGCGCGTCGCAGATCCGCGCGACGTCCCGGGCGTTGTCGTCGGTGAGGTCGAACCGCGCGTCGGCGGCGTGCGCCCGGTCGACGAACAGGTGCACGGCGGGGGCGTCGGCGATCTCCGCTCGCGTCCCGGTCTCGGGGTCGTCGGGCAGCCCCAGCGGCTCGACGTCGAACACCTGCTCGCCGTGGATGCGCAGCCGCGTGCGGCTGGTCACGAGCACCGTCGCGCCCTGGAGCTCGGTGAGCAGTGCGGTGACCTGCGGGGCGGCGGCGACGAGCTGCTCGAAGTTGTCGAGCACGATGAGGTCGCGGCGACCGCGGCGCGCGACCGCCAGCCGCTCGATCGTGGGCGTCCCGCCGTCGTCGCGCACGCCGAGCTCCCTGGCGACCGCGGGCAGCACGCCCGCGCCGTCGCGGATGTTCTGGAGGGGGACGAACGTGACCCGGTCGAACCGGTCCCTGGCCTGACGCCCGGCTTCGATGGCGAGCCGCGTCTTGCCGATGCCGCCCGGACCGACGAGCGTGACCAGTCGACGTGGCTCGTCGCCGGCGAGCCACTCGTGCAGCGTCATGAGGTCGGTCTCCCGTCCGAGCACCTCGTCGGGGGAGACGGGCAGGTGGTCGGCCGCGTCGTCGGACGGGCCCGAGTCGACCGCCGCGGGATCGACGGCGCGGTCGTCCTCGGCCGGGGCCCGCGACGCGTCGAATCGCTCGGCGAGCAGGATCGCGAGGTCGCCCTCGATGAGCTCTGCGAGCTCCTCGGCCGTCTCGAAGGTCTTGTACGACGTCGAGTCGTCGTCACGGATCTCCTCCAGGAGCTGCGCGAGCCGTTCCTCGCGTTCGGCCGGCTGCTTCAGGTAGATGAGCTTGGGCATGTCGCGCGGCGCCAGCCGGTACTCGTCCTCGAGGCCCGAGGACTCCTCATCGGGCGCGATCCAGCCGTACTCCTGCCAGTAGAGGCCGACGAACACCTCGCTCTGGTCGAGGTACGCGCGGTACAGCTCGCGCGGCGGGTGCGGCCGCGCCCCGAGCTCGAACATCACGGGCGCCAGATGCATCCGCTCGATCGCGGCGCGGGCGGCGCGGCGTTCAGGCTGCAGCTCCTCGAGCGTCGAGCTCACGAAGACCCGCAGTCGCTGGTCGGGCGTCCGGATGCCGCGCGCCTCCGCGGAGCCGCCCATCATGACGGCTCCCTCGACCATCGGGTGCATCCGCGGCGACGCCCCATGTGCCCATTGTCCGCGCGCCGGCGGCCCTCGTCCAGCACCCGGACGGGTGGCGCTACGCCCAGGCCGCGGCGGCGAGCTCCGGGCCGAGCACGAGGTCGAGCACGGCGCGGCGCGGCATCCGTCGACCCGTGGTGCGAGCCGCCTCGAACTCGGCCGCGCGATCCGAGGCGGCCGCCGCCTCGACGAACGGCTGATACGTGATGTACGAGCGCTGGTCGCTCAGGCCGGTGCGGGCGCGGAGCGCCTCGGATGCCCCGAGGTAGAGGCCGGCGTGGGCGAGGTCGCCCGTGGCGGCATCCGTCGCCGCGAGCCCCTCGAGCGCGTATGCCATGCCGTCGTCGTTCCGGAGCCGGGCGGCGAGCTCCAGGTTGCGCACGAAGGACGCGCGGTCGGGCTCGCCGAGGCCGAGGTGCGCGTAGCCGATCTGGGTGAGCGCGATCGACTCGACGAACACGTCGCCGAGTCGCACCGAGTCGTCCCGCGCCTGCTCGAAGAACGGGAGCGACTCCGCGAACCGCCCGCGCGCCAAGTGGATGCGCCCGAGCGCGCTCCGGAACAGGGCCTCGAACGAGGGGTCGTGCCGCACCCCGGGGAGCTCGAGCGCGGCACGCTGCCGTGCCTCGGCGAGGTCGAGGTCGGGCGGTTCGGCCGACATGTAGGCGAGCGCCAGCACCGTGAGCGCGAGGCCCTCGCTGAACTCGTCGCCCAGGTCGCGGAAGATCGCCACGCTCTCCTCGAGCGGCTCGGCGCGCACCTCGCCGTCGGTCTGCCAGAGCGGCACCCACGCCGAGAAGGCCAGGGCGATCGCACGCGTGCGCGGGGAGAGCGGCTGCCCCGCGTCGAGCATGAGGTCCGTCCACGCCTTGGCCTCGGGCAGGAACCCGCGGATCCACCAGTACAGGAGCAGCCGCCAGACCGCGTCCGCGACCGGATCCACCTCCCCGATCGCGATGAGGTGGCGGTAGGCCGCGCGCAGGTTGTCACGCTCGGCTTCGAGCCGCGCCAGCGCCGACAACTGGGTCGTGCCACGCAGCAGCGGCTCGGTCTCGACGGCGAGCTCCACGTAGTGGTCGGCGTGGGCGCGGCGGACCGCGGCGGCATCCGACTCGCCGTCGAAGCGTGCTGTGGCGATCTCGCGCACGGGAGCGAGCATCGAGAAGAGCGGCATGCCCGCGTCGGCGTGCTGGCGCAGCAGGCTGCTGTCGACGAGGGTGAGCAGCGTGCCGAGCAGGTCGGCCGCGAACGGCGCTCCCTCCGTGACGGCCTCGACGGCGTCGAGCCCGAAGTCGCCGGCGAAGACCCCGAGCCGCACGAAGAGCGCACGCGGGTCGGGTTCGAGCAGGTCGATGCTCCATTCGACGGTGGCCTGGATGGTGCGCTGGCGCTCGGGCACGTCGCGCGCCGCGTTCACGAGCAGCGGCAGCATCTGGTCGAGCTTCGCGAGCATGGCCGACGGCGTGAGCGCGCGGATGCAGGCCGCGGCGAGCTCGATCGCGAGCGGCACGCCCTCGAGCGCGCGGCAGATGCGGGCGACGTCGACGGCGTTCGCGGGCGTGACCTCGAAGCGGGGATCGGCCGCCTGCGCCCGGTCGCGGAACAGCTGCACCGCGGGCGACGCGAGGACCTCTTCGACGGTGGACTGGGCGTACTCGTCGGGCAGGGCGAGCGGCTCGACGTCGAAGAGGCGCTCGCCGCGCACGCGGAGCCGGGAGCGGCTCGTCACGAGGAACGTCGCCCCGGGCACGTCGTTGAGCAGCGACACCACGTCGGTCGCGGCGTCGAGCACCTGCTCGAAGTTGTCGAGCACGATGAGGTCGCGCCGCCCCGCACGTGCGACGCCGAGCTGCTCGGAGAGCGGGCGGTCGCCGGTGTCGCGCACCCCCAGCGCCCGGGCGATCGCGGGCAGGACCTCGCTGTCGTCGCGGAGGTGTTCGAGTGTCACGAAGGTCACCCGGTCGAAGGCGTCGCCGGCGCGGTGGGCGATCTCGATCGCGAGGCGGCTCTTGCCGATGCCGCCCGGACCGACGAGCGTCACGAGCCGGGTGGCGTCGTCGCCCACCCAGTCGAGGAGCGTCGCGAGCTCGCCGTCGCGGCCCACGGCGTCGGTGTACGGGGCGGGCAGCCGGCTCGGCGTCTCGGGCGGGAGCGCGGGCGCCGTCGCGGTCGTGGCGGGCGCCGCACGCGAGGCGTCGAACCGCTCGGCCAGGAGCGTCGCCAAGTCGGCCTCGACGAGCTCGGCCAGCTCGGCGGCATCCGTGAACGGCTTGTAGGAGGCGCGGTCGTCGTCTCGGATGC
>CBFGWW010000254.1:0-4186 GCA_965652625.1 uncultured Agromyces sp.
CGCGTCGCCCGGGACCTGGGCGCGCCCGCCCGGGAGCGGGCGCCCGCGGGCGGCGTGCGCGGCCGCGCGCGCCTTCGCCGGCGCGCCGGCCGCGAGGGTCGAGGCGGCCGGCAGGTGGTAGGGCCGCTCGGGCTCGGATGCCGCGGGCTCGCCGAGCGCGGCATCCGCACCGCCTGGCGCCCCGGGCTCGCCGTCGACGGGCTCGTCGAACACCGAGAGCACGTTCGTCGCGCCGGCGTCATCGCCGCGGAGGCCCGTGCCGCCGCGCGGCACGTCGCCCGTGAACGACTGGAGCGCGGACTCGGCGCGCTCGAGGTCGCCCATGACCTCGGTGCTGTAGGCCCCCGCGCCGCCCACGCCCTCGAGCGGCGACTCGAAGCTGCCCGCGGCGGACCCGGGGCCGAACACCTCGGTGATGCCGTCGACGCCGCCGGCCGCGAACGCGGGATCCTCCTCGCGGTTGGACGCGTTGCGGCGCCACCACGGAACGAGCCCGCCCCGCTCGCCGTCGGGATCGTCGATCCCGTCGAGCTCGGTCTGGACCGACTTGCCCCTGCGGCGCGACGCCTTGGCGTCGGAGGCCTCCTCGTCGGGTTCGGGCGCGCCGAAGAGCCAGACGTACAGCTCTCGGAAGCGAGCCGGGATCCGGTTCGGCGGGGTCTTCGTGATGATGAGGAGCGACAGCAGCAGGAGCAGGACGATGACGACGGCCGCGCCCACCTCGGTGATGAGGAGGATCAACGGCTGCGCGAGCATCCAGCCCAGGATGCCGCCGGCACGCGCCAGCACCGCCATGCCCTGGCTCGGCTCGGGCTGGCCGCCGAACAGGTGGCAGAGGCCCGAGACCGTGAGGAGCAGCAGGGCGAGCCCGATGCCGATGCGGGTGTTGTCGTGCACCGAGCTCGGGTGCCGGAACAGCCAGACCGCGAACAGCAGCATGATGACGGGCAGCGCGAACGCGACGCGTCCGAAGAGGCCGCCGAACGTCCAGGCGTCGAACGTCTGCGCGACCGGGTCGTTGATGAAGAACCACTCGACGACGGCGCCCGCGATGGCGAGCAGCACGATGAAGAAGGGGAGGCCGTCGCGACGCTCCTCCTTGGCGAGCGTCTCGGGGCCGAGGGCGCGAGCGGCGCCGCCCGTGAGGTGCGCGAGGCCCATCCAGGCGCGCACGAGGACATTGGGGCCGTCGGACGGCGCTTTCGCCGGCTTGGCCTTCGCGGCACTCGCGCGACCCGTGCCGCTCGAGCCGCGTGCGGAGGTCGCCGGCAGCTTCTTCGTGGGCGCCGTCTTGGAGCTCCCGCCGCGCCCGGACGCGCCCGAGGCACGCCCGTTCGACCTGGTGCTCGTAGCCATGCCCCCAACGTTACGGCCGACGGACGACGCGGGCCGACAGGACGCGGCGCATGTCCGCGATCAGCGCAGGCGGCGGACCATCGTGTCGCGCCCGCCGCCGCTGCCGACGACGGCGAAGCCCTCCGAGCTAGAGAGCGCCTCGGCGACGTTGCCGTGCTCCACACTCAGCGTGAGCCGGGCGAATCCGGCCGAGCGCGCGGCATCCGCCAGCGACTGCAGCAGCGCGCGACCCACGCCCTGCGCGCGCCAGAGCGGACGCACGCCGATGATGAGCTCGGGCACGCCGCTGCCGATGAAGCCGTGCGCCGGGGCATCCGCGGCGAACAGCCGGTACCAGGCCGCGCCGACCGGCTTGCCGTCGGGGTCGAGCGCGACGACGCCCTGGTCGGAAGGACGCTGCCAGCCCGCGATGTAGCCGCGGTACGCGGGATCGGCGAGCACCACCGGACGGGGTCGGGTGACCCCGGCCTGCCAGTTCGCCGCCTCGACCACCATGTCCGCGAGGAACGCGCCGTCGCCGGGGATGGCCGGGCGGATGGTGAAGTCCGCCATGCGCGGATGCTACGCGGGACGTGTTTCCGCGGTGTTTCTCCCTCGGCGGTCGGGGGCGGTGCGCCTCGGAGGCCGTTACGCCTCGATGACGAGCGGCACGAGCATCGGACGCCGACGGAGCCGACGATTCACCCACGTGCCGACCGTGCGCCGCACCGTCTGCTGCAGCGCGTGCTGGTCGCGGACGCCGTTCTGCGCCGCCTCGAGCAGCGCGGCCGAGATCTTCGGCTTGACCTCCTCGAACACGGCGTCGTCCTCGGCGAACCCGCGGGCGTGGATCTCGGGGCCGACGATGATGCGGCCGGTCGAGGCGTCCACGACGATGATGACCGAGATGAACCCCTCCTCGCCGAGGATGCGGCGATCCTTGAGGTCGGCGTCGGTGATCTCGCCGACCGTGGAGCCGTCGACGTACACGAAGCCGAGGTCGAGCTGGCCGGTCACCCGCACGACGCCGTCGCGGAGGTCGTACACCGTGCCGTTCTCGCCGATGAACGTGTTCGCCTCGGGGATGCCCGTGTCCTGCGCGAGCTTCGCGTTCGCGAACAGGTGCCGGTACTCGCCGTGGATCGGCAGCACGTTGCGCGGCTTCAGGATGTTGTAGCAGTACAGCAGCTCCCCCGCCGCCGCGTGGCCCGAGACGTGCACCTTCGCGTTGCCCTTGTGCACGACGTTGGCGCCGAGCTTCGTGAGCCCGTCGATGACGCGGTACACCGCGTTCTCGTTGCCCGGGATGAGGCTCGACGCGAGGATGACCGTGTCGCCCTCGCCGATCTCGATCTGGTGGTCGCGGTTCGCCATGCGCGAGAGCACGGCCATCGGCTCGCCCTGCGATCCCGTCGACATGTAGACGATCTCGTCGTCGGGGATGTCGCCGGCCTTCTTGTAGTCGACGAGCACGCCCTCGGGCACCTTGAGGTAGCCGAGCTCGGCCGCGATCGTCATGTTGCGCACCATGCTGCGCCCGAGGAGCGCCACGCGGCGGCCGTTGAACGCCGCGGCGTCGAGCACCTGCTGCACCCGGTGCACGTGGCTCGAGAAGCTCGCGACGATGACGCGCCGCGGCGAGCGCGCGATGACCTCGTCGAGCACGGGGCCGATCGAGCGCTCGAGCGGCGTGAAGCCGGGGATGTCCGCGTTGGTGGAATCGACCATGAAGAGGTCGACGCCCTCCTCGCCGAGGCGCGCGAACTCGCGCAGGTCGGTGAGCCGGCCGTCGAGCGGCAGCTGGTCCATCTTGAAGTCGCCGGTCGCGAGCACCGTGCCCGCGCGGGTCTTGATGGCCACGGCGAGGGCGTCGGGGATGGAGTGGTTCACCGCGACGAACTCGAGGTCGAACGGACCGATCCGCTCGCGCTGCCCCTCGCTCACGGTGAGCGTGTAGGGCTGGATGCGATGCTCCTTGAGCTTCGCCTCGACGAGGGCGAGCGTGAGCGTCGAGCCGATGAGCGGGATGTCGCGGCGCAGTCGCAGCAGGTAGGGCACGGAGCCGATGTGGTCCTCGTGGCCGTGCGTGAGCACGACGCCCACGATGTCGTCGAGCCGCTCCCGGAGGAACCCGAAGTCGGGCAGGATCAGGTCGACGCCGGGCTGGTGCTCCTCGGGGAAGAGCACGCCGCAGTCGACGATGAGGATCTTGCCGTCGATCTCGTAGCTCGTCATGTTGCGGCCGACCTCGCCGAGGCCGCCGATGGGGATGATGCGCAGGGTCCCCGGATCGAGCGGCTCCGGTTCGATGACGACGTCGGGCATGGGCCCTCCTTACGTTGCGGTGTTCAGTTCGTGCGGGCCTTCACGGCGCCGCGGATGCCTCGTGGCGCGCGTCAGCGCGTCGTGCCCGCGACCTTCGGCAGCGCGCCGCCGGCGGCGGCGTTGCGGTCGGGGCGGAAGTTGTGGAAGTCGGCGCCGGGGACGCCCTGGACGAGGTCGATCTCGTCCTCGATGAGGGCGGCCTCCCACTCCTCGGGGCCGACGAGCGGCAGCCGAACGCGCGGGCTGCCGATCCGGCCGAGCCCGTGCAGGATGTACTTCGCCGCGACGGTGCCCGGAACGTGCGTCATGACCGCGCGCACGAGCGGCTCGAGCCGCTGGTGCTCGGCCGTCGCCGCCCTCAGGTCGCCCGCGTTCACGGCGTCGACGATGGTGCGGTACGGCGCGGGCGCGATGTTCGCGGTGACGCCGATGAGGCCCGTCGCCCCGATCGCGAGGTGCGGCAGCACGTTCGCGTCGTCGCCCGAGAAGTACATCAGGTCGGTCTGGTTGAGCACGCGGCTCACCT